>CAYNOV010000107.1:0-5297 GCA_964398905.1 uncultured Thermoplasmata archaeon
TGCACTCGATCAATCGATGTTATCTTGGCTATACTTGATTATCATCTGCGGTTGATTTGATTATGACGTGCGGTGGATGTCAACTGTAGTTGATATCTACTGGAAAATCGTAGATTTTCCATCGAATCTCGGAATTTTCAAAGAAAATTCCAAGTATATTGGAAACAAGTTTCCAAGACTATTTGGAATTTCTATGAAATTCCGAAACATATGAGCTGCGGTGGACAGACTGGAGGAAAAAAGAGGACTAGATGGGAAGATGATCAACCGGAGATGATAATTGCGCCGGAACGGGTTCCGTCTCTCACTCAGCAAGTGTGCCTCGTGATCCGCAGTATCAACGAGGATCGAGGGATAAAATCCTAATGATATGAGCTGTGGTGGATGGTGGGAGGGGTGGAAAAAGTGAGCGTGTTTTGGTGGAAGATTATTGATTTTTAAAAATTTAAAAAGAGATTTTGAGGTGTTTTTAATCAGCTTTATTTTTACATATAATAACAATCTTCACAGTACGGATGCTTTCTTTCTGTATTAACAATAGACCGAAATAACCTATAATTAGGTCCATTCCAGAGTCGTTCAAACCTTTTTTTCATATTCTGTTCATCCTTTGGAACATTAGGGCGGAATAAAATTCCCAAATAATATGGATTGAACATGTTGCACACACTCAATTCGGTGTTCCATCTGATTTGTATCTCTTTGAAAGGCCTATCACAGCGGGCTTTTGCAGATTGAGTGATCCCTTCTATATCCAAGTATTGCTCACCGATGTGATCTGGAATCTTCAAGTCGACTTCTAAATTTTCAGCTCTTTCGTTAGCTTTAGTGAATTCACTTTTTATTTCCTGGAATCGATTCTTCATCCATTTTGAATCTCCCTCTTCTTTCACTATGTTAAATATCAGTTTCCCTGCACCTACATCCGAGGCAAGATCGACCAAAGGAACGATCTGATCAATATTTTTTTCCTGAACAGTCGACAAAAGTATAAGTCTTTCAGATTCATCTGATAATTCATTTCCAAGTTTATTTAAAGATTTTAACATCTTGTCGTAATCTGCACCTACTCTAATTTCTTTAAACAAATTTTCATCCACAGCATCCCATGAAACTAGCAGTACAAAATCTTCGTTAGCAAGATGTTCATAAACTCTATAAGATGCAGATAGATTGGTTATTATCTCCCTTTGCCCTTCAAAGCTGAATTCGTCTAAGCAACCGATATAATCTTCTATATTTGGGATGATCGAAGCTTCTCCATATCCATTAATCCTTATCGTTTCGCTATGTGGTGAAAATACTCGGATCACCTCTCCAAAGACTTCTAAGTCCATTGTGAATTTTTTTTGGAAACCATTAGTCCTTGAAGAACACATCACACAGGAAAAATTGCAGCTTTTGGTAGTTTCGACGATTAATTTTTCAGGAAATCTATTTACGATTTTTCCCTTTGAAGGGTTATTGTAAAATTCTAGATAAAGTCCAACCAACTTGGAGGGTTTCCATTTTTCTGAAAGGTCTGAGAAATTTCTCATGAAAGGTAAATGAAAGTCGATGAAATCCTTTATCGAGGTCTGGCTAAGATTATACATCCACTCATCTAGAACCTCTTGATCCGCTCCTTCAAAGTTATTTGCAAAAATTTCTCTAGAGGATCCTAGAGGTCTCTTTGAGTTGGTATAGCTCCAATCCAAAAGATTTCCCACATGTTCAGTTGTCTTTTTCGATAATATAGGCAATATCTCTCTCCATTCTATATATGCACTAGGAGTTTCAGGATGATCGATTACCCGCTTAGAGTTCTCATATTCGAACAGTTCATCTGTACTGAATCCAGATTCGGTTTCTACCTGGCGTGACATACCATCACTCCACAACATTCAGTACAATCTTTCATCTCTTCTCTGATTTTTTCTGAAGAATTCCAAAATTCTTTTAGGCTCTTTTCCTTAACATGGCCAATGGGTTCTAAACCAATTCTTTCCATGTTGAAGCATGATCTCACGTTACCTACAACGTCGATCATCATATTTTTTCTAGGTGAAACACAAGTGTTTTTCCTAACTTCGCCTTGATTTTTGAAATAGTATTCCATATCAGAAAATTGTTTGTTAGATTGGAACAAAGGAGCACCTTCTTCTTTTAAATTTTTCAAATCTGCTATACCATTCTCTACCTGTTCAGAAGTAGGAAAAAGTGGATTCTGCTCCCACCACTTGTCTTCTTCGTCTCTATCGAAAACGGGTTGGATAGGCTGGAATATGATATCGTCTATATCGAGTGATTCTCCAAGATCAACCAGCTCAGGGGTCTTGTCCAAATTATGCCTTCCTAATATGCTGCTGATCATCACATGAAATTCAACATCATATTTTTCTTTTGCTTTCACCAACCTTTTGATATTCTTAACAGCCCTTGAGTGGGTCCCTTCCACACCTCGTATCTTATCGTGTATTGAAGGATCGTGACTGTCTAATGAGACCACAACATCATTAATCCCAGATCGCGGGAGTCTTTCAATGTCTTCTTCATTCAAAAGTGTACCGTTGGTGCTGATGGTTGAATATATGTCGAATTTTTTACACTCCTTCGCAAGAGGATACAAAAGATCTCGCCTTTCGAAAGGTTCCCCTCCAGTGAAGACCAGAGGTATGTCTTTTTCCATGTCTCCGATCTGTTCTACTATCTCTTTTTTGTCTCCAAGGCTGAGTCCGTTGGCTGGTTGGTCTGCCTTATGGATATCGCATGAGATACATTTCAAATTGCATTCAAGACTTAAATCTAAGAATACCTCTTCCGGTAAATCAGTGCTCATTCTGATTTTTCCTCCTCAAGATATTCCTCTCCAGCTTCGAAACCCCTCCGGTACGCTAGATTCCTAACTATATCGAATAGAACGAATATGGATGAGTTAACTATCCCGACACCTGATTTGCGATAATTTATCCAAAGATGTGGTAAGTCTCTAATCTTAAGCATACTGGTCAGGGCCTCTTCCGCATCTGCCCCGTACACTTGATCAGGTTCTTCGTCAGAGAGGTAGATATCTATCCACGACATATCTTCCACCTTTTCCATATCTGTAGAATGTTCTATACAGATTTCTAAATCCTTTCTTAAACCTGTGAAAAATAACAGCATCCTCCTCCTTTTCGAAGTAATAGCCTGACTTGGCCATCCTCATAGACATTGCACAATCGTCTCCACCGGCTTTGTCGATGTTCTCATCAAATCCTCCGGCACGCATGAAAGCTTCTCTCGTTACTGCACAATTGGCAGTTACAAGATACGGTATCCTGTTTGGATGTTCACGATCATGCGGTCTTGGTTCCAATATCGACTTGAACTCGTAATATTTACTGAAAATATCGTCATCATAGGCTTTTACCTTTCCTCCAACACCCCCAAGCATCTCATCTCCACTTTTTAGATGGGAATAAAGGTTCTTTAACCAACCTGATTCAACGATACAGTCATCGTCAGTAAAAGCGATTATTTCACCTCTACTCCGATGGACACCAACATTTCTAGCACCTGCTGGGCCTTTAGGTTCTTCATTTCTGAAGACTTTCAAAGTGTAAGGATAGGTGTCTAGGTCCAGGTTGGGAGCAACCTCTTTTTCTGATCCATCGTCAATAACTATCACCTCACCTGGTAAACAATTCAATCTGGAAAAACTGTCTAGCAGATCTTTCAACATTTCCATCCTCTCATGGGTTGCAACGACCACCGATGTATCGCTCAAGGTTTTTTTATTTCCCATCATTTAGCCTCTCCCAAAATATCGTCTTTCTCTATCGTTTTCTCTATACCATCATTCAAAGAAACGGTTGGGGTCCAATCGGTCCAATTTTTTACAAGATCGATATTTGGCATTCTGTAATCCGGTTCATGTTTGAATCTATCTTTGAACTCATGATCAGACGGATTGCCTGTTATTTCATTGATTTTTTCGGCTAATTCTTTTATGGAAACAGGGTCTGGATTTCCTATATTTACTACATCATGGGCCCAGTGATCTTTCTTAAAGATCTCTGATAAACACCCTATAACATCAGAAACGAAACAGAAAGACCTAACCTGTGTCCCATTGCCATTAATCAATAAAGGTTTTTCTTTCAATCCTCTTTCTATAAAGTTTGGAATAACTCTACCGTATCTTGAGTTACGATCCATCCTTGGACCATAAATATTGAATGGGCGGACAATCAAGTACTCTATTGCATACCCTTCACAGAAATTTTTTACCAGTTCTTCCCCATACATCTTACCAACAAAGTACGGGCTTCTTTTATGGCCGAGTAAAGTCTTACTTTGCATATCTTCTTTTAGCCCAAACTCAGGAGGAGGATTATGATCGCCATAAATTTCAGAACTTGAAAAGAACAGGTATCGAGAATCTTGTTTCTCTGCAAGTTCCAATAGATTTCGATTTCCTTCGGAATTCACTGACAAAGAACAGACAGGTTTTTTTTCATAGTCTGTAGGATTGGCTATGGCGGCCATATGGACAATCGTATCAGGGGATATAGAAAAATCAATGGTTTCGGTAATGTCTGCTCTATAAAAGGTAAATCCGTCACGGTCAATCAGATGTTCGATATTTTGTTTTACACCGGTAGAAAGATTGTCTATCACGGAGACTCTGTGTCCTTTTTTGATCAACATCTCTGAGAGATGACTCCCGATGAATCCTGCACCTCCTGCTATCAAGTAATGACACTCTTTCATTTTCTAAATCGCTAATCACTCAAATATTTTTAAAACTTACCTATCATAACTAATTTAACTAGAATAAGATCTACACGCCTTTTTAGGTTAATTTAGAATGTTATTTTTTGTTTGCAATTTAGTTCGGTTAACTGCCATCGTTCGCACGCAAAAGGTGGCAGCCATCTGCCATCCTTCGCCTGCAATCTACCTGCCATCCTTTGCGGAAAATACGACTAAAACTGCCGACTTTTGCACAGAATATCTAAAGACCTTAACCATAACTCTCTTTGGAGGTGATATCATGTTTTTAGATTATTGGATTGAGAGATAACTGCTAAGTTTCGCACGCAAAAGGTGGCTGTTAACTGCCGAGTTTTGCGAAGAATGGAACGGGATTGGACCGGAGGGGGTGGAAAAAGTGATCGGGTTTTGGTGGAAGATTATTATTTTTGCCATTAATAAAGATTTAAGGGATGGTGATTTTGGATTTGAAGATTAGAATTCATTTTTTAGTAATACTCTAGTGCAACTATGACTTCATTAAATGTTAAAATTCCCAACGAGATGGAAGATGAGATCAA
>CAYNOV010000108.1:0-5264 GCA_964398905.1 uncultured Thermoplasmata archaeon
AGGCGAGGGAGTGAGCATAAGCGAACGGACTCGCCGGGATTTTCGTCTGAACTGGTACGTCCAGATCAGCTTTCGAACCCGGGTTTGGGGCTCCGGAAGCCCCGGTGATATCCTTTGTAGTCCCGCTTCAGGAGAAACGAGATAGCTACACCACGAGCCCAAAAATGGATCATCTTTCAGCGAAATGAGAGGTGAATGAGTCCCAGAAAGAATTTGTATCTAATCTTGGAACTCTGTATAACCGCACTTACCACAGGAATGTCTGTTTTCGTGCTCAGCTAGAAAAACACCTTCTCCACATTTCGGACAGTTCTTCCTTTTCCGCTTGATCTCTCCATCTTCAACTTCAAATATTTCTCCTTTGTTCATATCTTTCACCAACCTTAACCTCTTTCCTTAAAATAATCTCTCTCGTATTTTTCCATAGATTCTTTATCCTCATAGATCCTTGCTTTGACGATCGATTCCTCTTTACCGAACTCTGTATCTATTTTATCGATGACTATATTACCTTTAGTAGCATCTGCAAGATTGGCTATCTGATCGGTGAGTGAATCCCTAGTGGGAGTGCCCTCACCTTCATGTGTCACCTTGAGAGTCATCTCGCGCCTGTTCATAAGATCGTTCTTTTCTTCATGTTCTATTTCGACTTCAGCCATCTTATCTACCATCTTCAACTTCTATCATCTTATTTATTATTTCCCAAGCTTCTCTTCTCAAATCATCGGATATCTCGTTTATCACCATGCCCTCATCCGGTATACCGTATATCACTATGCCGTCATCAGGGCAAAGTATTATCGACACCAAAGAGAGCATGTCTTCTTCACCATCAACGTAGATAGTGATCTTTTCATCACTCTCTATAGCGGACCTTATCTTTTTCCAGGCCACTGCTGTTATCATGGACTGAGGATTCTCTAGTCTTACTACATCCTCATCCTCCCAGTCTCTAGATCCGAACTTTCCTCGTTGCGTTTTTCCATCCACGATCGAAACGTCCGGTACTATTCCTTGATCGAGCAGGATATCCGTAACGACATCGCCTACCGTTATCTTCGGAGTCATCCTATGATATTTCTCAGGTAGTTCCCCATCGATAACCGGACCAAGAGTGCGCTTGAGTTCAGACCTATCCTCTGATCTCAATCTGAGATCGGTTTCAGGGATCTCTCGCAAGATGATCTATCCCCTTACTTTCAATGCGAATTTACCGTTCGCTTTGATCCCCATCTTTTTGGCCAACATAGAGTGTTCGTGATCTACGATGACTAGATAGCCCTGCCATTCCCTAGCGACTTCACCACCGCAGAGAGGACATTCGTTTTCCTCAGTAAGATAATTACAATCTTTACAGGCTTTCAATTTAGCCATCCTATTCTAATCCTCCTCTTCATTTTCTTCTTCGATCCACTGGAGTTTTCCAAGACCCTTCTGTCTCATCGTCATGCCTATCTTGCTTTCCCTGGGATTCCTGTCATTTATACTGATCGTTACTATCCTAGCCCTGATCTCGTCATCGATTGAAAGCGTTCTATCAGATTCTTTCCCGATCAGCATCTGACTACCCTGATCGACTTCGACCTTATCATTCATTATCTGACTTATGTGCAAAAGACCGTCTAAAGGTCCAAATCTCACAAAGCCTCCGAACTTTAAGACTTCGCAGAGATAACCTAATATCAATTCCTGTTCAACCAATTGGAAGTAAAGAGCATCATATGCAACCTCTTGATAGACTCCTCCGTCTCCGTGAACGACTTTACCTTCACCTTTCCGTTCTACATTGGTCGCTAAGATAACCAACTTGTTGTCGTCCTCGATGACTCCTTCGAGTTCCTCCTTAGCTATCTCTCTAGCTGCTTGATCTATATCCTCATCCAACCGATCAGGAGGTATCCTAACGGTGTCCTTTTTTCTCTCCATTTTGTACATGACTTGTCCACCTATACTTATTCAATTCAAACCAATACGAGGCCGTACTGGGCGATAGCGGTCGCGAATACCAATGCCACTATAGACATCAACTTTATCAGTATGTTCAGTGACGGACCAGAAGTGTCTTTGAAAGGATCTCCGACCGTATCACCTATCACTCCAGCCTTATGGGCATCAGAACCCTTACCTCCATGGTGACCTTGTTCTATATATTTCTTTGCATTGTCCCAGGCACCACCGGAATTTGCCATCATTATCGCTAAGACGAAGCCGGTTCCTACAGCAGCCATCAAGAAGCCCACCAAGGCAGTGGGACCTAGAACGAATCCAACGATCAATGGAACGATTATCGCCATAAGACCAGGTATTATCATCTCTCTTAACGCGGCCGAAGTGGCAAGATTGATAGGTCTTTGGTAATCAGGTTCTGCTTCACCATCGAGAAGACCGCTGACTTCTTTGAACTGTCTCCTAGCTTCCTTAACTATCTCAAAGGCGGAACGACCGACAGCTTTCATCGTGATCGCACAGAATAGGAATGGTACCATAGCGCCCAAGAAGACTCCAGCCAACATCGTTGGTTGCATGATACTGAATTCACCGACATCGAATCCTATCTCGGATGCATAAGCAGCGGTCAAGGTCAAAGCCGTTAATGCTGCAGAACCGATAGCGAATCCTTTTCCGGTCGCTGCGTTGGTATTGCCGAGAGCATCCAAAGCGTCGGTCCTTTCTCTAACTTTGGGATCAAGACCGCTCATCTCCGCTAGGCCTCCAGCGTTGTCCGCGATAGGTCCATAAGCGTCGGAAGAAAGGGTGATACCTAAAGTAGACAACATCCCGATGGCGGATATAGCTATGCCGTAAAGACCTGCTAAATAGTAAGAAACAAGTATCGTGATAGAAACTATCACTACCGGAAAAGCGGTGCTCTGCATCCCTGTTGCGATCCCCTGGATTATGAAGGTCGCGGGACCGGTTTCAGTGGATTCTGCCATCTTTCTGGTCGGTTTATACCTTTCAGACGTATAATATTCAGTAAAGAATCCGATAAGAACTCCAGCGACAAGTCCTGCTACAACGGCGCCGAATATCCTATAAGCGAGGTAATCAAACTCAGCCGGAGGTACGAAGAAGTAAAGTATCACAAAAGAGAATATGGTGATCAAAGCTGCCGCACCCCAGGTGCCCTTTCTCAGTGCCTTGAGTAGTGTCTCTTGGGAGGCCTCTCCTTCCGCTCTGATGAAGAATATAGATATCATGGACGCGATGATCCCCGCTCCAGCTATCAAGAACGGTATCGCAAATATTTGAAGTTGATCTTCTAGTCCGCTCAGAGGCGTATGAGGAAGAAGTTCTGTACCCCTGTAGATCATCCATCCAAGAGTTAGAGCAGCGATTATAGTATTTGTATAAGATTCAAAAAGGTCAGCTCCCATACCAGCGACATCGCCTACATTGTCTCCAACGTTGTCAGCTATAACTCCTGGGTTCCTAGGATCGTCCTCAGGGATCTCCGCTTCGACCTTACCAGCGAGATCGGCTCCGACATCTGCGGCTTTGGTGTAGATACCTCCACCGACCCTTGCGAAGAGAGCGATCGCGCTAGCTCCGAAACCAAAGCCCGCTATATATATTATCGCCTGATGAAGGGTCAATATCTCTCTGACCACTAGGAGAACGGTGCTCATACCCAAGATACCTAATGAAACGACGGCGAGTCCCATCACGGAACCGCCTCTAAAGGCGATGGTCAATGCTTTGTTAAGATTATCTCTCGCTCCCTGAGTCGTTGGAGCACTAGCATTGGTTGCAGTTATCATGCCTACATATCCTGCAGTAGCAGAGAGGATAGCTCCTACGATGAATGGGAACCATGTCATTACTGTAACGCCTTCTATGTAATCTTTGACGGCAAGAAGGACCGCGACCACTACTACAAATATAGCTATGTATTTGTATTCTGTATTGAGATAAGTTTTCGCTCCTTTCTGCACTTCGCCGGCCAGCTTTTTCATCTTGGCTGTTCCACGTTCCTGCTTAGTTATGAACTTCGCGAAGTACCCCGCAAGAACTAAGCCGATCAACGCTGCTACTATCGCCCCTAACGTCGCTAAAGTGATATGGTCTAAACCTAACATAATTATTACCTATCTTGAGGATAGAAAATTGGTTTATATAGTTTTTCGTTGGCATACAATCTCCTCACCTATAGACTTCAAAATAGGTTCAATAAAAGATAAATACAGATCGTAAAATAATGGATTGATGGATATTAACATAGATCTCATCCAATTAACTTGGGTATTAGCTCTCGTAACCTATCCTATCTTGGTCACTTTGTCGACTAAAAGATTATATCACTGGATGAGAAAAAAAGATGTTCAAAAGAATGTCGCAGTTTACTTTGATAGAAAGGTCGTACACATATTCGGAGGAGGTATAGCAACGCTTTTCGTACCTTTCGTATTCACCTCCCCTATCTATCCTCTTTTGATCGGTATTGCTCTCTCTATTTTCACCTACTTACCATATCATAGAAACAAACTCCTCTATTGGATCCAAACAGAGGAAAATAAGAACGACGTCAAGTTCTGTTTCATGTGGGGCGTGATCGTTTTCGTTCTATGGGTCGTTATCGGAAGTCCATGGATAGCTATCATACCTCCAGCCATGATGGCTTTCGGCGACGGTGTGACCGGGATAAGCAGAAATATCTTTTTTAAGAAGAGAACAAAACATCCTATAGGGAATGTAT
Organism: uncultured Thermoplasmata archaeon; assembly: GCA_964398905.1. GTDB lineage: Archaea > Thermoplasmatota > Thermoplasmata > Halarchaeoplasmatales > Halarchaeoplasmataceae > Natronoplasma. Next base: position 4,697 of record CAYNOV010000108.1, read on the forward strand.
TCATGCTGATCGTATGTCTGCCCATAGGATATTTTTTCGCAGGGTTTGAAGGTCTGCCTTTTTGGGGCCTCTCTGCGGCGATGGTCGCAACATTTATAGAAAGGTACGAATTCGGTCCTATAGACGATAACGTGCTGATAACCGTTTCCGCTGCCCTAGTTCTTTACATAGGTCATCTTTATGGAAGTTTATTTCCTTGAATATCCTAAAGTCTAAAAATCTAAAATATCTTTTGACAGAGATCATCGAGACATAATGGTGAAATTATCAGGATTTTAGGTCAAAATAAACCAAAATAGTTAATATCACCTTTCTCATAAAACCGATGCAATAAAGCAATTAGCAAAAGAGGCGATAAACATGGACGATGAGAATACCATATTTGTCGGTAGTAAGGAAACGATGAACTACGTGCAAGCTGTTATGACCCAATTCAACAGCGGAAGCGACGAAGTAGTGATAAAAGCTAGAGGAAGAGCGATCAGCAAAGCAGTAGATGTCGCAGAGATAACAAGACACCGCTTCATAGAAGAAGCTGAAATAACTAACATCATTACCGACACAGAAG
>CAYNOV010000109.1:0-5192 GCA_964398905.1 uncultured Thermoplasmata archaeon
ATCTCATCCGAGACCGCTATATTTTTACTCATGTTTTTACGTATGAGTATGAATACATAAAAAATTTTCGTATCTAAGTGTTTTGTCAATTATCCCTGATCCCATCTCCGATGATTTACTTTAAATAATAAAACCTTTCTACCTCAATCGATTAAACGATGGATGACATGCTCATCAGCGTAATAATAACAGTGAAGAACGAAGCCCGCGACATGCCCGACTTACTCGACAGTCTGATAGTCCAAGAACCACCGATAGAAGTGATAATCGTCGACGCACACAGCGACGACGGAACTCAGGATATAGTCAGAAGCTACGCTGAAGACCACGATTTCATCAACCTCTACGTGAAAGGTGGAACAAGAGGAGAAGCTCGAAATTTTGGTGTGGAAAAGGCCGCGGGCGAAAAAGTCGCTTTTATCGACGGCGACGTGATAGTCAATCCATTCTGGGCGGAGGAGATGAGAGAGAGTGCCAAAGAATACGATGTTGTCGCGGGAAAGACGATAAATATAGGATACCATGCTTTCGAAGAGTTGGAAAGAGTTGAACTCTTCCACAAAGGCTACGATATCACTTATCCGAGTTGTAATCTCCTTTATGATAAGGGATTATACGAAGAGATCGACGGCTTCGACCCGTGGTTTCAAACCGCAGAGGACATAGATCTGAATCTTAGGGCAGTAGAAGCTGGGGGAGATATAGGTTACAACGAAGACGCTATCGTTTACCATCGAACAAGAGGAAGCTTCTACGGCTTCTTCAAGCAAGCCTTTTGGAACGGCTTTGGAAGAAAACAGCTAACCATGAAGCACGGGAAACTCTGGAGTAATTACTCACCAGGAAAGATGCTGGACCATCAGATGACGCTCTGGTACTTCATAAGATTACTCCCGGCGTTCTACGGATACCTAGGTTGTAAGCTCTTCGGTAATCGACCGGGGGAATCTGATAAACCCCTTTAAAAGCAAAATCATTAATATCAGAAAGCGTCTTATCTTGTATCGATGAAAACCTACATAAAACTGACATTCAACAGCGAGGGAGAAAGACCGTCCGAAACCCTCGACGTTTTACACGGCCTCGGTTTTGAACCCATCAGAGGCGAGTATGACATGGTGTACGATTGGGACGACGGTGCTGACGTGAGCGACGCCATACGTTTCGCGGATCAGATCCACTCCGCATTAGAAGGATATAAAGTTCTATATTCGATAGAAACAGAGACCTACGAAGAATAAAATATTATAAAAATAAGAAAGAGGGTTCAGAAGTATTTTTAGAAGTCGTACTGTTCACACTTCTCGTCAACTTCTTTCTGGATCTTTTCGACGTGTTCGTCTGAGAGATGAGCGAACCTGCGCTGTTTCTTCAAGTACTCTTCGACCGGCTTCCTGTCTTTTGGTTTCTTAGTGACGTTGATATCACATATATCGCCATCTTCAGCTTCCCAGAGGACGAATATTCCAGTTTCTACAGCCAATCTAGCGAGTTCGACTGAATCATCGCTGCCGTGCCTCCATCCTGTCGGACAAGGAGCAAATACATGTACCAACGCTGGCCCGTCAGCATCTAATGCCTTTCTCACTTTTTTCCTCAAATCTTCTGTATAAGCTATCGTTGCGGTCGCCACGTAAGGAATATCATGGGCACCAGCGATCCTAGCCAAGGGCTTCTTGGGTCTGTCTTCGCCTATGCTCACTTCTCCCGAAGGTGACGTGGTCGTTGAAGCTCCGTAAGGAGTAGAACTACATCTCTGGATACCCGTATTCATGTAAGCCTCGTTATCTAAACAGATGTGAGTTATGTTATGCTTTCTCTCGAACATGCCGGAAAGGGCCTGGAAACCTATATCAAAGGTACCTCCGTCTCCAGCGAAGGATATGATATTTGTCTCGCCTTTTTTATCCATCTGTTTCAGCGCTACTTCAATACCCGATGCGACACTTGCAGCGTTCTCGAATGCTGCGTGGATCAGGGGTATCTCCCAAGCTGTCTGCGGGAACGCTGTTGTAGTAACTTCCAAACAACCAGTAGCGACTGTAGCTATAGTATCGGGTCCTGCTTCATTCAAGATCGTTCGCATCGCAGTACCTTCTCCGCATCCTGCACACATCCTGTGTCCAGATGCGAACATTTCCTTCTCTTCATCTTCTGCCATCTTGATCACCTCATCACATCTTCGTTCATATTCAACCATTCGACCGGTTTTTCAACCTCTCCGGCTTCGACCGCTTCTTTGGTCTTTTCGTACATCTCTTTGAAATTCTCTTTGAATATCTCTCTACCACCGAGACCGATTATGAAGTTCTTCATCAGCGGACTCTTACTTTCATTGATGAAGGTACCTGCGCATTCAGCGAATACGGCACCTCCAAATCCAGGGGATATATTTCTGTCAACGACAGCCAATCCATCCGCATCTCCAGCGATCTCTTTCAAGAGGTCACTTGGGAACGGTCTGAAGACGGTCATCTTGGCCATACCTACTTTCTTGCCTTCTTCTCGCATCTCGTCAACCGCAGCTCTAGCGGTTCCAGACATCGATCCCATCGTCAGCAGTATTATATCGGCATCGTCACACTTATACGGAGTAATCCTGTTGTACTCTCTGCCGAATTCTTCTTCAAACTCGTCGAACACTTCATCGATCACTTCCGGAGCCTTCTCTAAAGCCTCTGTTTGATCGTACTTCAGTTCTTGATAGAAATCGGGAGTTCCCAAAGATCCAAAGGTCATGGGTTCTTCTGGGTCGAGCTTACCATGAGGTGGATCGTAAGGTGGCAAGAAGTCATCTACGTCTTCCTGTGCAGGAACTTGAACACCTTCCACCGTATGAGTCAAAACGAAACCGTCTATGCCGACCATCGCAGGAAGCAATACCCTTTCATCCTCAGCTATCCTGAAAGCTAGTATCATCAGATCCAGACCTTCCTGATTCTTTTCAGCGTAGAACTGCATCCATCCAGAATCTCTTGAAGCGATGCTGTCCTGATGGTCTGCCCAGATATTTATCGGTGCGGATAGAGCCCTATTACCTACAGCCATCACTATCGGAAGTCTCATCCCAGCAGCGATAAACAACATCTCGTGCATCAGAGCGATACCCTGCGAGGCTGATGCGGTACACGTTCTAGCACCAGTAGAGGAAGCACCTATACACGCACTCATCGCGGAATGTTCGCTCTCCACTCTGATCATCTCAGCGTCTAACTCGCCATCTGCTATGTACTCTGACAACTTTTCAGGGAACAAGGTAGATGGAGTGATCGGATAGGCAGGGATAACATTTGGTTTACAGAGTTTTGCTCCCAACGCCGTAGCCATATTACCTTGGATCGTCATTCCTTTTTGCTCTCCCATATTATCACTTCTCCTCTTCTATCATCTCGATAGCTTTAACGGGACATTCTCTTTTGCAGATCCCGCATCCTTTGCAGTAGTCCAGATCTATTATTATCGCATCTTCCGTTTTCTTAACTGCGCCGTCAGGACAATAATCGAAACATTTGAAACACTGGATACATTTTTCTATATCAACTTCAGGTTTCATGGTTCTCCAGCTTCCAGTTTTGTATTCTTTCGAACTACCAGCTTTCTTGTTTATTCCGCCTATAGTTATCTTTACCTTAGTCATCTTTACACCCCTACTACATTCTTATAAGCTTCTTCCGCGGCCTTCTTGTTCTCATCGTGTTTAACGGGTACGTTGTTCACTATCGCTTTTTTTATGTTCTCCAACTTGACATTTCCTGCGACTTTTGAATAAGCGCCTAGAATAGCGGTATTCACGATCGGATTCGTTTCCGTGCCTAGACCGTTCTCAACAGCTATCTTCGTCGCGTTGACCGTATAAACTTCAGCATCCGGAAAATCGAATTCTGATGGGTCCTTTCCAGTATTCAAGATTATCTTTCCGCCTTTTTTGAGTCCGTCGGTAACGTCTACCACATCCAAGAGACTCATGTCCAACACTATCACTATATCTGGCTCGTAGATCTGAGTTTTTATGTCGATCTCTTTCTCATCGATCCTGGCAAAGGCCGCAACAGGGGCTCCTCTACGCTCTACACCGAACATAGGGAAAGATTGTACATCTTTATCTTCCCTAAAGGCTGCATCGGCGAGAGTGTTCGCAGCGGTGACAGCTCCCTGTCCACCTCTGCCGTGGAATCGCACTTCGTACATTTTTATTTCACCTTTCGTGTCAATGAAATAAGAGGAGATAATAAATGTTCCGATTGTAAACCCAAATAAAAATATACTTAGAGTCTATTTCCAGCGTAGATATTCATGTATGAGAATGCGCCCGAAAAAGTTACAAATGTTATAGTCACAGGAAAGAGTGGAGCGGGAAAACAGCCCAGGATCGATGTTTTGGTAGAAGAATACGATCTTGAACAGTTGTCTACCGGCAATATCTTCAGGTCCTACCTAGGGAATTTCGACGAATACGATTACGAAGGAGATATCTCTATCTTTTGGGATGATGAAGAAGAAAAGTTCATCTCAGACGAAGAGATCGCTGAAGAGATAGGCACCGAAGAAGAAAGTGTGATATTAGGTCTCAAGGCGAAGTACTTCGTCGACAGAGGAAAATTCGTTCCGGACAGGATAACTAATCAGCTCTTCGAATCCTATTTCGGTAAGAAAGACTATCGAAACCAGATATTGGACGGTTATCCCAGGACCAAAGATCAGGCGGAGTTCCTTATCGAACTTCTTGAGGAAAAAGACTCGAAGATCGATTTCATACTATGGGTGAGGAATACAGACGAAAAGATAATCGAGAGGACTACCAAAAGAAGGATATGTCCCGAATGTGAGAAAGTCTACCATCTGAAATATGATCCTCCAAAGGGAGGTAAATGCGAAGACTGTGGAATAGATGTCATCCAGAGATCAGATGATACCGAAGAAAAGATAAGATCCCGGCTTCAGGAATTCAAAGATAAGACCAAGCCGATGATCGATTATCTAGAGGGAGAGATACCGATCGTAGAAGTACCAGGTCATCTGGAAGAGTTCACTCCGGAGAACGTGAGAAGAAGCGTGATGGAAGCTTTGGATGAGACTTGGAAAAAAGGATAAAAAAAACACTTTCTAAAACCTTTTAATCGATCTTTTTTCTCAAATTTGTAGTATCCCGAAATCATTTATTAAAGATAAAACATCATCTATAATGAAGAAAC
>CAYNOV010000110.1:0-5055 GCA_964398905.1 uncultured Thermoplasmata archaeon
CGGTCCTTGATCTCTTCCACTTTTTTCCGATAAATTTTTTCGGACAGTTCTCCCACCGCGAGTTTCATATCCAACTGTTCGATCTGATTTTCAGCTCGCTCTATCATGTTCTCCCTATACTTCTCAGCCAAGTCATCAAGCGAGTTCATCAATCTTTTACCCGATCTAGTCATATCGTAAACAATCCTAGGCCTTCCCTCGTGCGGGAATACAGCGTTCCTCTCGACGATCCCCCAATCGTGAAGTTCGACAAGATGTTTGTCCACAGCTTGTCTTGTTATTCCGAGCTCTTCAGCAAGATCATCGGGATGATCGTATCCCTCCCATAACATCTCGAGTATCTCGCATCTAGTCTTAGAGGAGAATATACCGATGAGTTCCTTGGTGAAATCTTCCATCGTATGAACATCATATAAGAACTATTTAGATTTTTCAACTTTAAAGTTGAACTTATACAATGAGGGATTCAATCTATCTAAAATTATCTTCAAGATAAATATAAATACTCAACTGTCTTTCATAGTAACAGAAAAGGTGGATAAGATGGACAAAAAAGATGAGATATTGGAAAGATTGGACGAAAGACTAGCGAAAGGTGAGATCTCTGAAGAACTCTACAAAGAGATAAAATCTAGATATCAGAGCGAAAAGGAAAGCGGAGAAGATCTAGAAGATATAGAGGAAGAAGTAGAGATGGAGATGGAAGATACAGAAGAAGAGAAAAAGGAAAAAAAGAGAACGGTTGAAGAGAAGACCAAAAGGGTGAGCGTGTCTGGGGCTTCAAAGGTCGAGGGATGTAACTGTGAGACATTCAGAGCCTCTGGCGCGACCAAAGTAGAAGGGGATCTTAAGGCGGATGATGCTCGAGTTACTGGAGCTACAAAGATAGATGGAGACATTTTCATCGGAAGATTGGAATCCGATGGTTCACTGAAAGTTACCGGGAGAACAGAGGGTGATGATTTACATCTGAGAGGCGCCTCAAAGTTTCAAGATAACATCCAAGTAGAAAATATAGATATCGCCGGTTCTTTTAAAGCCGGAGGAGATGTTCACTGTGAGATGATAGATGGGAAAGGTTCCATCGATATAGGAGGTACATTAAAAGCTGAAGAGATGATGTTGAAAGTCTCTGGAAAATCCAAGATAAATAAGATCGAAGGTGGAGACGTTGTGGTAGAAAGCGGTGGTGGATCCGGTTTCTTCCTCGGTCTTGGAAGGTCCGGTTCATTAAAAGTAGAAAGTGTCAGTGGAGACGATATATATTTAGAAAACACCAAAGCTGAAGAGGTCTCAGGGAACAGAGTCAGGATCGGTTCAGGATGTAAGATCGGGAGAGTGAAGGCTAAAGACTTGAAGATCCACGAATCTGCGAAGGTCGAAAACAAGAAGGTCTTGAACAAATAAGAGTGAGATATTAAGTGTAGAGTAGATGGAAGGATATCATCGTCGTTCCCCTTTATAAGTCCTGCATTTCGGACAGTAATAACTGTGATATTCTTCCCTGTACTCCAGTTCAGTCCCACAATCGTTGCATTTATCCTTTCCACCGAACGGGTTCAATCTGGAAAAGAAGCTTTCCTTCTTCGGAGAAGTACTCTGTGAATAGCTTGCTGCTCCATGTCTATCGCCAGAAACTCTCTTTTTTTCCTCTTTATCCGTATCTTCCTTTCTTTCTCTTTTAAGGATGGGAGGTATTCCATGTGAGATCAATTCAAAAACAAAGAAAAGGAACAGCAAAGCGGTTATAGCGAAGAGAAAAAGACCGACGTAAATCAAGACCAGGGAGATCACCATATCTAGTGGAAGGAAATAGTACAAGATAAAAACAAAGACGGTCAGAACTAGAAAGAATAGAAAGGTCCTTGTTACGCTTCTTTCGTGCCTCAAAACTTCATCCCCGATAAAAATAGCTTTTTAGAATTTAAATATTTTACTGTAGTTAGGGACAATGTTTTAGTAAACAGATACGATTATACTTTTGGTGAAAAAGTTTGTCTGAATATAGGGTGATATTTCATCTCCACGATGAAGAGAGAGCTCTTACCGCCATCTCAAACATGATAAATCTGATCAAGGACCTTGGAGAAGAGAACGTCGATATAGAACTTCTGGTAAACGGCAGCGGCGTCAAGATGATGTTGAAGAATAGTGAGTATATACGCAAGATAGATTATCTGTTGAAGAAGAACGTGAACTTCCGAGTTTGTTCCAACAGTCTGGAAGGCTACGAGATCTCTGAAGACGAGCTTATAGATGGAGCAGTGGTGGTTCCCTCGGGTGTCGGGGAACTGATCAAAAAGCAAGAAGAAGGTTGGAATTACATCAAGATTTAGGGGATGGGTACCATGAAAGAATATAACGAACTCGTGATCTTGCAGATGAACGATAGTCACGCTTATCTAGATCTGCATGACGAGTACTTTTGGAAAGATGGAAAACAGGTCTATAGAAAGGTCGGAGGATATGGGAGGATAACGAGATACTTCGATAAAGTGAGAGAAGAAAATCAGGGCTCAGTGATCGCTCTAGATAATGGAGATACCATCCACGGGACATATCCTGCGGTCGAGAGCGAAGGTGAAGTGATGATACCGATACTGAACAGGATGGGTTTCGATGCTTGGACCGCTCACTGGGATTTCGCCTATGGGCCTGAACATCTTCTTGATCTTTCTAGGTCGCTGGACTATCCCCTCCTGGCGATAAATTGTTATCATGAAGATACCGATGAGTTGGTTTTCGATCCTTACAAGATTTTGGAAAGAGATGGAGTCAAAATCGGACTCATAGGTATCGCCGCTACTATCGTAGACAAAACTATGCCAGATCATTTCAGCGAAGGTGTTTACTTTACTTTGGGCAAAGAAGAACTACCTAGTTATATACACGAGTTGAAAGAGGAAAAGGATGTCGATCTCATCGTGGTTTTCGCGCACCTCGGTTATCCTCAGGAATTAAAGCTGGCTAAAGAAGTTGATGATATCGATGTTCTGATAAGCGGCCATACGCATAATAGGGTCCAAGAGCCGGTTAAGATGAACGGAACGCTGATCATACAATCGGGTTGTCACGGATCGTTCATCGGAAGATTAGATCTGAAATTGAGAGACGGAAAGATAAAGGGATATGAACACGAGCTCGTGGAGATAAAAAAATCGATGAAACCTGATGAAGAAGTACAGAGATCGGTGGATGAAGCCAAAAGACCTTATAAAGATATGCTCCAAGAAGTTGTGGGAGAAACAAAGATAGGTTTGGCGAGAGACCGTGTGATGGAAACCACTATGGACAATCTTCTGTTGGAAGCGATGATCGAAGCGAGTGAAACGAAGATAGCCTTTTCGAACGGATGGCGCTATGGTTCGCCAATTCCGCCGGGGAAGATCACTATGGAAGACCTATGGAATATGATACCTGTTGATCCACCTATATCCAAGTGCGAGATAACCGGTAAGGAGCTCTGGGATATGATAGAGGAAGATCTAGAACTGACATTTTCTAAAAATTCCTATCATCAGATGGGTGGTTACGTGAAGCGATGTTACGGGATAAACGTATATTTTAAGGTTGAGAACCCAAGAGGGAAAAGGATACAGGAATTTTTCGTCGGTGATGAAAGACTGGATAAAGAGAAGACCTACGAAGTCTGTTTTGTTACGACTCAGGGCATCCCAGCTAAATATGGTGAGAACAGAAGGGATTTGGATATCCACGCTGTAGAGGCTCTGAGAGAATACGTGGAGAAAAACAGCCCCGTAAAACCAGAACTTGAGGGTACTATAGTTCCGATCTGAAAACATCTTGATTTTCCATGTTCGAATCTACTAAAAGTATAAAATTACTTATACTTGTATGTGTTATACATTAATGTATAATACAAAGGTGTGAATTTGAAAGAGAATCCCTTCGAATATCGTCTGTTAGCCAAAGGAAAAGATTTCATCGATAGAGAGGACGAAATAGAAACGATCTATAGAGCTGTAGAGAGTGGACAGAATCTAACCATCTACTCTCCGAGAAGATACGGAAAATCTAGTCTGATCATAGAGTCTTTTGAAAACATCGATCAGGACATATCGACAGTATATATAGACTTCAACAAGATAAATAGTATCTCAGAGTTAGCTAACGAGTTGTTGAGCCGAGTGACTGAAGAGTCTTACAACTCCATGGAAAAAGGATTCTCTTTCGTGAAAGACACACTGCTCTCTTTGAGACCTACTTTCACTCCTACGAAAGAAGGAAGTCTATCCATCTCGGTCAAGTTAGTGGAGAGTGAAAAAGATCTAGAAGAGACTTTGGAATTTCCTCAAAAGGTGGCAGAGAAAAAGGATACTGAGATGGTGATAGCGATGGATGAATTTCAGAGAATACAGACACTGAACGGCGACACTCTAGAGAGGCTTTTCAGATCAGTCATACAGGAGCAGGATAGAGTAACGTACATCTTCAGCGGATCCCAGGTCGGGATGCTCAAAGAGATGTTCGAAGACGGCGACAGGCCGTTCTTCAAGTCAACTAAAGTGATCGAATTGGACAAGATACCTAAAGAAGATTTTAAGAGTTACATAAAAGAGACCTTTGGAAGAACAGACATGGATGTGGAGGATAAGCTGATCAACGAAATACTCGATCTTACCGATGGACATCCGATGAGGACCAAAGAGTTGTTGTTCGAGCTTTGGAATCGAAAGAGGTCTAGCAGCTCAGTAAAAAACCTGGATTCATTGCTGAACGTTTTGATAGAGAACGACTTCTACATAGAACAGGTCTGGAATAGTATAAGCAGCGCGCTCCAAAGGAGGACCTTGGAAGCTCTCGCAAACCGTGAAAAGCCGTACTCCCACGAAACGATCGAAGAATACCAGTTGAAAGGGAGTTCACATGTTCAAAGAGCAATAAAAAGTCTAGAGCGTCAAGGGATAGTTTACAAAGGAGAGATCGTCGATCCTTTTTTAGAAGAATGGATAAGAAAGAGCTTTTGAGAAGGGTAAAAGGCGAGGTTTACAGATTATTATCCCATAAAACCGAAAAAAGATACCATATATATTA
>CAYNOV010000111.1:0-5011 GCA_964398905.1 uncultured Thermoplasmata archaeon
CCTCCAAAGCTTTGAGTTGATTCAGGACTTCTTCCCTATCTTTTTCTTTCAACTCGTGCGGACTATACCGTGCCTCTTCGAAAAGAAATGTAATACTCGTGATAAAATCTTTAGCACTAGGTATCTCTTTGATTATTTCTTCCTTAAATTCCCTCGGCGTCATAGAATCTTGGATCTTTGCTCCTCTTTCTTCTAGAAGTCTAGTCATCTCATTGTAATACTCAATAATAGCTTCCCTCACATCTTTCCCTTTTCCGATCTCACTTATAGCTCTGCTTAAGGTTGAACTTAAAGAATCTTCTATGCTCTTATCTTTTACTTTTTTCTTCAAGTAAACCTTTTTCTCGCCCTGATGAGGATCGGGACCCTTTCTTTTTATCGCTTTTCTTCTCTCTTGGATCTTTATAAATAAAAAGATCGAAAAGAACAGTCCAGATAAGATGAGCAGTAAGATGAACCCCATATCAAGAAACAAATGGTGTGTAAAGAACTCAATATCGAATGGCAGGGCAACATTTGGAAAAACCTCGAATAAAAGTGTAAAAGGCCAGAATCCCAAGATTGCAAAAATCAATCCTCCAAAGAAAGCAAAGATCCAGAAAGCTAAGATCAGTAGCTTGCTGAACTTAAAATCGCTCTCTTTTTTGGCTCGGTACGATACATAAGATAAATACGAAAACGGGATCAAGATCATCACTAATGTACTTATAAGAGCGATATCGCCTCCTCTTTGTAAATCGATAAAACCACCTGTAGTTTCTGCCATCCCAAAATCGATCAAATTTCCGATGAACCAGGATGATAATAGAACTAAGAATATAGACGCTATCAATAGCTTTTTTTCTTTTAGGTTCATCGATGTTATTTATCCTCCCGACTGGTATTTTATCTTTCCCCCACCTCTTACCAGTAAATAAGGCTTGTTTCTTCCGAATATTTTATTTATCTCGAGCAGAATCGATTAGATATCATGTTTGAAGAAGAGTACAGGCTTGATTATTTCAAGGACAACGGATTCGTCAGGAAAGAGTGCCAGGAGTGCGGGTCTCATTTTTGGACCCTTGATGAGGATATGAAGACTTGCCAAGACGCTCCTTGTACAGAATTTGACTTCATAGGTAAACCCCCTTCAGATAGATCTTTAGATGTAGATGAGATGAGGGAATTTTTCATCGATTTTTTTGCAGACAGAGACCATACCCCTCTAGATAGATATCCGGTCGTGGCAAGATGGAGAGACGATGTTTTACTAGTTCATGCCAGCATCTATGATTTTCAGCCTCATGTTACTTCTGGTCAGGTCCCCCCTCCCGCTAATCCTCTGGTAGTCTCACAGCCCTGCATACGACTTCCTGATGTCGACGAGGTCGGCAGGACAGGAAAGCATCAGACGGCCTTTGAGATGTTGGGTCATCATTCTTTTAATAGGGAAGATGATCTCGTTTACTGGAAAGAAGAGACCGTTGAGTACTGTCACGAATTTCTCAAGGATCTTGGTATAGATGAAGAGTTGATAGCTTACAAGGAACATCCGTGGATAGGAGGAGGTAATGCAGGCCCTTCTTTAGAGGTCAACGTTCAGGGTTTGGAAGTTTCAACTCTGGTTTTCATGAATCTAGAAAAAGATATAGGAGGCGAAATAGATCTCGATGGTGAACGATACAGTCCTCTTGATCTGAATGTTGTCGATACTGGATATGGTTTGGAGAGATTGACATGGGTAACTGAGGGATCACCGACTATCTACGATTCTGTTTATCCTGATATGATCGGTTATATAGTAGAAAAGTTGGGTTTTGATCATCCTCTTGATGATGAGGATTATTTTACAATGCTGCGTGAATATACCAATCTCGCCGGAACTTCAGATAAAGATTACAGAGACGAAAAACTGTTAGATGATCTGATGGATAAATTATCGGATCAAAATGTTGATATGGGGAGACAATGGGTCACCGAAAAATTATCGACTCTTAGATCGATATACACTTTGGCTGACCACAGTTACACGATAGCTTTGATGTTATCTGATGGGATAGTTCCTTCTAATGTAGAAGAGGGCTATCTGGTAAGAATGATGATAAGGCGTGCATTGAGACAGGTCGAAAGATTGGAAAAAGATCTTTCTCTTAAGTGCCTAGTCGAAAAGCAGATGGACATCCATTCATCTATAATCGAGAAAGGCAAGAAGAGCTTAGTGTTCGAAATACTAGATGAGGAGGTTGAAAAGTATTACAAGACCGTTGAAAAGGGAAAAAGAATGGTAAAAAGAGAGCTTCAGGATATGGATTCTGGAGAATCCCTGTCTACAGATAAATTGATAGATTTTTACGATACACATGGGATACATCCGACCATTGTTAAGGAACTTTCTGAAGAATTCGATATCAAGGTGAATATTCCTGCCGATTTCAATGCGATGCTCGCTGAGATGCATGAAAAATCTTCAGAAGATACTGTAGTAGAATCAGATGAAGTTATTTCAGAATGGGAAGGTCTTCCTGAGACCGATCCATTATATTATCACAATCCGAACGCTCGCACTTTCGATTCGGTAGTTATCGGTTCCAAAGAAGGTGAAGTGATATTGGATCGAACGCTTTTCTATCCGGAGGGAGGAGGTCAGCCCGCAGACCATGGTGTGTTGATCACTGAGGACTCTAGCTATCCTGTTAATCATGTTAGGAAAGAGGACGGTATCATAATCCATGAGATCGAAGGTGAGATCGAAGAGGGTGAACCGGTCAAAGGAAAGGTAGACTGGGATAGGCGGATAGCCCTTACGAGACATCATTCTGCCACCCACATAATCATGAGTGCCGCTAGAGAAGTTTTAGGCGATCATGTCTGGCAGAAAGGTGCAAAAAAAGATGTAGACAGCGCTAGGTTAGATCTTTCACACTTCAGAAGGATAAGTCGAGAGGAGATAAAAGAGATAGAACGTATAGCTAACCAAAGAGTACTTGAAGATATACCAGTCAAAAAAGAAGAATTGACTAGAGATGAGGCTGAGAAACGTTTTGGTTTCAAACTTTATCAGGGCGGAGTACCGGAAAGCGATATTATAAGGGTGGTCCATATATCAGATGTTGAAGATTACGACGCTCAAGCTTGTGGAGGCACTCACGTGAACAGTACTTCAGAAGTAGGTCCGATAAAAGTATTGAGTACACAGAGGATACAAGATGGTGTGGAACGTCTTACCTACTCCGCTGGAATGGCTACAGTTGAACACGTGCAGCACCAGGAAGACTTGTTGAAAGAAACGGCTTCAAAATTCAATGTTGATCTAGAAGATCTACCGGATACCGCGGAGCGATTTTTTACCGAGTGGAAACAGAGGGGTAAGGAGATAGAAAAGCTGAAAAAATACAGATCTATCGCGATGGCTGAGGAACTTCTACCCGGTGAAGAATCAAACGGATTAGAGATCGTTATGGATGTAGTCGATATGGGTTCAAAGGAGATGTTGGCTACAGCAGAAAGGATCTCTTCTGAGGAAGGCAGAGTTGTCCTCCTAGCCTCTGAAGGCGACAATGTGGATTTAGTATTTTCCCGAAGTGACGAACTCGATTTGAATATGGTGGATATATTGAACGAGTCAGCTAAAGAAGTTCACGGTGGCGGAGGAGGATCTCCGAAGACCGCTCAGGGTGGAGGCAGTAATCCAGAAGGTAGAAAAAAAGCGTTAGAAAAGGCTAAAGAACTCGTCTTGAAAAGGATATGATGAGTTTCTGAGCTGAAAAGAAAAAAAAAAATGTGATTAGAACAAGAATTCGATGAGGTCATGCGAAATGGTAAATACGGGTTTTATATATAGTGGCTATTGCATTGAGGCACAAAACATATTGGTAATCAATAATGTAGATTGAGAATCTGAAGATAAAATGACATCAGCTAAAGAGGAAATGCATCGATTGGGAAAAGACGTCCTTATATCTATTGTAATATTGGTTGTCATACTCGGTTCACTGTATGCTTTCAGTGGAAGATGGCCTCCGATGGTGGTCGTCGAATCAGGCAGTATGATGCACAGTGGAAATAGCCAAGTTGGTGTGATAGATCCAGGAGATATAGTCGTTGTACAGGAAGTTGAAAAGGACGACATAATAACCTACGTTGAAGGCAGAAACACGGGTCATAGAAAATACGGTCAGTATGGAGATGTGATAATTTTCGAACCGGATGGAGACCAACGAGCGACTCCGGTTATACACCGTCCGGTTCTTTATTTGGAATATGATAGAGAGCAGGATTCCTTCAATGTCCCTTCACTAGGGGATCTGGAGTATGGTGAGGACTGGGAGATCGAGAATGCTGATCCTGAGGATGTAGAGGAAGGAGAGAACCTTCGCGGGACTATAATCATATATGATTACGGCCATGAAGACAAAACGATAAGTATAGAACTCGATGAGATCGACTCTTCTGGATTCATAACTAAAGGCGATAATAATCCTAACGTAGATCAAAATCCTCGCCATAGAGGCATCCAAGAACCCGTTGAGGAGGAATGGGTTTTGGGAAAGGCAAGAGGGGAACTACCATGGTTCGGCATAATAAAATTGGTTACCATCGGTAGAACGAGAGATATACCTAGGAACAGTTGGATCAATTTTGGGGCTTCTATCGCTGTGATAATGCTTCTTCCTTTTATCGTGGAGATATCTTCAAAGATTTACAGTAATCTATCAGATAAGTCCAAGGATAAAGATATCGACGATCGAAAAAAGGATGAGTTATCAAATAGGTCTGATCTAAAGGAAAGATATCAGCATGATGAGGAAATAGAAGAGGAGATCGATGAGGGCGGATCTGAAGAATCTCCATTGAAGATAGAAAAAGATGAAGAGAAAGATTCATCTCTTGATGTTGAAGTCCAATCTGATATTGAAGATGAGGAACGATCTAAAGATTGAGACATTTGATAGAATATAAATCAAAAATAAAAAGATCGGGAGAGGGAATTGTTTTTTTAGCTTTTTTTCAATCTTCTACAGGTCCGATCGGG
>CAYNOV010000112.1:0-5010 GCA_964398905.1 uncultured Thermoplasmata archaeon
TAGTGCTTTGAAGGATGTCATCGAGCAGGTCCTTTTTTTCGTCCTCTGTTTTGCCTTTGGTAAAATTTTCGTGAAACTTGGCAATTATCTCGTCCTTGTTTTTCTCGTAGATCTCGTCGTATCTTTTAGGATCGGGTTGGAAATATCCGCATTTCTTACATTCGTAGTACAGCTTGGTCCTGTCGTCCGGAGCTAAAGCAGCATTCATACTCATGGTTCCACACTTTGCACATATTTTGTCTATCGATACTAATGTCGCCATTTTTGTTCACCTTCAATTCGAATCTACATCATATTTCTCAACTAATCCTTTCAAAGTAAAGGACATTCTTAATTATTATACGTGCAAAAGTGTTATTTAACATTTATCTTAGTAAAATTACGAAAAAATCCGTAATTAATAAATAATCCTAGTCGTATAAGGTTAGATGCACAGGAGGAGCACGGAATGAAGGCAAATAGAAAATTGTTGTCGGCGCGATACGATTTATCTCAAGGTGCTTCAGTTCCTGTGCTGTTGAGGTGAAATAGATTATGGAAGATATATCGACGAAGGGAGACTCTCGCGCGATTTTTGTAGAGTCAGTAGAGGAGGTTGGTCTGAGATGAGTAGGAGGTCCAAAGACAGATATATGCACGGTTTGAACAAACTGAAGTTGTACCAGTTAGGCTACTATTTGGAACTAGACGAGGTGGAGTATTTTGAAGATAACGAGCAGTACTTGAAAGCTGCTCTCACGCTTTTCAACGAGATAATCGGAGACACGCAGTACTTTCTTGAGAAACCATCTCCCGAGATCTTCGAAAACAAGAAAGAAAGGTATCGGGATAAAGTGGAAGAGTTGGAGAAGAAGAGGAAAAAAGGAGAAGAGGTCGCTGACGAAAAATTCCGAGTAACCAAGTTTTTTGAGGAACTAGAACTGTCAAAGGAAGAAAAGAACATCGTCCTTTTACTGCTGACGAAAAGGGGAGTTGGGATAAAACCTGAAAATCCAACGCTGGACGGTGAGAAGTTAATCCACTCTCTCAAACTTGTGAACGACACTGAACCTGAGGAAACGAGAAAATTACTTTGCCCGGGCTCTAAGCTCCAAAAATCTGAAGTTATAACTTCGAAAGATTCCTCGAGAAGAAGACCGATGAGAAGGGATAGGAGAGCTCGAAGCGGGTCAATAGAGCACTCATCCTTTTATCTGAGCCCTAAATCGGCAAGGTTCGTACTCGGAACTGGAAAGAATGAAGTCGAGGAAGTAGAAGAGCCAAGGAGCAGACCGAGAAAGGGGGAAAAGATGAAGGAAAACCTGATGGAAAGTATCGAACCCGATGTTTCTTTCTCGGAAGTGATCCTTCCCAAAGAACTGAAAGACTCGATACTCTCGCTCCTTGCTCAGGAGAACTTGAAGGACAAGTTCCTCGAGGAATGGAACATGAAGTCCGTAATCGGCGAGAGGGAAGGTCTCAATCTACTTTTCTCGGGCCCTCCAGGTACGGGTAAAACCATGATGGCAAAAGCGATAGGAGATAGGCTGGGCAAGCAAGTCCACAAGGTCTCTCTCAGTGACATGGTGAACGTTTGGTACGGCGAGAGCGAAAAGAACGTCGCAAGGATGTTCGAGCTGGTTGAAGAAAAAGACGGCGTCGTACTGCTGGACGAAGCAGAAGGTCTCTTGAACATGCGTAGCGGAGCGCACACCTCTACAGGCGCAACCGAGAACAGGATGGTAAACCTGATCCTACAAAAACTGGAGGAACATTCAGGGATCATAATAATGACCAGCAATCTAGCTAAAGGCATGGATCCAGCGCTCGAAAGGAGGATGGACCTGAAAGCAAAATTCCCAGTGCCTGACAGGGAGGCAAGGGAGAAGATATGGGGGTATCACCTGCCCGACGAGTTACCTTTAGACGATGATGTGGATATAAGTAGACTGGCGAAGAAGTACGACTTTCCGGGCGGCAAGATAAGGAACGCTGTGGTGAATGCGGCACGACGATCACTCATGCATGATGAAACCGTATCACAAAAGGATCTAGAGGCCGCCTGTAAGAGAGAGTTAGAGGGTGAAGATGCGATGAATTACTACATCGGTGAAAAGAAGAACAATGATACTAGGAGATACGCCTGATTTATTCCAATAAAAGAGCGTCCTGTTAGGGATGCTCTTCCCTTTAGGGAGGGAGGAAAGCCGGGAGATCTGAAAAGGGTCTCTCGGCTTTTCCTTTTATTGACTACGAGATAGATCTAAGACGAATTAACGCGCGTTATTTTCATCTCAAAAATCATCGAAAGTGATAAACCACTTGTATTCTATTTCGTTTCGGTATCTATATGGAGGAAAAAGTGAAATACATAACTTTCGTGGGAAGGAGCGATTGGGCAGTTGTGAATTCATTTTGGGCTACACTTTTTCACACAGACATAATACCTGATGAAATCCAGGTCATCTACAAAAAGCATGATAAGGATATGGCCGAAAGTAGCATCAAAGGCATAAAGAAAATACTCGAAGTTAAGGACATAGATGCTGAAATAGAAGAGTACGTGATCGAGGACGAGTTCGATGTCATGAAAGCCGCCGAGCACGTCGAAGAGATCTGCGAAGATGGGGCTCCTGTTATACTGGACATCACCCCTGCAAGAAAAGCGATGGCTAGCGGGTCCGTAATAGAAGGGGTTCAGATGGAAGTTGAAGGTGTGCTCTATCTTTACATAGATTCGGTCAAGAACGCAGACAGATCTTACCTGGACATTCCGTTACCTAGACAGGATCTAGTCGAGATGATAGGAGGTGATCACCTTGTCGAAAGTTGAACTTGAGGACACTCAAATAAATCTACTTTTGAACTTGGCATTCTTGAAAGGTAAACGCAGTTTCAAGATAAGGTCGCCTTTGATCAACACCGACCTTTTTGAAGTCACGTTGAATAGGAGGTCGTGGAGCTGCAGATCTTGTATAGAAGAGGAGGAGTTGCATCAAAATGTTGGTGAAGTGAAAAGTAAGTTACCGAAAAAG
Source organism: uncultured Thermoplasmata archaeon (assembly GCA_964398905.1). GTDB lineage: Archaea > Thermoplasmatota > Thermoplasmata > Halarchaeoplasmatales > Halarchaeoplasmataceae > Natronoplasma. The sequence continues at coordinate 3,015 of CAYNOV010000112.1, forward strand.
ATGGGTGAAGAGATACCCGGATATGATGCGATAGCAAAAGTAATCATCTCCTCAGGAACCTTTGATGCAGAAGATTTTGGTGATGATTTCGCAAATGCTGTCAGATTGATGAAAGGCAAACCTGGAAAATACTTTGTTTGCTTGGACACAAACGTCCTTTACAATCGTTTCGTCTCCTCAGTTTTTGATCCCTACCTTCAAGAAAACCTCGACTACTATCCAAAGTTTATGATCAGCAACTTGATGAGGAACGAGATCGAAAAAAAGATGAACCACAGGTACAACGAAAAAGAAGTTGAACATTTAGTCGATATAGGCGGTGAAATATGTGAGGAGTTCAAAAACCAGTACACGTTGGGAAGTAGAAAAGCAAAATTTGCTCACTCGGAACTTCACTGGATAGAAACAGAGGTCAGACCCGGAGAATACGGTGAAGAAAAGTTCTTGGAAGATAATGAGATGAGGGACATAAGAATACTCAGAGAATATGAAGAAGCCGGAAAGAAGATCGGAAAGAGACCTCTGGTATTTGGATTCGAAAACAGCTTCAAATATAAAGCCGAAGATAAGGAACTTGAATACATCCATCTCAAATATCCTGAGAATGTTCTAGATATCGAGGTAGGTCATGAGGACCTGTACAGGCTTATCAGGTACCTGACTCAGCTCTATGGGGTAATTCAGCTTAAGGGTTTAGGATGCAGAGCTCTCGGCGTTTGGGAAAACATGGATGAGATCGACTATGAGAGTGGCAGAATCAAGTTCGTGTTCGAAGGAAAAACCAGTTTATACGAAGAGTTGTCAAGGTGCGAAGAACTCTCTACAGCCATCAGGGAGGCTATGAGATAATTTTTCTATTGGGATGATTCATCCTCTCAAATTTTCTTCGAACTGTTGGTCTCGGGCAACACGATATCTGCTTCGAGATCCCTCATGTATCTCTTGAAGAGTTTTGGCCTGTCGGTGTGCACTGGCATAACTTTATTAGGATTTATCTTCTTGATGGCTTCCTTCAACTGGTGAGGAAGAACGTGTCCTGAGGTGTGAATCTGATAGTGCGGTAATCCGTAGTGCTCGCACCAGTTCAATAGTTTTTCGTGCTGTATCTCGCCTTCCTCGTCGAAGGCCTCCGATTGAGAGGAAATGAAAACGCTCCCACTGACTGGGTCTACATCCATGAGATCGTTCATGTCGTAATATGTCGCCGTAAGTACCACTTCATCCTGTATCGGGTTGATGTCTTCTCCGCTCCAGATGTCAACTTCCTTCATCACTCTTTTTTCCCATTCATATCTCCTCGATTTTTCGCTTCCGAAGACTATGACATCATCCTGTTTGATATCGAATATGTCCAAATGTGGATCATCTCTCAACTCTTTGACGAGAAATGCCTGCTTCATCGAGATAGCGAGCTTTCTATCGTTGTTTCTAGCTACACTGTAGACCGACTTCAGTCTGTCTATATTTCTCTGTGAGAAACTGACGACGACCAGACCTGCTGTTTTTCCGATCAACGAATCGATCTTTTCTTTAACTTCTGCTTCCGATGATATATGTCCTCCGGTGATGTTCGTACCTTCGGTTATCAGAAGATCAGGGTCCGCGTTCGCCGCCTTTTCGATGAATTCCTGACTCATGTCCTTTTTTGGACCGTGAAGTCTGAAGTCCCCCGTATAGGCTATCGTTTCTGAACTCGTCCGGATGATGTACCCGTAGGCTGCGGGAACTGAGTGATCAACATGGACCGGCTCGACGTTGATATCGCCTATGTCGAATCTATCTCCAGTTCTGAAGGTTCTAAAATCCTTGTACTCCTCGTCTATATTTTTTGTCAGATGCGCGAGATAATAATCTGAAGAAGGACCTGCCGAAGAAGACTGTTCGTAGTTAACTATTATCATTTTAGTACCTTCTCCGCAGTAGAGAGGTATATCATTGTCGAGAAAACATGTGTAACCCCAATGGTCTAAATGTGGATGAGTTATTAGAACACCGT
>CAYNOV010000113.1:0-5009 GCA_964398905.1 uncultured Thermoplasmata archaeon
TTACGTCTTTGACTATACTTAGAAATTTTCTTCGAGATATCTAAGAGCTGATTCGAACAACGATTTTCCGTCGCCTCTCTCTTTTCTAGCTTCGTTCCTTGTCCAATCTGGATTTGTATATGGATGGAAGACCCTTTCGGGATGCGGCATCAGACCTAAAACGTTACCTTGAGGATTGCATATACCAGCGATATCGTCAAAAGATCCGTTCGGATTCCACGGATAATCTGGTTTCTTTCCCTCAGGTGTAGTGTATCTGAAAACTATCTGTTGATTTTTTTCCATCTCATCAACTGATATATCATCGTCGAGTACGAATTTTCCTTCTTTGTGTGCAGATGGATAAAGGACGGTTTCATCTTTTTGATATCCTCTAGTGAAAATACAATTGGAATCTTCTTCTACCCTCAAAAGAGTAGGTCTGCACTCGAACTTGTTGCTGTCGTTCGTCTCTAAAGCAGCTTTAGGAACTTCGCTCATGACTTCATTTACTGCAGGTAGAAGTCCGATCTCGACGAGGACCTGAAAGCCGTTACAAACGCCCAGGACAGGTCTCCCGCTCTCTACGAAATCTTTCAGTTCTTCACCCAGCCTACTTTTCATCCTCGCACCGAATATTGCTCCGGCCCGAACGTAATCGCCAGCGGAAAATCCACCGGGTATCATCAATATATCATAATCGAATATGTCTCTCTCCTCAGAAGGTTCTACATCTTGTTTTATCAACTGCTTCAGATGAACTTTTTCTGCCTGAGCTCCTAATCGTTTGAAAGCTAGATGCGATTCTTCTTCGCAATTCGTACCTTCGATCCTCAAAACACCGGCCCTGATATCTTCCCTTTTCAAGTTATCTCCTACAACGTCTATACTTTCTATCTAAAAATATTTTCTGTGTGACTTTTTCCGAAAATCAAAGAAAACAGGGAGAAATTATTTATTTGTCACCTCATTTTGAGCTAATCAACACACCGGGGCCGTGGGGTAGCTTGGTCGATCCTTCGGGCTTTGGGAGCCTGGTACCCGAATTCAAATTTCGGCGGCCCCACCATTTTCCTTTTAAATAGTATGATTGTCTTCTGAGAGGTCCCTCAATTTTTTCTTCACATCAGAAATGTCGGGGACTTCCTCTTCCTTTTCCGAGAACTCCTGTTTTTTCTCTTCGAGTATCTCTCTTGGACGTTTGGGTATATCGTTAACCTTGAATCTTTCAGCTCTTTTTTCGATCATCTTGAATTCTCTTCTTTTTTCCATGAGATCTGATCTTATCTCATCGATCTTTTCCAACTCCTCGTCAGAAACGTCTCGGACTATCTCTGCGGGTTGGCCTAGAACCAGCTTACCATCAGGGATCTTCATCCCTTCAGGGACAATTGCGTTACTTCCAACTATCGAGTTGTCTCCTATCTCAGCACCTTCAAGAACGACCGCGTCCATGCCTACCATCGCTCCCTTTCCCACGTTACACCCTTTGAGATCAGCGCCAGGACCTACAAAAGAGTCCTTGCCTAGCGAAGTCGGATGTTCCTCAGTACTTTCTACGCTTGTTTTATTCATCAATATACTGTTATCCCCTATTTCTACTTTAGAACTCTCTGCCTTGACCATAGACCCGGGATAAAGAAAAGAATTGGACCCTAACATGACTTCTCCCAAAGTCCGCGCTCCAGGATCTACAAAAGCGGTATCTTTTTCCTCTGGATCTTCACTATCAGGCAGGAATTCCTCCAATTCTTGCGTCATATTTGAAAGATAAAGGGTGACGTGTAAAAAGCTTGCGGTGACTAAATCTAATCGAAAGATGTATAAAAGTCAGAATCCATATAATAGATAAGGTGAAAAGATGCCGATATTGACTTACGTGATATTGATAATAGCAGCTTTGGTTTTTTTGGTATTATTGGCTAAAGCTGTCAACAAAGTTCCAGAATACAAAAGAGTTTCACATTTCAGGTTCGGGCGATTCATAGGTGTTAAAGGACCTGGCGTTGTCTTGATAATACCGTTTATCGATGATCTGGAATGGAAAGACCTTCGTGTTATGGATATGGATGTCTCTGAACAGAACATCATAACTAAAGACAATGTGAGCGCTAACGTTGACGCTGTAGCTTACATGAAAGTGTTCGATCCGAAGAGAGCGACTTTGGAGATAAAAGATCACTACCGAGCTACTAGTAGATTGGCTCAGACTACACTAAGAGACGTTTTGGGTAAAGTGGAGTTAGATGAACTATTGAGCAGGCGGGAGGAACTAGCTGAAGACATAAGGCAGATCATCGACGAGGAAACAGATGCATGGGGCGTAAAGGTCACAAATATGACGATCCGAAATGTAAATCTCCCCAAAGACATGGTTAGGGCTATAGCCATGCAGGCAGAAGCTGAGAGGAACAGAAGAGCCAGGATAAAGAAAGCTCAAGGTGAGAGGGAAGCGGCGAAGGAGATGGCCGATGCAGCGGAGATATACGGTGAAAGAGAAGGTGCCATGCGGTTAAGAGAGCTTCAAACACTGGTAGAGATAGCTACGGAACAAAATCTAGTGGTTGTTACGCCGTCCAAACTCGGATCTGAATTGGGTGATGTGGCGGGCCTCACCACTGCCCTGAGAGAACATGAGAAAAGAGATAAAAGTGAAGAGGAGTAGAAACATCATTCATCATAGGTTCTTTCCACCAAGAGGGTGGTTTGGCCCTTCCTCTCAACTATATCTTTGACAACAACATTTTCTCCCTCCTCTAATTCCATTTCGGAGGTCGCAGCCCATCTTTCGCCTCTCACTTTCACGACTCCGATGGGATCTAATCTTTTTGTCACACTTCCTTCTGCGCCCTTCATCTTGTCCATACCGGTTTCGACTTCTTTCTTCAAAGCCTTCCTAACCGACCATATGACGAAGAGAGTGATTCCCAATATTATTACGACCAGACCTAGAAGGACTTCTGTAGAGACTTCGATCCAAGGTTCGTCTCCAACGAATAATATACCTAAAAATAAGGAGATAGCTCCACCTATTCCAAATACACCGAAGCCTGGTTCAAAATATTCCGCGATCAGTAATACGATGCCTAAGATTATGAGGAAGATGCCGACCGTGCTCAGTTCTAATATCCTTAGACCGATGAACGCCAGGATGAGAGCTATACCGCCTCCTATCCCAGGGACTCCCACACCACCTGTTGTTATCTCAGTGACTAGACCTAGAATGCCTATCAAAAGTAGTAGAAATACGATGGTGGGATTTGTAAGGATGCTCATAAGCTGAGCAGTGAAGTCTTGTTCGATCTGTTCTATCCTTGATCTTCCTATTATATTCAGTAATTCTTCATCGCTTTCAGCTATATGATCTATCAATCCCAGATCTAATGCATCCTCTGCTCCTATATTCATGTTTTCTGTTACGAACTTCCTAGCTTCCTCACCGGGTCTTCCCTGATCCTCTGCGATCTCCTGTATCCAACTAGCCATAGCCTGTATCGTTTTGTTATCCGCGGGTCTCGGTTCTGCTGATCCGATACTTGTTCCTCTATCCATGACAGCTATATCACCTGCTAGAGTGATGAAAGCTCCAGCGGAATAACCCCAAGCTCCTCTTGGCGTTATCCAAGTTATGACCTCAACATCTGAACGTAGTATAGCATTGACTATATCTCTTGTAGGATTGACCAGTCCTCCAGGTGTATCTATCTTTATTATGAGATCTCTTCCATCCTCTTCTCCCCTGGAGATAGCTCTTTGTATATGTGAAGCGGTACCACCATCGATGTTTCCATCGATCGTTACTGAGTAAGCGACATCTTCCTGTCCCTCCGAGATGAAAGATGTAGATATCAATGGACCGGTTAAAAGGATCATAGATATCAAAACTACAATCGACATATCAAGAGTTCTTGATGATATCTTTTTATTTTTCTCAGACTTGTCTATCCCCATCATGTAAAATATGATATATCTCATACAAAAAGCTTACCTATATAGAGGGTGGAGCACCCATAACATATATAAGATTCGAGATCGATTTACTTTTGAGGGTTCGACTATACGATGTCGAAAGTTGATGATGGTATAGATGATCCAAAAGAATATTTCGAACTGCATCTAAGAGTTCTAAGTGGAGAACTAGTAGACCTGCCTTTATCCGTCGTTAAAGATATACTCGATAATGGGATCGAAAATTTGAGAGCACAGGGCTATCATCATTTGTCTGAAAAACTGGAAAATCGAGCGGATCTGATCTTCAATGGATCGGATAACATCGATGAAGAAGCTCCTATATCAACTATCCACGCCAAATTCGCTATCGAAGACATAGAGGATAAAGTTCATCCTTAGGATCTGTGACTTTGATTTGGAATTTAGTATAGATCTAGTTCGATCTCTTTCATCTATCGGTGATCATATTCCATCCTCTCAGCGGCTTTTCTCGCGTTATCTTCGCCGAACAATTCTGCTAATAGTTCTAGAGACAGATCGATACCTGAAGATATCCCTGCAGCACACCATATCTTGGGCTCAGTATCATTTTTTATGATCCTCTCTTCTAAAACCTCAACAGTAGGATAAGATTTTCGAAGTTCATCCAAGGCTGAATGATGTGTTGTAGCTTTGAGTCCGTCGAGTATACCGATCTCGGCTAACAAAAAAGCGCCGGTGCACACCGAACAAAGATAGCTAACGTCTTTCATCTGTTTTTCTATGAAGTTGAGAACTTCTTCATCTCTCATCGCTTTCTTTCTACCGTGGCCTCCAGGTATGATCAGTATGTCGTATTTATCAGCGTCAGAAAAAGTTTTATCTGGTAAAAATCTGAGCCCGTTGTATCCTTTCACAGGAGCTAAAGATTTAGATAAGATATCTATCTCGATAGAATCTGAATGTGAGAGGGTCTCATAAGGTCCTATAAAATCCAACTCTTCGACTTGTGGATAAACCACTATGGCTGCTCGATAATCCATCTTGATCTATCTGAACTATAAGTTATAAGTTCTATATTTCATTTTTCAAAAAACGAT
>CAYNOV010000114.1:0-4968 GCA_964398905.1 uncultured Thermoplasmata archaeon
AGATCGCGGGTTCACGAGCTAATCTTTGATTAGTGAGCGTTAGGAATTGATTCCTGACAGATTCCCGCTAGTGTCTCTTCACTTGTCAGTCCTAAACTAAATATAAGTCATGTATATATCTAGATTTGATAACATGTCTGCAGAAGATGGTCTCGTAATGGACTCCGATAGTGTGAAAAAAGAAAAAGTGGAAAGGGGAAAGGACGTATGGATACAAAGATTGGTTACCGATAGTGAGGGAGCTGAGAACTGTTTTATGAGAAAATTTACCATGGAGCCGGGTGCACACATGCCCTATCACGAACATATTGATACCGATCATGTTCAATATATCTTGGAAGGAAAGATGAAGATCAAGATGGGTGAAGATACAAAGATAGCGAAAAAAGGAGACGTTACTTACATCCCTTCTGATATTCCTCACTCATATGAAAATCCGTATCAAGATGAAGTTCAGTTCTTATGTATTGTGCCCGCTGGTGAAATAAAAACGGAAATATTAGATTAAAAAAAGAAATTAGGATTTTCTAGTTAAACTAGAAGATCCATTTTATAGGTTTTTAATCCTATCACTGACTCTGCGGCGGCGGAGGCGGCGGTGTCGGTTTGACGTCGGTATGTACGATCGGTTCTTTGTAGTCTTTACAGCTGTCGCAATACCACCTTTCGTATTCTTGAATGAATCTCACAGACGAACTGCATGTAGGACATTTCTTCTCTTCTGGGGTTTCGTATTCTTGGAATTTCATGTATCCGATAAATATCAGTATGCCGGAAAGGGCTAGACCGAACACTAATCCTAAGATGCCGTATAGGATCATCTTATTCTCCAGATCTGTATATCTACCTTCGTCTATAGGTGAGATAACGTCTTCAGTGAACTTACCTTTGAGAACTAAAGCTATACCTGCAAATACCAATCCTATTAGTCCCCATATGATCAACCTCGTACCATAGAATTGTCCATACCATGTAGTGCTCCATAGTAATCCACTGAAGATGGACCATATCCCCCAAAGACCCCAAAGTACTGCACCGACAAGTAGAAATATCGCAGCATACTGCATCAATTCTCTCGTTTCTTTCAGTTGGGGTTGTAGATTTGGATTGGATTCAGGTATGGAGATCATGGCTTCTAAATCCATTTTTTTCACCTCTTTTTTCTTATTTTGGAGAGAAATCTATCATCAATTAATATCAGTACAGCTATGTCTTTGTTTAATGACAATGTCTATTCCTCCCCAGAATATATATACAAATTTACTTCCATATAGAGTTTTCTAAAATATATAAGTTATTAAAGCAAAATAATAGAAAATGACATATGGTTTTACTCTATTTGATATGAATTCGAAAATCTAATAAGTTTGAAGACAGAAATTTTTCTTAACCATAGGATTTATATATTAAATAAAGAATTACCTTATGAAAAATATAGATGGAGGTTTGAAACTATGGCTGAAGAAAAAGGAGGCAACTCCACAGGAATGGGTATATTAGGACTGGGCCTTCTGATAATAATAGGTATTTTGGTAATAAAATTTGTTAGAATAGATGCTTTTGACCCCTTCTTGGGAATTGAGAACCCTGAAGGTACCTATGGGATGTACTTCATAACAGGGATTGTCATAGGTATAGTAGTGATGCTGATAGGCGGAGCGATGTCCGCGATGAAGAAGGAACCTGAAGAGGAGATCGAAGAGGAACTCGATGAGGAACTTGAGGAAGAATTAACTGAACTTGAAGAAGAGATCGAGGAGGAAGGCATCTGTCCGACTTGTGGTGCAGTGATACCGATCGATGCAGAAGAATGCCCAGAGTGCGGTGAAGAATTGGAACCACCAGAAGAGATGGAAGAAGAGGAAGAAGCAGAGGAAGAGGAAGAAGAGATATTTGAAGAACAGGAATGTCCGATCTGTGGAGCAGAAGTGCCTGGTGATGCAGAGGAATGTCCGGAGTGCGGTGAACCACTCGGTGAAGAAGCCGAAGAAGACGTCTTCGAAGACCTATAAAACATAAAAACTTTCAAAATCCTTTTTTTATTTTTAATCCCAACACTGATAATTATGCTATAATCAATCCCTTTTTGATCCTTGATAAAACTTATAGATGGCATTTTCGTATTTTTTTGATAGTCTGTCCCAATCGTATTCTTTCACGACTTCAGGTTTAACCCCTTTTGTCAGACATTTTGCCAACTTACTTAATAATTCTTGATCATCGTTATAACTGTATACGCCTTTCCCTTCAAACCTATTTTCCGCTTCTGGCATATTATTACTGAGGACAGGAACTCCACATGCCAAGTAAGTAAGAACTTTGCTGCCCATCGTCAAGGAATTCATCTTCCTTGGTTTCCTCGGATTCAATCCAACGTCCATCGCTGTGATGTACGGAGAAAGTTCTTCGTAGTCTACTCTTCCTACAAATTTCACGTCTTTTTCTACCCTCATCTCTTCGCTAAGATCTTTCAGATATTCAGAGTAGTTTGTGTGTAGGTCTGGACCTACGATAAGAAGCTTTGCCTTGGGATATCTCTTCTTTATAGAAGGCATCATTTTGATAACACTTTCAAGGTCTATCCAACTTTCAAGAGAGCCAACGTAACCTAATACTGGTCTTTCTAAATCAAATTCGTCAAATATCTTTGTAGGATCAGTAGGTTTTATCTTCTTCAGGTCTAAACCGTTTGGGATCACCTCGATATCACAATATGTTTTTCCTACAAGATATTCTTTGAACCGTTGGGTAGGAGTTATAACGCCATCCGCTTTTTTAAGATTTATAGAGGTCAGTAAGCCGGCGGTCCTTTCTGCGATTTTATGTAATGGTCTCTTGTAGTAAGAAGAGGCACTCTGAGGGAAATGGTCCAAATAGTCCAAGATAACAGTGGTGTCTTGAAGAGCAGCAGTAAAGCTAGGTACTATATTGGATGAAACTATAACATCATGTTCGGCACTAAGGTCTCTTATCTTTTTAGAATACTGAGTAAAGTTTTTCAAATAATAGGAACCCACATCAACTTCTGATTTGCAACTCATATCGACTAGATTACATTCTGTATCTCGTTTTTCCTCTTCGAACATTTTGAATTCGCAGACGTTCACTGTATGATGATCAGCTAGTCTATCGAAAATAAAATTCAATCTGTTCGGTACGGGATGTCCGGTCCAATCTGTTGTTGGTATCACCAATATCTTCAGATCATCCATGATGAACACCTCATAATTTGTACTCCTGGAGATCTTCACCCGCTTTCGTTGGTATTCCTGTTTTCTGTCCGATTTCCTTCGCCAGTTCATCTGCTTTCTCAGCTACTGGAGGATAAAAATGAGTCAGTATAAGTTCTCCTACTTCTATATCGTTTATTTCCGAAATCAAAGAATGAGGAGAAGTGTGCAATTCTGACTCTTCTAGAAGTGAAAGCTCATGGATCAAAATATCTGAATTTTTTGACACATCTTTGACTTCCCGACAAGGAGTGGTATCACCTGTATAGACTATGTTGACCTCGCCATCTGTAATATGATAGCCTTGGCTCGATACAGTGTGATTAGTCTTGAAAGGTCTTATGTTCAATTTTTCTTTAAAATGATCTCCAGGTTTTAGTATTTTGAAGTCAAGGTCGGTCCTTTCATATTCATCTAAGGATCTCCAGAAACGTATCAGTTTTTCTTTGAGGTTGAGAGGGACTATCATCTCGTAGTCAGCTTTTCCTACATTTAACCAAGAGGCCTTAGTCAAAGAAGGCAGGTCTTGAATATGGTCGAGATGACCATGGGTTATACATATGATATCAATATCTTCAGCGTCTATCCCGGCTTCCGCCAATCTCAAGGGTACTCCCATACCACAGTCTAGGAGCAGTTTCTTTTTTGAAGATTCGATCAAGACACCGGCTTGTGCTCTTCCAGGAAGAGGTATACCGCCTGAAGTTCCCAGTAAGGTGACTTTCATCAAATAGCAATATAACTGTTTATTATTATCGGTTTCCCCTGTTGAGGAGGATATAAGTGGTTGAAATCGGTTAAAAATAGAAAAGAGTTTTCTATATCTCTGCTTTTCCTTCCTGTTCCAGCATCTCCATCATCTTTTCGATCTCTTTCTCCAGTTTTTCTTCGTCTTCAAGTTCCTTCCTGACCTTTTCATTTTGCTCCATAAGTTGTTTTTTCCGTTTCAACTCTTCCTGTCGTTTTTCTCGCTTCATCTCTATGACTTTGTCTTTCATATCCATCGCTCGCTGATGATAGTGATCTGCTCTCTCTTTTATGTCTATGAATTTTTCATGTAGTTTGTCAGCTTCTTCGGATATGCTGTTGATTTCATCATATAACTTTTCGATCTTGTCGTGATACTCCTGTGAGGCTTCAGAATATTCCACAACAAGTTCATGCTCTTCGTCCGCTTCCTCAAACAGTTCATCAATCTTTTGGTCTAGCTCTTCTACTTCTTCGATTATCTGATCCTGTTCTTCTAGAAGTTCCTTTTTCTTCTCAAGCTCTTTGCTCTTATCTTTTATCTTGTCCAGTAATTCGTTCTCTTCTTCAACGGTGAGAGCAGTAGTCTGTTGTTTTCTTTCCAATTGGTCTATCTCTACTTTTAGTTCCTCTACCTTTTTTGAAAGGTTGTTGTCGATATCGTCTCTTCTCTCTCTCTTGAATTGTATGAGTTCTTTAGCTTTCGACTGAAGTTCGTTTCTCCTATTTTTATGCTTCTTCGTTTCTTTTGTCAGATCATCTCTTTTCTCTTTCAGTTCGTTGAGCTCTTCCTGTAGTTTGTTTCTCTCTTCGTTGAGCTTGTCTCTTTCCTCTCGATAGAAGTTCGATTCTTGGTTCAATTCGTTCCTTTTTGAAACTAGACTTCTAAATTTCTCTTCTGCCTCACCGATTTTCTGTGGATCTAGCTCTTCGTTTTCAGCCATCGCCAATCAAATCAATGTAGCTAACTCTAAATAATAAGGTTTTCCCT
>CAYNOV010000115.1:0-4933 GCA_964398905.1 uncultured Thermoplasmata archaeon
GAAATGAAAGTTTTATTTTAAATAATCGGTTTTGAACTGTAAATATGTTTCCTCAAACCATAACTCTTATATCATCAACCTCTTATTTACATGCAAATCGAAAACTCAAGGGGATTTATATGTTAAACGCTGAAATCAAGTCAGATGTGTTAAAAGAATTAGTCGAGATAGTAGGGACCATCGTAGACGAGGTCAAGATAAATTTAGATGAAGACGGACTTTATTTGAAAGCTGTAGATCCAGCCCATGTTGCGATGGTGGATTTGAGCTTGAAAAGTGGTGGCTTCGAGAGTTTCGAAGCAGAAGAAACAGAGATCGGTCTGAATCTGAATAAGATCGAACAATTTTTGAAACTCGCAGGTTCAGGAGATATAATAAAGATCGTACACGACGAAGAAGGAAATAGGTTGACCATGAACGTCAGAAACATAACTCAGAAGATGCCTCTGCTGGATACCGCTGGTATGACGGATCCAAACGTTCCGAGTTTGGACCTTCCTATCAATCTGAAGATAAAAGGCGAACACCTCCTTAGTGGTGTAAAAGCTTCCGAAAACATTTCAGATCATATCTCTATTACAGCCAATCCCGACGGATTCGAGATATTTTCTGAAGAAGATGAAAACGAGGTCGAGATGTCACTCGGTAAAGACGATTTGGAAGAACTCAACGCAAATGAAGAAGTACGTTCTTTATTCGCATTAGATTACTTCTCAGACATGGTGAAATGCGTATCTAAAAACACGATCTTGGATATAGACTTGGGAGCTGATTATCCCATAAAGATACAGTTCGATTTCGCCGATGGCAACGGAAACGTAAGGTACCTCCTGGCTCCAAGGATAGAAAGCAGTTAAAACTGTTTTAAAATCCATTCCGACCTTTTCTCTTTTAGATCCAAAAGATTTTTTTCAATCGAAGGAAAAATAAAAATAGTTGGATATCCTTATGTAAACTATGGTGATCTATGGTATATTGCTGATAGTGGTCGGCATACTGCTGGCGATATTCGAATTTTTAGATCCTGGATTCTTCGTAGCGATACCTGCAGGGGTTTTGATCACATTGGGGCTGATAACTCTAGCATTTCCAGAGTTATTATTCACCTGGATCACGCCACTTATAGTAGCTATTATAGTTTTACCTCTGATGTTCCTCTCGCTCAAATTCTACGCTAGTATCTCTCCTCCTAGTAAGCCCACGACTACGATGACGACCTCTCTAGTAGGAGAAACCGCTCAAGTCGTCAAAGAGATAGAACCCGATACGATCTCCGGTAAAGTTAAGGTCCGCGGAAACAAGATATGGAGCGCCACAGCAGACGAGGTCATAGAGGAGGGAGAAAAAGTGAAGATTGTAGAAGCGGAGGGAGTGAAACTAAAAGTTGAAAGATCGGAATAATCTGAGGATGTGAAAAAATATGTTTTGGGAATATTTAGGACTCCAGATGAACGTCGGTGCCACCACCTGGATACTGATACTAGTGATCATAATCATAGTTTTCGCGGTGGTAGCGGGAAGGAGCGCTTTTTGGATCGTCCAGCCTTACGAGCAAGGTATCTGGATCGTTTTAGGTAATTTCAGAAGGACCTTAGAACCTGGTGTCAATCTCGTACCGCCTTTCATATCGGACGTGATCAAGATAGATCTGAGAACTCAAGTGTTGGATGTTCCAAGACAGGAAGTCATAACTAAAGACAACTCACCGACCAACGTTGATGCTATAATCTATATCAAGGTGGTAGACGTCAAAAAGGCGTTCTTCGAAGTCACTGATCACAAAGCCGCAACGATAAATCTCGCGCAGACGACACTCAGGTCAGTGATAGGTGATATGGAACTTGACGAGATACTGTACAACAGGGAAAGGATAAACACGCACCTTAGGGAGGTTTTAGACGAAGCTACCGACGACTGGGGAGTCAGAGTAGAGTCAGTAGAGATCAGAGAAGTCGATCCAGTCCCACAGGTAAAAGATGCGATGGAAGAACAGACCGCAGCTGAGAGACAAAGAAGAGCAGCGATCTTAAGAGCTGATGGACAGAAAAGATCTGCGATCCTAGAAGCCGAAGGTAACAGGAGGTCGCAGATCTTGAATGCGGAAGGTAAAAGACAGAGCAGGATCTTGAATGCGGAAGGTACTCGTATGCAGAAGATCCTAGAGGCTCAAGGTGAAGGACAGAGACTAAGAATACTTTCTCTAGGTGCAAATACATTAGACGAGAAAGCGATGACTTATCTGTCACTAGATACTTTGAGGGAAATGTCAGAAGGTGATGCGACAAAGATACTGTTCCCATTCGAAGTCACCAAGTTGGTGGAAGGCGCCTCGAATTATCTAGGGGCTTCTAGAGAAGTGCCGAGTAGAGAAACCGTCGATATAGGCTCACTAGAGGACATAGTCGGAAAAGCGAATGATATTCTCGGGGAGATACCAGGAAGATCAGAGATGAAAGAGAAGATAGATCAGATAGAAAAACAGGTGAGAGAGGAAGAAGACAAAGATAGAGAAGAGATCAGAGAGGAAGCTGAAAAAGATGCCAAAGAAGTCCTTGAAGAGGTCAAAGGCGAGTTGGACGAAGAAGCGGTAGAAAAAACCGATGTAGATTCATGGAGAACCGATAAAGAGGAAGACGAAGATTGAAGACAAAAACCCTTTTTTAATATTTTTAATTTTTAAAAGTATAGAAACAGGTTCACAAACTATATAAGCGGCAACGAATCTAATATTTCTCAGGCGATCAGGTGTGATCGATGGACATACCCGATGATATAGAAGAGGAACTTGAGAATCGTGGCGGTATAGCCCAACTCTTGGAAAAGATAGATAGTCTTGACATTGAGGATAGGAGTAAAGTTCATAAAGCTCTATCCAACGATGTGCGTCTTAAAATAATTGCTTTATTGGAAGAACAGGACCTGTGCGTCTGCTTGTTGAAGGAAATATTAGATGTCGAGGATTCTAAACTATCGTATCATCTTTCGATCCTGAAAGATGAGGCTCTTATCGAAGGAGAGCGGGATGCAAATTTTATGATCTATAGACTGACTGACAGAGGCGCTAAGTTCGCCCCATGAGTGTATTATCCATCTAGGATTGGATCAATTCTTTTATCTGTTCCGTATTCAAAAGTTCACCTTTAGATTTCGTTTTCCCATCGATTGCTAGCGCAGGAGTCATCATTACACCTCTAGTGCTTATCTCGCTGATATCTTCAATTTTCGCAATCTCTGCATCGATCCCTAACTCCTCTACTGCTTTTCTCGTGTTCTCTTCCAATCTTTTGCATTTAGCACATCCTGTTCCTAAGATCTCTATCTTCATTTTTTCTCACCTCCTTTTTTCTCCAATCATGAAACTATAATCCCATATGTAAATCCCATCAAAGTTGAAAGGAAAACCACTATCAATATATAAGCCAACCAATGCCTGAACTTCATTATCTTGAAAAGGACTATCATGTTAGGCAAACTCAAGGAAGGACCCGCAAGAAGTAAGCTCAAAGCGGGTGCTTCTCCCATCACTCCAGCTCCGTAGCCAAAGGTTGTGCCGATGATCGGTACTTCAAGGAGCGTAGGCATGTATAATATACCACCGATTATGGAGCCAAGAAAAGATGCAAATAAACTATCATTTCCAAGATAAGGTCTAAAAGTTTCAGGAGGTACGTAAAATTCTATTATCCCGACTATAAAAGTGCCGATTATCAGTATTGGAAATATCTTTTTGGTTAAAAACCAAGTTTCGGAACCCCAATTTTTGACTTCTTTAGTTTCATAACGTCTCCTGAGGAGTAAGATAAGAAGAGCTATCAATGAAATCAATAAAACCGCTTTAAACACCCGGTCGATCGAAGCTGAGGCACCTATCAATAAAATGGCTACAAGCAATCCAAAGAAAGTAAATTTTATCCAGATAGGTCTTTCATTTTCTGCCTCATAGCTAACAGTATTGTTCGAATTTTGCTCGCTTGTTCCCTCATCATCCGACTTGAATATATAGGACATCAAAAATGCTATCACAAAAGCTGTAGCAACGGCAGCTATCGCTCTAGCCAGACCGATCTGATACCCCAATTCAGACGCGGTATAAACTATAGCTAAGATGTTTATCGCAGGCCCAGAGTAGAGAAACGCTGTAGATGGACCGACACCGCTTCCTTTCTTGTAGAGACCTGCGAACATAGGAAGTATAGTGCAGCTGCAAACGGCTAAGACCGCTCCAGATATAGATGCTATCGGATAAGATATCTTCTTTTTTACATCTGGACCCAGATACTTTATTATAGCATCTTTTTTGATGAAAGCGGCTATAGCTCCAGCGATGAAGAAAGCAGGGATCAGACAGGTCAGAGTATGACTGCTAAGATAATAAAAAACCATCTCTAGACCGCTTCTAAGCACTGACATGATATCTTATCCATTTCAACTTTATTTGAAATAGTCTAAAGTGGAGTGGTTAATAAGAGTTGTGGTTTCAAAAATATTTAAAATAGATTCGCCTTTTTGTCGTAGATCAAACTTATACTTCTATTCGATAAAGAACTTCCTTTCATATTTTTCTAAAAAAACTACTTTGTACTTTCCCGTAGGAACTTTCTCACCTTCTAAATCTTCTTGATCCCATCGAGCGGTCTGTTCTTTTGGAATGGCTGGGAGAGCGATGTCGCTTTCTCCGTCATAGACCAGTTCGTTACTTTCATCATTGTATATCTTCAAGTATTGTGATAATGGGGTGTAAGTAGCGGTACCATCGTTCTTAAGTCTTATATCTATCTTTTCGCCTTTATCGTAAACATTTTTTTCCATTTCGATGAAGTTGTCCTTCATTATCGCCTCGCTCTAGAGATTGGTCATAAGATTATTAAAGAATTGTAGTGGTGTTAAAGAAATTTTCCGTGAATATGAACATCTTTTTTTGATCTTTAAAACA
>CAYNOV010000116.1:0-4908 GCA_964398905.1 uncultured Thermoplasmata archaeon
GGTAAACTACGACGTTCAAAGGTATCTCCTCTCTCAATAACGCTAAATATCTCTTATCCTCAAAATCAACTCTCATCTCACCCTCTTTGGGATAATATCGCTTGTACTCGCCCTCTTCAACTTCTTCAACAACCTCATATTTCTTCAATTGCCCGAGATGATATCGGACTAGATTCATGCTCATCTCCGCTCTTCTCTTTATCTCTCTCATATGAAGTCCGGGATAATCCTCTATGATTTGGTATATCTTTTTCCTGTTCTCTACCTCTATCTCTGGTCCAGACATCAACTTACCCCTTTACTATCGATATGTACAGCAGAACTAGGATCAAACAATCCAAGATGGCAACAGGTATCAGAAAAGGCTCCCAGCCCTCTATCGGCATATAGAAAAGAGCGTAGGTTAACCATATCCCTTTCAAGAAAAAAAGGATAAAGGCTATAGAAACGAAAAGTAGTTTTTTCTTCTTAGATCGGCGATAAGCAAGTATAGATATCACAGAAAGAACCAAGGCTAGAACAGTCAAAACAGCAAAACTCAGATTATATATCATTTCTAGCAACATTTACAAGACCTCAAGAAAGTAGAAAGCAAAATGGTTTTAATCTTTTCGGGAAGCTCTCTCATCTTTTGATTTCTCTGTGCTTTTACTCTTTAGTTCACCATCATTGTTCTTATCGAAGCTCTCACCCATCGAGACTTTTTTATCCTTTTTATCTTTTTTTCTACTCTTAGCACTCCTCTCTTTATACAGTAAACCTACGATCACTAATCCTGCGGTGATCAGAGCTGTAGGAGCATAATAAATCAAGGATCCGAAGACCTGCTCCGCCGTCTCAACCACTTCAGTTAGATGTTCAACCGTTATGGAATGAGTAGAGAAAGAAGGAACTTTGAAAAAGATATGAGTTCCTTCCTCTCCATGTATCAACGTGTATGAAGGCTCATCTGTTACTTCAAGATCGGAAATATCTTCTAAATTAGTAGCTATCTCGTCGTCAAAACGGAGCTCAACATCTTCCTCAGATGAAATGTCCATCACACTAGATGAGATATCCAAGTGAAGTATTGTTCCCTCCTCGTCCTGGGATGAAACCAGCATCTCAAGCTTATTTCCGTCTCTCAGCTGAGCTTCCATACTTAAATCTCGATAGGAGAAAGATGTTTGAGCATATGTATCATCAATAGATTCGATCCTGAATTCACCTCCGATCCTTCCTTTTCTCATACCTTCCCTCATAAAATTAACTATTTCATCTCTGAAACCGTCCATCTCCATCCTGAAGATGAAAGTAGCTCTGCCCTCGACGGTGAAATTTATGAATTCGGCGTTCTCTCCCCCGAAAGCATCCCCTCCTATCGGATCAGGTATAGATGGTATAGAAACGTCCCGATAAATCAAATTTCCAGAATAAGTACCATCACTTATACGGACCATTCCATCTTTTTCCTCTTCGATTTCCATATCCCCCAATCTGAAACTGACTTCTCTTTCAGCGGCTTCAAAGGAATGCACATCTAATTTTAGCATGGTAGAAGGATTATCGAACAGTCGGAATTCGGCACCGTGTCCATTCAAAAAGTGAGTTTGTCCCGCTGTCCTTTCATCATATCTATTAAAATCTTCTACAGATATTTCGTCAAATATCGAAATGTGCTCATCTTCCCCGATGAACACGGAATGATTCGCTATACCATCTTCTATAGTTTCAAAAGACACGAAAGAACCGATCCTGTTTTCGAAACCACCTATTTTTCTGGTCATATTACCGGGATCCATACCTCCAGGAGGGTGTCTTCTCTCATGTTCTGAACTGTAATAAGAACTGCTAGACCCGGAAGATACTATAGCGATGGAAGATAAAATCAATATCAAGGCGATAAGCGATACGCCAAGTATAGTGAATTTTTTTCGCATAATGATCTCCGATCTAAGATTAAGATGAAGAACACATATAAGGTTTTTTTAACAGAATTCGAACAAATCTCAATAATACCTGTTCCTTCGCCGGTAAAGCGCAACAGAGAACATTATGAAAAGTAAGAATCCAGATAGCACTATTATAGTGGGTACAACCGGTATCTCTCGATCCTCCAACCATTCTGGAAGGATCGGACCTACTTCATCTCCGTTAGGACCCGGAACATGACCTTCTGGAACTTCAACCCACTGACTGTAGGATCTCTCGCCTTCACCGACGTCGTTGACGGCAGACACCGCATACCTGTATTCCGTATCTGGATTTATAGTCTCGTCCAAATGTTCATGAGTTTCACCATCCAATTCGATAAGAAATTCCATCTCCCCGTTCTCTCCTTCTCTATAGATATTGTATCCGATGATAGGCGAGCCGCCGTCGTCTATCGGCTCTTCCCATCTGATCTTTATCCCATCTTCCAAAAGTTCTGCTTCGACATCTTCTGGAGCGAAAGGTTCGATAGGTTCTTCCCGAGGGACTGCTCTTATCGGAGTAACTCTAAAACTCTCACCTTCTTCGTTGAAAGCAGTTACCGAGTAATAATAGATCGCCTCATTTTCAACCTCTGAATCTTCATAATAGGTCTCATTGACTCCTGTGTCTTCGATATACTCTAGATCACCTTCGTCTTCACCTCGATATATCCTGAAGCCTTCGATCTCAGAGACACCTGGATACCATGGCAATTCCCAGCTGAGGTCTACTCTAGAATCGTCCGGTTCTACTTTCAGTTCCTGCACCATAGTCGGTACTTCACCACCTGCCGCTCGGTAGGCGTTAACCAGTCCGTAGCCATATAATTCCTCATCACCGATATCTATAGCAGTTTCCTGAAGAAATTCTCTTACTTCGTCATTACTCTCTTGTGGTTTCAAACTCCTTCTTAAAGCCGCCGCTCCTGTAACGAATGGTGCGGCCATAGAAGTTCCTATCTTTTCACCATAACTCTCATCAGGCAAGGTCGATGATATACGATCTTGAGAATCTCCTCCCGGCGCGGCCATCTCTATCCAGTCGCCGTAATTGCTGTAGGATGCCTTTTCCCCATCAGAGTCAACGGCTGAAACACTGATGACTGAATCATATCCAGCGGGATAAAATTCCTCATCAGAGTCAGCGTTGCCTGCAGCCGCGACATGGAGGATGTCATCGAAAGTGTATGCGTTTTGAATTTGAATCTCAGTAGCTCTAGCCATCGGACTATCCTGTCCTCCAAAGCTCATGGATATTATATCGGCACCATTATCTCTAGCATATTCGACAGCCTGAGATAGATCTATCCAGTCGCCACCTTCTTCTTCTATCACTCTCAGTGCCATCAGCTCCGCTTCTGGCGCGACACTAGAGATTATCCCAGCCACATGGGTACCGTGACCGTGGTGGTCCATCGGGTCGTCATCGTTGTCTACAAAATCATACCCTATATCTTCCCACATTTTGTCCTCTAGATCAGGATGGTTATAATCTATGCCAGTATCTAATACCGCAATCCTGACTCCATCACCATATTCACCCATCTGGTGGGCATATCCCGTTCCTATCATACTCCACGCCCAATCATCTCCTGGATAAGGGAATTCCGCCTCTTCACCATACTCCTCGTAGGTATCTATAGAAACACCAGCGGGAATAAAGCAGCTAACGAACAATAAGATTACAGCGTTGAGAACTATAAGCTTGTATGTATTATTTTTAGACATGTTTAACGCCCGTGCCTTTTTCTTATATTTAATATTGAAGTTTCCGGCAAAAATAATTTTCCTTCAAAAACCTTCTCACTCTTTGTCATATCACAATAGGAACACCTTCCGATCAGAAGCATAACACCCAATATCGAAGAAGTGAGCAGACTTTGCCTCCATAGATTACGATATACTTGCTGAATACGATATTAGAAAGTCCATATCCGAGGAAGATCTTTCCTAGGTGAACCTGATATCATCTATTAATCTTTCAGAGTTTACGGCATAACTGTTATTATCAACTGTAACTATATTGATAACATGTACGGCAAAGTGATCGTTCCTACCGACGGATCGGAACTGTCTCTGGAGGGAGTAAAAGAAGGTTTGAAAGTTGCGAAGAAATATGATATACCAGCATTAGCCGTCTTCGTTGTGAGTTCAGATGCTATGTCGGGCTTGGCTGCGCATAGATACGAGGACGTTAACAGAGAGACTATCAATATACTCAGAGATCACCGTAGGAAGGAAGGTGAAAAGGTACTCGCCAAGGTAAAAAAATTGGCAGAAGAATTCAGTGTGGAGATCAGGACTGAGATACGAGAGGGCGAACCTTACGAGGAGATCACTGATGTAGCGAACGAAAACGATATAATATATATGTCCTCTCACGGCAGGTCAGGTTTGTCTTCCTTATTCATAGGAAGCACCACCGACCGTGTTATAAAACACACCAAAGCTACTGTTGCGGTTGTCAAGGCAAAAAATAAAAGTTGAAATCAAGGGCTTCTAACTCATCTATTTTTCTCTTCAAACCTTCGGTGAACGTCTTTCACCAGGTCCTCCCAAAAATGGTTAAAATAAACGAATGAATAGAGTATAGTCAGGATTAAGATACCCGAAAGATAACCTAATAATGAAATTATGAAAATCCACGGGTCGATCATGCCTATGGACAATCTAACGAAAGTTATCAAAGTCCCAGTAGCGACCAAGAGACTTAGAACTCTATTTTTCAATCCTTCATAAAGATGGAAATTTTTAGCCGGAGCTTCTATTTGTGCGTCTAATTTAAGATAAATGAACCATGGGAGAACTATGATCGGTATGAATATGGCAAGGCTGGAAGTTATGCTGAAAAGCTCGCTCAGTGAGAAATATTCAAGAAGGATCGGATTCAAACTTATATTTATCGCCAATATTATACAGAAAAAGACTTCCCATATAATCGCGCTTTTAAATTTGT
>CAYNOV010000117.1:0-4904 GCA_964398905.1 uncultured Thermoplasmata archaeon
GAGAAGTTTTTGTTCTAGACGACGGGACTGAGGTAGATCTAGATCTGGGAAATTACGAACGTTTTCTAGACGTCGATCTTTGTGGAAAGGACAATATCACAACGGGAAAAGTTTACAAGAACGTGATAGAAAAAGAAAGAGCGGGAGAGTATTTAGGTAAAACTGTACAAATAATCCCTCATATAACAGACGAGATCAACAGAAGGATTTGGGATGTCGCAGACGATACAGGGGTGGATATAGTCTTGATAGAACTCGGCGGTACAGTGGGCGACATAGAAAGCATGCCCTTTTTAGAAGCTGTTAGACAGTTACACATGGATGTAGGAGAAGATGATAACAATTCCATATTCATCCATACTACACTGATACCTGTTTTAGATGTCGTCGGAGAACAAAAAACAAAACCTACCCAACATTCGGTCAAGGCGCTGAGAGAGATAGGAATAGAACCAGACATAATCGTAGGCCGTTCAGAAGAAAGATTAGAAGAATCCACCAAAAAGAAGATAGCTCTATTCTGTGACGTACCTGAAGAAGCGGTGATATCTTCTCCCAACGCTAACAACATCTACAGGGTACCGTTGATATTAGATAAGGAAGGACTGACTGACTGCGTCACGGAACGTTTAGGTTTGAAAAAAATAGACAGTAAAGACAGTTCAGAACTGAAGATGGAAAAATGGAAGAAATTCTTGACTGACTTTGAAAATCCTACTTCAGAGATCAATATCGCTCTTGTAGGAAAATATACTGAATTGGAAGATGCTTACGTAAGTCATGAACAAGCTTTGAATCACTGTAGAGCCGAGACCAGAACGAAGATAAATATCAAGTACTTAGAATCTGAGGATCTTGAGCCCAAAGAGAAAGCGGAAGAACTTTTAGGTAAAGTTGATGGAATATTGATACCGGGAGGTTTTGGTGATCGAGGTATCGAGGGTAAAATAAACGCCATAAATTATGCTAGAGTAAATGAATTACCCATCCTCTCGATATGTCTAGGTTTTCAGCTATCAGTGGTCGAATTTGCAAGGAATGTTCTTGGATACGAAGACGCCCACAGCTATGAGTTCAACGAGAAGACTTCACATCCTGTAATAGACTTACTCCCTATGCAGAGAGGTATAGACAAGATGGGAGGTACCATGAGATTAGGGGGTGAAAAGATCATCATAGAAGAAGAAACCTTGGCTCACGACATCTATCAGAAAACTGAGATGATTGAAAGACACCGTCACAGGTTTGAAGTAAATCTGGATTATAAAGACGAATTGGAGTCAGAAGGACTTATTTTCAGCGCTTATTCACCCAACGGCAAAAGGATGGAGATGCTTGAGTTAGAAGATCATCCTTTCTTTGTAGGGACACAATTCCATCCAGAATTCCTCTCTAGACCGATGAAACCGGCACCCGTATTTTCGAGATTTGTCGAGACGATGATAGATGAGAAGGAGAACTGATATGGATGAGGATAGACGTCGTAGACAACGGTGGACAATGGACCCATAGAGAATGGAAAGCTTTGAACGAATTGGATGTTGACTCTGAGATAATCTCCAATCAAACTCCATTTGAGGATCTAGATGTAGATGGATTGGTGCTTTCAGGTGGAGCCCCGAGGATAAGCGATGAAAACATGGAACTAGGAAATACTGCCGATTATCTTGATAAAGGAGATTTTCCCATAATGGGTATATGTGTGGGTGCGCAGTTCATGGCTAGACACTTCGGTGGAAAAACCGGAAGTGCGGATTCACCAGAGTATGGAAAGACAGAATTGAAAGTCATAGAGGAAAACGATCTCTTCCAAAACATACCTGAAAAATTCACGGTGTGGGAATCACACAATGACGAGATAAAAGAACTCAGCGATGATCTAAAGCTGCTAGCGTCTTCGGAGAACTGTTTAGTCCAGGCTTTCAAACATCGAAATAAAAGGTTTTACGGTTTGCAATTTCATCCAGAAGTAGATCATACTGAACACGGGTCACAGATATTCAAGAATTTCATCAGGATGTGTAAGAAGTGAAGCTCTCTGCAATGAACGATAGATTTAAAAACCTCACATTTTATGGTTCATTTATCTGAATAAAGGTCAAAGTTGATGGATATGTGCGGAATAGTCGGTGTTTTAGGTACGGGCAAAGCTTCCTCCGAACTCTACAACGGTCTCTTCGCTATACAGCACAGAGGTCAAGATGGTGCAGGTATGTACGTAGCAGACCGGAAAAATACGAAGTTGAAGAAAGACGGTGGTCTTATCGACGAAGTATTCGATAAACAGGCATTAGATGATCTAAAGGGAGGATGGGGGATAGGACATGTAAGATATCCCACCATAGGATCTGACGTGGACCAGGACGCTCAACCTTTCAAAGTCGATGATCCTATAGAGATAGGCATGGTCCATAACGGGAATATAGTCAATTACAGAGAGATGGAAGAGGAATACGACCTTGAACTCAAGTCGAATTGCGATCTAGAAGTGATCTTACATGTATTCGCTGAAGAGTTGAAGAAGGAAGAAGAGATTGACGCAGATGCTCTTTTTTCCGCTGCCGAAAGAACGATGGATAATCTGAACGGAAGTTATTCTGTTATCGCTTTGATTCCAGAGATGGGGCTTTTTGTTTTCAGAGATCCAAGAGGGATAAGACCTTTTGTTTTTGGTAAGAAAGTGAATCTCGACGGGACCAGTATCGCGTTCGCCTCCGAAAACACAGTTTTAGATATCCTCGGCTACAAAGTTCTAAGAGACGTGATGCCGGGAGAGGCTATGCTGATAAACAGCGACAAGTCATACCAATCTAGACAGATAAAAAATGTTTTACCCAAACACTGTATGTTTGAATGGGTGTATTTTGCAAGGACTGACTCCACCATAGAACGTATAAATGTCTACGAAGCCCGTTTTCGACTCGGTCGGGAATTGGCTAAAGAGTGGAAGAAGAACGAACACAATCTAGACGTTGTGATACCTGTTCCAGATACCGCTAGAACCTATGCTCTAGCACTTGCTGAGGAACTAGACATACCTTATAGAGAAGGTCTGATGAGAAATAGGTACGTGGGAAGAACTTTCATAATGCCCGACGAAACATCTAGAGAGACCGCCGTCAAGACAAAATTGAATCCTATAATAGAAGAAGTGAAAGGAAAGAAAGTCGGGATGGTCGACGACAGCATTGTTAGAGGTACCACCTCAAAAAAGCTCACGGATTTGATGAAAAGATCAGGAGCTGAAGAGGTTCATTTCTTGGTCGGATGTCCCCCGATAATATCGCCATGTTATTACGGTATAGATATCCCTACTAAAGAGGAACTGAAGGCCTCTTCTAAATCGATAGAAGAGATCAGAAAGGAGATTGGAGCTGATTCTCTTACCTATCAGACCATAGATGGACTGGTAAGAGGGATAAGTAAAGACAAGGACGAACTTTGCCTCGCCTGCTTGAACGAAAATTATCCTACGAAGGTGAGAGAGGATATAAGAGAATATTTTGGAGAGATGAGAAAAGAAGCGAGAAAAAAAGTTGATCCAGAACAGAGCAAGCTCTCTTAGGAACTCACCTTTTTATCGTTTGATCCCTTTTTGGCCCTACTGATATATATGTTATAGGTACGTCGAGAGATTCTTCGATAAAATCTATATAGCTTATTACTTCGTCAGGTAGATAGTCATAGCCTTTCTCAGAGATTTCCTGCCAATCTTGCTCTTCCCAGCCTTTGAAGGTTTTGTTGACAGGTTCGTATTCATACATGGCTTCTATATCTGCCGGAAATTCTTCTATCGTCTCACCTTCATGTTTGTATCCGACACATATCTTGATCTCATCTAAGCCCGATAGAACATCGATATTCGTTAGTGCTATCTCGGTTAAGGAATTGACTCTTTTAGAGTATTTCAACATCACTAGATCCAACCAACCTACCCTTCTCGGTCTTCCGGTCGTTGTTCCATATTCGCCGCCTTTTTCCCTGATGCGATCTCCTAGATCGCCTTCGAGCTCAGAAGGGAAAGGACCGGTTCCAACACGTGAAGTGTAAGCCTTAACTATTCCTATCACTGAGTCTATATTTTTGGGACCTATCCCACTTCCTAAAGAAGCGGCTGCAGCGGTAGTATTTGAGGAAGTAGTATAGGGATAAACTCCATGGTCTATGTCTAAATGAGTGCCCTGTGCACCTTCAAAAAGTATGTTTCGACCGTTTTTTATAGCTCTGTCGAGTAAGACGGAAACGTCCTCAACATATCCTTTAAGTCTCTCACCGTATTCGAGATGATCCTGGTAAAGCTCTTCCACATCCCAATGATAGTCCTCTTCGTAGGCTTCGAATATCTTGTTCTTTATGGGTACGACGGTCTCAAGCTTATCTTTAAGAGCTTCTTTATTGTAAAGATCTACAACTCTGATCCCAAAACGTGCGACTTTATCAGAATAGCAAGGGCCTATCCCTTTTTTTGTAGTTCCAGCCTTTAGATTCCCTTTGAGTTTTTCTTCCAATTCATCCATCGCTTTGTGATATGGCATTATCAAGGAAGCTCTGTCCGAAAGGACAAGGTTCGATGTATCGATACCTCTACTCTCTAATTCTTCTATCTCGTTGAGTAGAACTCCTGGGTCTACAACAACCCCATTACCTATGACAGCTTGTTTATCTTCCCGGAGGATACCGGATGGAAGAAGATGGAGTTTGAATTTTTCATCATCCAATTCGATAGTATGACCCGCGTTATTTCCACCCTGAAATCGAACCACGATATCTGACTTTTCGGCATAATAATCTGTTATCTTGCCTTTTCCTTCGTCTCCCCATTGAGCACCGACTATGACAACATTTTCCATGGTTTCATTGTTTCTAGGTTTAATTTTTATTTAAGCTTAATCGTTTGTTTCTTC
>CAYNOV010000118.1:0-4851 GCA_964398905.1 uncultured Thermoplasmata archaeon
TCTCTAACTTTACTGATCGTTTTAGATATCTTTTCAAATATCGATGACAAGCTAGTCTTTATATTAGTGAAAAACACTAGAGGTCATTTACATGAATTTATGATACACGGGACTCATTTAGGTAACGTGATCATAATTTTACCGTTGACTGCACTCGGGATGTATTCATTTTATAGATCTGATGAGAGTTCATTCTCTATCTATTATGGACTCATGATGGCATCTTCGTTCATTCTGACTCTACTAGTCAAATATATGATCAGGAGGCCTAGACCAGAAGTTGGTTTGAGCACCCCTCATCTGCTACAATTTTACAGTGATCCGAGTATTTACAGTTACCCGAGTGGTCATACTATCCGCATCCTAGTTTTGGTCTTGGGTTTCTATCTATTTTATTCAAAATCAGATGGGAAAAAAAAGGATCCATTCATCCTTTTAGGGATCGTGATGATCACCGCGATCATAGGGATATCTAGGATAGTCTTAGGTCTTCATTATCCAACCGATATAGTAGGAAGCGTACTCCTCGGTGGAGTTATCATCATGACCTTTCTGATATTGATAGATTCTGATATACTCGAGGGGTATATAGCGAGATATCTTATCCCATCAAAACGATGAAGAAAACGACTAAGAGAACGAATGAAAGTAGAAGGGAAAATATAGCTATCGGAAAGCCGAATTTCGAATATTCTTTGAAGGAAAGAGTATGACCCATCTTCATCGAAACTCTAGAAACGACCAAATTTGCATGGGATCCAACCAGAGTTCCATTGGCGCCGAGCCCGACTCCAAGAGCTAAGGCCCACCATATCGGATTGATAGGATATCCTGTGAACATCTGAGACTGAGATATGAAAACTTGTATCGCAGGGATCAAAGTGATCACCGCCGGGATATTACCGACCACCATAGTGAACAAGCCTGAACCCATCAGTACAACGAACAGAGCCAATATCATACTTCCACCTGCAGCGGAAGTTATTCCAGAACCAATCATATCGATTACCCCGACCTGGTCCAAACCTCCGATGAGGATGAACTTGCTCGCAAAGAAAAGGATAGTGGCCCAATGAACGTACTTTAGAGCCTCTTCAAGATCGGGTATCTGGAGTAGTAAAAGTATACTAGCCCCCGTCATCGCAACGAGCCATGGCTCGAGGTGAAGGATATGATGGACGGTGAAAAGTATGAGTGTTATAGACAGCGCGATCAGAGATTTATGGTACAACTTTCTATCCGTTATGCATCTATCTTCGTCCATCTCTATTATCTTAGAGAAATTTCTCATGTCTTCCGTTAGAGTGTGCTTGTACACCAACTCGTAGATCAAGAGAACTACAAAAAGAACTATAACCACCATTGGAGCAAGATACAGGAGGAAAGAGTTGAAATTGATATTAGCTGCGCTACCTATCACGATATTGGGAGGTTCACCGATCAATGTCGAAGCTCCGCCTATATTTGCCGATATTATGATCGCTATGAGAAACGGTTTAGGTTCAATCTCTAGTTCTTGAGCTATTGTGATCGTGATAGGCGCGATCAAAAGCACGGTAGTTACATTATCTAGGAAGGCTGAGGTGAACGCGGTTACGAGAACGAAAAAACCTAGGAGCCTGTAATAACTACCCTTTGAGAATTTTGCAGTCTTTATAGCTATATATTGAAAAAATCCTGTCTCACCTAGAAGACCAACCAAGATCATCATACCCAAAAGAAGGCCTATTGTATTGAAATCGATGTAATCTATCGCTACTGCTGGATCGTAAAATCCCATAGCATGTCCAAAAAGGACCATGCTTATGGCCCCGGTGATCGCGGCTATGGTCCTTGGTATCGGCCTACTAAGGACTCCGTAAAAAGTAAGAGCAAAAATAATAAGCGTACCTATTATTGCGAAGGTCATGATAAGGCCTCTCAAATGGTTTTTTAATTTGAGCAATCTTAATTAGATTTAAACCTGTCGCTTTTTGACGGAATCTTTTAATTGTCTTCAGCACTAGCTTTGTTCTTTGAAGATATATTTGGCTTAGCAACAGGCTCGTCCCTGATCACTTTCTCTTTCCAAGTTCCCTTCAAATAGAAGGCGAAACCAACACCTGCAGCCGCAACGTTACTTATGGCCATGCCCATCCAAACACCGGTCTCACCTAGACCCAAGAACAATCCTAAAAGGAAGACGAAAAGTAGTCTGAAACCCCAGATCCTGCCCAGATCTAGGACCATCTTCTGTACAGTATGTCCTGAACCGCCTAATATGTCCGTTATCCCTCTAAATATGCCGAAGAACGGCATGGTCAATGAGAATATCATCAGGTATTCGGCACCAGAACTTATCACTTCGGGCTGTCCCGGTACTATGAAGCTGAGCAGTATGTTTCTCGAGAGGAATATGATCACCGCTATGAAAGATGTCAATACGAGCAGTGCTGTGAGACCAGTTTTAGTTACCTTTTCAGTCCTATCGATCAGATCAGCCCCCAACCCTTGGCCGACCATCGTACTCATCGCCATGGTTACTCCGCCCACTACCAGGAAAGTTATGTTCAATATTCGATTTCCCGCTCCGTAGGCCGCCGCAGCCACATCAGGATTAGGAAGCCTGTAAACCACGGCCCAGAGTATCAGAAAACCAAGAGCACTGCCAAATCTACCAGCAGATGCGGGAAGACCGACCTTGAAGAACTGGATTATCTTGGTCGAGTCCGGGATCAGATAGGAGAGTTTCAGCTCTATGCCCAGCTTACCCGAGAACATGAGATATACTGAATAGATGGTCCCTACCGCTCTAGTACCTATAGTGGCGTAGGCCGCACCCTCTATGCCCAACCTGGGTATCGAATAACCGAAGATAGTGGGTACTGTAAAAGACAATGCTCCTATACTGAAAGTAGTGCCGGAACCGAATATGAGGATAGGATCGATTATCATGTTGAGTGTCACGGTGACAGCTACTATCTTCATAGGTGTTACATTATCTCCCCAGCCACGCAGAATGAACATGAACGCGAAAAATAGAAACATCGCAGGAATACCCATGAATATTATCTGGAGGTATCTTGTTCCGTAATCGGCTAGAAGAGCTCCTTCTTCACCAGGAGCGACCAAAAGCTCCAATAGATAAGGACTTGAGAAGTAGCCTATTAAACCTAAAAGGATCGAGAGTACGATGATTATGAAGTAAAGCTGACCCGCATACTCCGACGCCTTCTTGAATTTTTTCGCTCCTGTGTACTGCGATATCAGGGAAAGAGCGGCGATACCCATACCTATCTCCAACGACATTATAATGAACACGACGGACCATGCTTGGCTTGCCGCAGCCACAGAATAGGTAGCTTCTTCACCAGGTAATCTACCAAGCCATATCGTATCCACCAAGTTGTAAAGAGTTCTGAGAAAGGTCGCGACCATTATAGGCCATCCGAGTTTGAACATCACAGCGATGATATTGCCTTCCAGTATCTCATCTTTGCTGGGGCGACTCATCTTACTCTTGATTCTGTTGTAAAGGTTCCTAGCTCCTGTATTAGAGTCGTCGGTCATGATATTAGTTTCGTATGAAACAGTTATATATAATAGTTTGGTGAAAAACGAAAATCATCATTGTTAGAAAATAGTTGTAGGTAATTGATAGAAAGGAGTATATACTGGTTAAAGGAATATCCAAAGTTGATGGTGGAAATGAAAAAACCAAGCATAATCGAGAAGGGAAAAATAGAGATCGCTGGTGTTTGTGGAGATGGGAGTGAAACGACCAAATTATGGAAAAAGTTCTGTAAGAGAGGTGCAGAGTTCGGGGTGAAAAATAAGAATTCGGATCACGGATACGAAGTCCGTAGTTACTCTGGTGGGAATTGCAAATGCTTCGTTGGATTTTCTGTATCAGATTTAGAAGGAAATGAAGAATTCGATCGATTGACATTGCCCCCTAGTGAATACGCTGTCTTCGAAATTCATGTTGCAGAAGGATACGACAGCCAAAACGAAGCCATGGACGAGTGGATCGATAACAATGAACATGGATATGTTCAATCGAAATACGAAGGGAAACCTTTTGTGATAGAATATTACGACGAACGTTACAAAGGAGATGAACCGGGATCCATCGTAGAGATTTGGGTACCTATCGAAAAGAAATGAATAGGCTTGTTTTTAAAATATCAGAAAGGATCGGTATTTGCTGGATTCATGGGATATATCACAGTTTCTTGTTTTTCCAGTGAGGCGTGCCCATCTTCGATCATATCGTAAACCCAAAATCCGTAAACTCTGCTGATAGGTATCGGAGAAAGATAGGTGTAAGTTATCACAATATGTCTCGAATCCCTTTTATCTAAAAAATAGACCGCCATCTCGCCGGGGATCCTCGTGATCTCATCAAAATCCAACTGCTCTTCGATATCTTCTAGATACCAGTCATCCGGATTTTGCCTCATCTCTTCTAGAACCGCATCCGGATCGCGATATGGGCCAATCTGTCTTCTTACTGGATCATAAATTCTAGAATGACCAAGACCACCGAAATACCGCCTCTCGCGGGACATTGTGATATCAGATAGATTCGAGAATGTAAAATTCATGACAGGAATAAATATAAGCAAAAATACAACGAGAAAAACTTGGAGTTTCTTTATATCCCCCATATGCTTCCTCAACATCGGGGAGGAACGATCTTCTCTCCCCTCTCCAAATTTACTGATGCCCGTTATGAAGTCCTTCTTCCTCCAGATGATCAAGACTGGAACGATCAAGCCAAGAGGGAACAGGACGTAGTAAACGAAGTAAAGTATGTACATCATCATCTCATCTGACATGGTCACACTCGTATGATTTTACAGTGTCAGA
>CAYNOV010000119.1:0-4816 GCA_964398905.1 uncultured Thermoplasmata archaeon
GATTATTCGGTCATGTAGGCCATAACACTGAAGAGACCATCATCAGAGACGTCTGCATGTATGATGCGACAGTCACCGGCGCGAGAGGCGTCGGAGCTCTGATAGGAAGAGTGACCGGCAACGCCCAGACGCTCATCGAAAAAACATGCGCGGTCGATGGAGAGGTAACTGGAACCGGTGCTGTAGGCGGCTTGATCGGCTCGTTCAACAGCTGGAGAACGACCGCTGGGGGAGTAGATAATCCGATACTCAGAGAGAGTTTTGCTGATATGGATGTCAGAGATCAGGATGATGTAGAAACTCCGGACAAGTTCGGCGGACTCGTCGGCTGCGGACAAAAATCGAATGTCGAAGATTCTTACTCCCTCGGAAACGTAAGCGTCGAGAATTCTGGTGAAAGGATCGGAGGACTTCTCGGCTGTATCGATCTGAGAGGAGAGATAATAGATAGTTACAGCACTGGAAAGGTGGAAGCCGAAGCATCAGAATCTGTAGGTGGATTGGTGGGCAATATAGAAGGTGTCGGCGGAAACGCTGGGAGTGTTGAAACCTCTTACTCCAATAAAGAGACTTCCGGTCAGGACGAACTCGTAGGTGAAATCGGAGACGGTGATGTAACTGGCGGTATGCGAACGACCGACGAGATGACTAGTCCCTATGGAGACGATACCTACGAAGATTGGGACTTCGATAACATATGGCTGGAAGACGAAAATATGGTCGAGGACCGCGAAGGAAACAGCGGTTATCCCGCGCTTCGATGGCAGGATTAAAGATAACGTGAGAAAATGCCCGAGTCAAAACCAATGTGGAAGACCCTACCGGTCTGGTTCGTCATAGCCCTTGTCTTAGTTGCAGTAGTAGGATCGACAGGAGTATGGATGCTTCAGGTAGAATCTCCTGCTAGCTACGACGAGCCTTTCACGATAAAATACAGCGATGAGTTGAATGAAAATTGGAAGATGATCGATGATTTCCCACATGAAGTAGAAAAAGACTCTATCGATCTTACTTACGGCACGTATCACGATTTTATCAATATATCGTCTAAAAGAAGAAGACCTGTTCAGGTCATAGCGGCATTTTCAGGTATGACGGGAGAAAACATCCATCAGGAGCATATCGGATTCGTCATCTTAGAAGGTTTAGTTGATCCTGACGATGTGATTTGGAATGAAAATGGGACGGTAGCTAGTTACGAGAATAATTCAAAAGAGATAGAATGGGGGCATCACGAGAAAAGTATCGTTTTAAATGATGGTTCCCCTGAAACTTATACGTTGATAACCGTCCTCAGCAATAACGCACCTCTTGATCTAGAAAACGATGAGCTTTTCATCAATTGGCAGTTCTCTCGAGCAGAGGTTAGACCTGGGCCAACTGATCCAGATATCCCTCCTGTTTTACGCAGCCCTTACAATCTTACGCCCTATATAATTTTAGCCTCCGCGGTCATCACTATGATAATAGGATATCTGTTGTTCAAAGATTCTTGGGAGGTGAAATAATTGGTCGAAGAAAAAGAGGCGATAAAAAGGCTCACTAGATTACCTCATATCGATGAAAATAGAGCCAAGAAACTATATAAAAACGATATAAGTAGCTATGAAGATCTACTCGAAGAGGGAGTTGGTGGCTTAACTGCCTTAGAAGATGTCAGCATAAATAACGTCGCAGAAATACTTGAAAAAGCCGAAGAATTTGAAACAAAAGAAGATGGTCTTTTGGTTAAGAACCTCATTAAAGACGTCGACGAACTTTCAATCGAACCCAAAGATACAGAAAGATTTGAAGATCAAAACTTTCAGGAGATAGCTGAAAAACTACGAGAAAAAGATGGTCCTTCCAAAAAACAATCCTCAGATGATGGGGTTGCCGAAGGCATCCTTAAAGGGGTAGAGGAACTTGAAGGAGTTCAAGAAAAAGAAGAGGATCTCGAAGAAGGTATCGCGGATGAAATTCTCAAAGGGATTGAAAAGTTAGAAGAAGAGCCTCAAGTAGGCATAGCTGAAAGACTCGTGAAGGGCGTAAAAGATCTAACATCCCCTTCGGAGGAACATGGTGATGATCTCGAAGAAGCGATAGCTGAAGATTCCCAAAGGGGACTTAAGGAATTATCAGGCTCTTCTAAAAATAACGGAATAGAAGAACATCTTGAAATGAAAGATCCTGAAAAAAGAAAATCATCCATCGAAAGCCTTAAAAGCCCACTTAAAAGAACTAGTGAGAGAGATACTTCAGATAAAAGTAGAGATGATGAAGAAAAGCATACTCCGAAGAAGATAATTAGGATACCAAAAAATATTATCGAAGAAAAGGGCATTAGTAGTCCTTCTATAACTGAATCACTACCCGTGGTTACTTCCTTTCTGATACCTGTATTTATCATGATATTCGTGGGTATTGAATTCATAATCGCACTTCTTTCATATCCTGTAGTGACGCCTTCTAGTTCACTTTATTATCTCACACCTGTAACTTATTTTAGATCCTTTTGGATAACGACATTGACCCTTTCTTTTCTAGCTGCTTTGGGAATATTCATTCCAACTTTCATAGGATATGACTTTAGTTCTGAGAGAGGTATTGAGTTGGATAAGAGAATGATATCCATCTCTGTCTTTTTCTCCTCGATAGTATGTCTATCATTATCTCTTCACATATATCATAGGCAAATCGAAGTTGGAGGGATCCTAGCGCTTTCATTATTGATACTTTTACTTTTTGGATTGGTTACACAGTTCGAACTCCTTCGTAGAAAAAACACAATATTTCCCAAACCGATTAAGATGAAGGAATGTCCAGAATGCAGTGAAAAAGTGCCTATCGATATCGATTTGTGTCCTGTGTGTTCTACTATCCTCGCTAATCCGAAAGAATTAAGTAAAGGATATAAAAAAGGAGTCGTGGAGAAGGAACTCGAAGAAGAGGATAAAGATGAAAATGAAGACGAAGATAGTTCCCAAGTCGATGAACAGGATGAACAAAATATACATGAAGAGAAATCTAAAGAAAAAGATGCCGAAAGTTGGATGGCAAACATAGAAAAGATTTTAAAATTTGGAGGAGGATGATATTATTAGAACACACTCACAGTCAATAAACTAACGATGTCATCGTGCAGATCGTGAAATAGAAAATCTTTTTATACCTTATTTAAACTATTTATGTTAAGATGGAAAGAAAAGGTAAAACTTCTAAAAAAAAGAAAAGGAAAGGCATCAAATCTTTTATTTCATTGAGGGCTGATCCAGAGAGGTCCGATGAGATCGGGAGATCTCTATCTCAGTTTAGCTTTGTTGAAGATGTTCTTTTATTGACAGGCGACTTCGATTTCATGATAAAAGCTAATTTTGATAGTTACGACCAGATGAAGAGATTTCTTACTATAGAACTGGGAGATATCGAAGGAGTTGAAGACCCGACTTCAAGGATGGTCGTCTCCGCTTACAAGGAAAATAATGAATTCTTGAAAGCTAAAGAACCCGAAAAGGAAAACATGAAAGACTGATCTCTTTTCATTTCTCATAGGATAGACTATTAAAATATAGTCATCCTGCCTCTAATCATTTGTTCAGAACCCATATCACGATCGTGAGGGGAACATAAATGGAGAAAATGCGATCTTGGATCAAAGGTAGACCTATAGGCCTTTACATCATCATAGTGTTCGGTATAGTAGCAGCAGGTCTTCTCTGGAGATATCATGCCGACTTCGAGATAGATATAACTATCGAGCTTTTAGGTGCTTTTTTGACCATAGTGATAATAGATCAACTCCTCTTAAAATCCAAGAGAAAAAGATGGAACCTGGTCAAGGATGAGATAGAATACACGTTGGGGAGGACCATCCATAACCTTAGGGATGATGTCCTCAGAAAACTTTTCGCTTTCGAACCTGATATAGACGGGAGTTCAAAAACACCGGAGGAAATAGAGCTATCTATCCGTCAACAGAAAGATCGCTTTTTCCAAGAGATACTAGAGATGGATTCCGAAGATATCTTAGAGATGATGGAGGACGAGTTTTTAGAGGAGAACTACGAGGACCATTTTCTAGAAAAAGCTGAGGATCTCTGGAGGATCCTGAACACAAGATACTCGGAACATTTCGAACCTGAATTGGTCGAAGAATTACTGAACCTGAATATGCATCTTAGAGATACTCATAACAACATAAAGTTCTACAAACGGAGTGAAGAGACGAGCGAGTTAGATAGGAGTGATTATTACGAAAAGAGAGGCGGTAAAAGGATAGTCTCTAGCACTAGAGAGTTGATCAAGAGTCTAATAAAGCTGAAAGAGATGGGTTATTCTCAACCACCGAGCAGGCGTTAGTCAACTTTTCATAGAAATTCTCTAGGAAACAACAATACCGGTACAGAAGACAATCGAGTCACTTCTTTAGCCGTTGTTCCGATGATCATCTCTTTTAAGCCGCCGTGTCCTCGATTCGGCATGCAGATCAGACTTATGTCTTCATCCTCAGCGGTCTTAGCTATCATCCTTGAGGCTGCACCTTCTTCAACACGATGATCGATGTTCTTACAGAAACCTGATTCTTCTAATTCTTCTTTGATGTTTTTCAACTTGATTTTCAGATCTTCTCTTTTCTTTTCCAGTTCTTCACGAGACTCGCTCTCCTCTATGACCGAGAGTAAGATGACCTCCTCAGGACGGACTCCACTCTCTATCAATATGTTGAACAGATGGTTGGAATCTTCAGAGAAGTCAGTAGGTAGTAAGATCTTTTCACAGACATTTTCAGGTGGTGATTCATTCTTCACTTTTTCCACGAAAACAGGCGTTTTCGCCT
>CAYNOV010000120.1:0-4815 GCA_964398905.1 uncultured Thermoplasmata archaeon
TCACTATCCCGTTTAAATTATTATCAAATGCATATATGAATTTTTTTCTCGATATCACACCCTAATGTTTAATATGTTTCAAGTTATTATTTGTTGAGATATCAGGGTGGAATAAGATGAAAGAACACGAAATTTATGAGCATGATGTGATAGTTGTAGGTGGGGGATTATCGGGTCTAAGAGCGGCACTTGAAGCAGGGAAAAAGGGTAAAGACGTTGCGATCATATCGAAAGTTCATCCGCTTCGTTCTCACAGCGTAGCGG
The DNA here is from genome assembly GCA_964398905.1 of uncultured Thermoplasmata archaeon. Classification (GTDB taxonomy): domain Archaea; phylum Thermoplasmatota; class Thermoplasmata; order Halarchaeoplasmatales; family Halarchaeoplasmataceae; genus Natronoplasma. The sequence goes on from CAYNOV010000120.1 coordinate 265, forward strand.
CACAAGGAGGGATCAACGCTTCGTTAGGGAACGTTCCTGAGGCTGAAGACGACAAATGGGAAGACCATGCTTTCGACACGATCAAAGGTTCAGATTATCTGGCGGATCAGGACGCCGTTGAAGTGATGTGTAAGGAAGCACCAGATGTTGTTCTGGAGCTGGAACACATGGGCACGGTTTTTTCACGCTTAGAAAACGGAAAGATAGCTCAACGACCTTTTGGAGGTGCCGGCGTCCCAAGGACCTGTTATGCAGCTGATAGGACCGGCCACAACCTTTTGAATACGCTGTACGAACAGACGGTGGCGGAAAGTTTGGATTTCTATAACGAGTATTTTGTCACTTCCCTAGCTGTTGAAGATCAAAAGATCCATGGATGTGTTGCTTGGGACATAGAGAAGGGAGAACTCGTTGGGTTTGCTTCAGACGTGGTGGTACTCGCCACAGGCGGTTACGGCCGGATCTACAACAGATCTACTAACGCTCTGATAAATACCGGTGACGGTGCCTATCTGGCTTATGAAGCGGGAGTTCCTTTAGAAGATATGGAGTTCATACAATTCCATCCAACGACATTGTACGGCTCTAACATCCTGATGACCGAAGGAGCTAGAGGTGAAGGAGGATATCTGAAGAATGAGGAAGGTGAAAGATTCATGAAGGATTATGCCCCCGAAGCTATGGAACTCGCCCCAAGAGACATAGTGGCTAGAGCTATAATCACCGAAGCGGAAGAAGGGAGAGCTTTTGAAGGTGAGTACGTACATCTGGATCTGACACACTTGGGCAAAGAAAAGATAGAGAAAAGGCTTCCTGGAATAAAACAGATCGCTAAAGATTTCGCTGGAGTTGATCCTGTGAAAGAGCCCATACCTGTTCAACCAGGACAGCATTACTCCATGGGAGGCATCGACGTCAACATCGACGGGACCACAAAAATTGATGGTTTATACGCTGTAGGAGAATGCGCCTGCGTAAGCGTTCACGGAGCGAACAGATTGGGAGGAAACTCTCTCTTAGAGACAGTAGTCTTCGGTAGAAGAGCCGGAGAGAAGATCGGTGAGTCTTTAAAGAAGAAGGAAAAGGACGAAAAACTGATAAAAAGAACCTTGGAAAAAGATAAAGAAGAAATCGATAGACTCCTCAACGGAGAAGGAGATATCATTTACAGCGATCTTATGGAAGAACTTAGAGAGACGATGTTCCAAAATTTCGGAGTTTACCGAGAGGAGAGATCGATGGAAGAAGGATTGAAGAAGGTAAAAGAATTGAAAGAAAAGTACGCTTCGGTGCATGTGGAAAACCCGAACGAAAAATTCAACACCGCTTTGATCAGAACTTTAGAGTTGAAAAGCATGTTAGAAATCGCGGAGGTCGTAGCGATCGGCTCCATCGAGAGAAAGGAAAGTAGAGGATCGCATTTCAGGAGAGATCATCCAGAAAGGAGAGACGAGGAATATCTATATCATACTAAAATCGAAAAAACCAGTGAAGGTCCTGAACTTTACTTTGATGATGTATCTCTTGGTCGGTTCGAAGTAAAGGAGCGTGAATACTGATGATGTTCAAAATTTACAGAAATGATGGGAGAGAAGAGTACTACAAAACATATGAAGTGCCATACCGAGAGGGACAGACGGTCTTAGACGCGCTATTTCATATCCAGGAAAAAATCGATGATTCTCTTTCTTTCCGCTATTCGTGTAGAGGAGCGGTTTGCGGTTCCTGCGCCATGTTGATCGAAAAAGTGCCTAGACTCGCGTGTAGGACCCAAGTCAAAAAGGTGAAAGAGCAAAAGAAAGATATCAAACATTACAAAGCTCTAGATGAGGGCGAGGATCTATCGGATGAGTATATCCTTGTAGAGCCTCTACCGCACCTTGATGTAAAAAAGGATCTGATCGTAGATATGGAAAAATTCTACGAAAATTACGAGAAGATAGAACCATACCTGAAACCCAAAGAAACACCTGAGAAAGAACATCTGATGAGCTCTGATGAAGTGACGGAACTCGAAGATTACACCAACTGTATTTTATGCGCCGCTTGTTTTGGAAGTTGTCCGGTGAACGGTGAAAATGAAGAATACATAGGACCTGCGGCTCTAGCAAAACTCTACCGATTCCATATAGACAGCAGAGAGAGTGAATCAGAAAATAGGTTGGAACTCGCCGATGATGAGAACGGATGGTGGGACTGCGACTTCCACACCAACTGCAAAAAAGTCTGTCCCAAAGGAGTACCTCCCAACTTCGCTATCGGGAGGGCAAGGCAGGAACTGGAGGAGAAAAAGGATGATGAGGACTGAAAAGGACAGTATAGGTGAAAAAGAAGTCCCGGATGAAGCCTATTATGGCGTTCAGACTCAAAGAGCGTTAGAAAACTTTCCGGTGAGTGGTTTAACCGAGAGTACAGAGTTGATATACTCTTACGTCACTCTAAAAAAAGCGTGCGCTAAAGCGAACATGAGGAGTGGGAAGTTAGATGAGGAGAAATCCGATTTCATAATCAAAGCTTGCGAGGAAATCCTCGAAGGAGGTTACGAAGACCAGTTCGTGGTAGATATCTATCAGGCGGGTGCCGGAACTTCGTTCCACATGAACGTCAACGAAGTAATCGCAAACATAGCGCTAGAAATGATGGGAGAAAGTAAAGGAGATTATGATGAGCTTCATCCCAATGACCACGTTAATATGTCGCAGTCAACCAATGATACTTTTCCCACCGCGTCTCATATAGCTATAATAGAAAGCTCTGATACTTTATTGTCAGTTCTGGAATCACTCTCAGAAAGCTTTCTCTCCAAAGGCGAAGAGTTCTTAGATATCGGCAAATCTGGAAGAACTCACTTGATGGATGCAACTCCGATCAGTCTTGGCGACGAGTTTCTAGCTTACGCCTCAGCGATAGAAAGAGCTAAAGAAAGGATCAAAACTTCACAGCAGAACTTGTTAGAGTTGCCTATCGGTGGGACAGCTACCGGCAGAGGGGCTAACACTCCCGAGCGTTTCAGAGAAGAGGTGATCGAAGAACTCTCTGAACTTTTAAATAGAGATTTTGAACCGGCGAAAAACTCGTTCGAGTTGATCCACAGCAGATCGCAGATGGCCGACTATTCATCTAGACTGAAAGATCTAGCTTCAGAACTGATACGTATCGCAAATGACCTGCGGCTTCTCGCATCAGGACCGAAAACAGGCCTGAGTGAAATAGAACTTCCGGAAGTTCAACCAGGCTCATCTATAATGCCCGGGAAAGTTAATCCGGTGATGGCTGAATGTTTGAACATGATCTGTTTTCAGATAGTTGGAAGAGATTCGGCCGTGAATTCAGCAAATCAAGCTGGACAGATGGAGATGAACGTCATGGTTCCGATCATCGCTTATAACATCATAGACTCGATCAAGATTTTGAACAATTATCTACCTGTTTTTGAAAAAAAGTGTGTCAAAGGTATTCAAGCGAACAGTGAGATATGTCGAAAAAATCTGAACAAAACGCCTGCACTAGCGACTTTGTTGTCGCCTGAGATAGGATATTTGAAGGCTGCTGAACTCGCCAAAGAAGCTATGAGAAAAAATATACCTCTCCCTGAGCTAGCCCGTGAGAAGGAAATCCTTCCCGAAGAAAAACTCGATGAGATCTTCGATGAAAAGAAGATGATCAAGAACAAATATACATCATGAATTCAATCTTCCTCTGGGAGGAACATCTCACATTCATCATAATCGAAGCGGGCTCCATTGCCCAAAACGTGAACGGTGACACCACTGACCGAAAGAGGTTCGCCAAGATCTAATTCGGGCGCATTGTTTTTAGAGATGTGCACTCCATCTACGACCGCAACGGAGTTTCTACCTATAACTCGGAATTCTTCGTTATCCAAGTTCCATACAGTAGCAGTACCTTCACCTATCCCCACACCACGAGTGCCGGGGTTTTCACAAACAACATGTATAAGTCTAGGAAACCTTCCTCTTTCAGTAAAATGAGTATCTATCACCATATCTGGAATGAAACCAAGTCCTTGAGTTAGTTCGACCTGTCCGTGAACGAAAGGCCTCTCCAAAAGTTCTCCGGCTATCATCAATGATGTGAGGCAAACAGAACCTGCACTCGTGCCTCCAAGAAGAGCACCGTCTTCAAATTTTTCCTTCAACTTTTCTATAACTTCTGTCCCTCCTAGGAGACTCGTGATGCGTACTTGATGTCCGCCAGTGAAAAAGTAGGCGTCGCTTTTTTCTACTTTCTCTATCATCTCTTCACTGTTGGCCTCATCCCTATCTTTAGGGTTTATAACCAAAGTATTTGAACTGAAGCTCTCAAATAGTTCGGAGTAACCTTTCATACTCAACTCCGGAGTCCCGCTAGCTGTCGGTATTATACCTATAGTTGGAGTACCGGGTGTTATTTTTTGAGCGATATTGAAATATTCTTTGAAAAGTGGAGTATCAGGTCTCAAATCTATATTTCCGCCCATCGCGATTATCTTTCCCCTCGCCATGTTTACATCAATGAAGCATTTATAAATAAATCTTTTCTTGAGTTAGA
>CAYNOV010000121.1:0-4741 GCA_964398905.1 uncultured Thermoplasmata archaeon
TCAGCCATCGCCAATCAAATCAATGTAGCTAACTCTAAATAATAAGGTTTTCCCTTTTATTGTTGAATGTGAGGAGTTATTGAATTTTTTGATAACGTTACTAAATCAAGTTAAAACCTAATGTTCATAGGCGTATCGAAGCGGAAACTTTTCAGAAAAAAGCTTGGGAAATAATATCACACCTTTTCGGTAAAGATTAATAAGTTTAATAGCATTATTTGATTTTGTTATCATGCGGATCAAAATACCATATGCAGGCGAAGAAGTAGAAGTAGATGTTGACGATGATAAGATCAACGCTGTCCTTTATCCTTATGAAGTCGAGAAAAAAGATGAAAAGGAAGTCATCCTAGAAGCGCTGAAAGACCCGATAGATAAACCAAGATTTTCAGATTTTATCGAGGACGGAACGTTGTTTATCGTTAATGACGCTACAAGGCCGACCCCCACAGCTAAAGTCATAGAGGTGATTGAAAAAGAGATAAAGGAATATGATGTTGAATTTATCGTTGCTACAGGTTCTCACCGCGAGCCTACAGAAAAAGAATATGAGAAGATTTTCGGAAGATTGTATAGTGAAAATAAAGAAAACATATATCATCACGATTCAAAAGATGACGAGATGATCGAAATAGGTATAACCTCTAGAGGAACGCCTGTAAAATTCAACAAAAAGGTTTGCGAAGCGAAGAAGATCATAGCCATCAATACTGTAGAGCCTCACTATTTTGCTGGATTCACCGGTGGTAGAAAATCTTTCCTCCCAGGAGTAGCTTCTTATGAAACTATAACCGCCAATCACGAAAACGCGCTCGAAGAAGAAGCTAAAACATTGAATTTAGAAGGAAATCCGATCCATGAAGATATGATAGAAGCTTTTGAGATGTTCGAAGGCGATGTTTTCGCCTTGAACATGACTTTAGATGGAGATGGAGACATCCATAGTGCTACCTCAGGAGATATGAAAGAGTCTTTCTTAAAAGAGGTAGAAGTAGCAAAAAACCTTTTTGGAGTTTCTATCCATAAGACATCAAAGGTAGTAGTGACTGCCGCATATCCTATAGATGTTAACTTATATCAGAGTCATAAAGCGATGGAAAACGGGAAACTCGCTCTTGAAAAGGGAGGTATAATAATATTGGTTTCTCGATGTCCCGAAGGTATTGGTCCAAGGAATTTTTACGACCTGATTGCTTCTAATGACGATCCTGGAAAAGTATTGGAAAAGATAAGCGAGGAATACAAGTTAGGTTATCACAAAGCTGCTAAGATCGTTGAGCTGTGTGAAAGATCAGAAGTTTGGTGTGTGTCCGAGTTAGATGACGATATCTTGGAAAAAGCTTTCATCCAGCCCAAAGATGATATACAGTCTGCGATAGACGAAGCTCTAGAAAGGACTTCTGGAAAGGCTACGTTTTTGATAGAAGGTGGGATGGTCGTACCAATAACAGAAACAAAATAGAGAAAAAGGGTTTTTGAAAAGAGATCAATAAGGTAAGCTGTCGTGGTCTTCTAGATATTTCTCTTCTGCCTTTTCACGTAGTTCTGTTCTTCTTATCTTACCGCTTATCGTTTTTGGTAGTTCGTCGACAAATTCTATCTCTCTTGGATATTTATAAGGAGCGGTAACTTCTTTCACGTGGTCCTGTAAGTCTTTGATCAATTCGTCACTAGGTTCGTAGCCCTCGTTTAAGATTATGTAGGCTTTTACTATCTTTCCTCTGACTTCATGTGGTGCTCCTATAACTGCGGGTTCTTGAACTGCTGGATGTTCCTGCAATGCACTCTCGACCTCGAAAGGACCGATCCTGTAGCCTGATGCTTTGATCACATCGTCCGCTCTTCCCACGAACCAGAAATAACCGTCTTCATCTTTATAAGCTCTGTCTCCTGTGAAGTACCAATCACCTTCGAACACGCTGGCGGTCTTCTCTTCGTCTTTCCAGTATTCTTTGAATAGACCAGGTGGTCTTTCAGGTTTTACCTTCAGAGCTATATGGCCGGTTTCTCCAGTCGGTACTTTTTCGCAGTTGTCGTCTATGATGTCCACTTCGTGTCCAGGAGTTGGTTTACCCATCGAACCGGGTTTTACTTCCATTGTGGGATAGTTGGCTACGAGCGCAACCGACTCTGTCTGTCCGTAGTAATCGTATATCCTCAACCCAGTGTACTCTTCCCACTTATCTATAACGTCAGGATTCAACGGCTCTCCAGCACTCAGGCAGTGTCTAAGTGAGCTCAGATCATAACTATCTACGTCCTCGTTTATCATCATCTTGTATATGGTTGGAGGTACGCAGAAAGTAGTTATACTATAATCCTGAAGTATCTTAAGTGCCTTCTTAGGATCGAATTTACCGGTGATGTTCTGTTGTACTACGGTCGCACCCACGACCCACTGTCCGAATAGTTTACCCCAGACGGCTTTCGCCCAACCGTTGTCGGCTATAGTCCAATTTATATCGTCTTCTTTCAGATCCTGGACGAATCTAGCGGTGACTTCATGTCCTAAAGGGTATGAATGTGTGTGAAGTACCATCTTTGGTTTTCCAGTCGTACCAGAAGTGAAGTAGATGAGCATCGGATCATCGCTCTTCGTAGACTCCACATCGTCTTTATCGAGGTCGGCGGAATGCTCATCAAGTAATTCTTCAAAATCTATCCAACCTTCCTTGTCCTCTTCACCTTTGACCATTATGAAATTCTTTAGTGAAGAAAGTTCCTCGTCATCTCGAACTTTTTCAACCTTTTCATGATTGGACCAATCAGTGACTATGGTGCTCGCTTCGGACCTGTTGACTCTGTATTTGATATCTTCAGAAACCGCTAGGTTTGGAGTTGGGATGGGAATGACACCTATCTTTATCATGCCGAGGACCGCGAAGTACCATTCTGGTACCCTATGGACTAAAACCATCGCTCTATCCCCTTTTTCCATCCCCATATCTAACAAAGCATTGGCGAATTTATTGGATAGTTCTTTCAACTCTTTAAATGAGTGTCTTTGAGCGTTCTCTCCAGAGTTGTCGATAGAGATCAGCGCGTCTTTATCGGGCATCTCTTCCGCTCTCTGGTCGACCTCATCGAAAGCGAAATTGTAGTACTCGGGAACATCCCACTCGAACTCCTCTCTCACCTTCTCGTAATCGTACATGTTGTGTTCTTCAGACATACTAATCGGGCATTAACTATACTAAAAATAGATAAATTTTTCCCATAACAGGTCAAGATATGTAGAGGTCGTTTTTCCTGCTACTGAAATGTTATATAGAGTTGAATTCAAGTTCGTTTAGCTCAGAGCTCATTTAGACTATTGACTAATTTAAAATTCGACAATTTTATATATGCCTCTTTCATACCACCGAATGAAATCGCAATATCAGTTGTGTATTAAAGAGTGATAAAAATGAAGGAAGCAGTTGTAGTCTCGGCGGTTAGGACGCCTCAAGGTAAGTTTGGAAGTGCATTAAAAGATCTTAGCGCGGTGGAATTGGGTCGTACAGTTATCGAAGGTCTCTTTGATAAGATAGATGCTAGACCTTCTATAACTGAAAACCGTAGGGTATGTCGGCCTGAAAAGTTCAGCGAAGTAGAGAAATGCCCTATCGAGCAAGAATATAGGGACTGGGATGAAAGTCTTCAATCTTTGGATATAGATGAAGTGATCATGGGAAATGTTCTGCAGGGAGGACAGGGACAAAATCCAGCACGTCAAGCTGCGATAACAGCAGGATTACCGAGAGAAGTACCGGCATTTTCCGTAAACAAAGTTTGCGCTTCTGGGATGAAAGCAGTGACTTTAGCTGCAGAAAAAATAGAGAGCGGTAATGGAGAGGCAGTCATCGCTGGAGGATTTGAGAGTATGACGAATGCTCCTTATCTCCTTCCGAACAACCGTTGGGGTCAACCGATGGCTTTAGACGCCACTAGTGAGATTAAAGATATGATGGTGTGGGACGGACTTTACGAAATATTCTATGACTGCCATATGGGTATCACCGCTGAAAACCTCGCAGAAGCTTACGACATATCAAGAGAAGAACAAGAAAGATTGGCGGTTGAAAGCCACAATAGGGCATTAAAAGCTCAAGAAGAAGGTCTTTTTGAAGATGAGATCGTACCTGTGGAAGTCCGCGGAGAAATGGTTGAAAAAGACGAAGCACCGAGAGATACAGATCTTGAATCCGTCAAAGATCTTCCTCCAGCATTCAAAAAGGACGGTACTATAACAGCGGCTACTTCTTCTAGTATCTCAGATGGGGCCGCAGCATTGTTGATCACTTCACGGGAGTATGCAGAAAAAAATGATCTAGATATATTGGCTTCAGTTGGAGGCTATGCTTCCGCTGCTTTAGATCCACAATACATGGGTCTTGGTGCATCTGTAGCCCAGGAAAAACTCCTCAGAAAAGAAGGTTACGAAAAGAATGATATCGACCTTTTTGAAGAAAATGAGGCATTCGCCGCTCAAGTTCTAGCGTGCATGAAAGAGAGTAACTCGCCTAGATACGGAGTCGGTATCAACGAAGAAGGATCCGAAAACATTAATCCGAATGGTTCCGGCATATCATTAGGCCACCCGATAGGTGCTACTGGCGCGAGGATAATCGTATCGCTTCTATACGAGATGATAAGAAGAGAAGATAAAAGAGGAACAGCGAGTCTTTGTGTAGGCGGCGGTATGGGCATGTCTACTCTTTTAGAAAGGTAATTATATAGGAAGACATAATAGAATTTAGCA
>CAYNOV010000122.1:0-4659 GCA_964398905.1 uncultured Thermoplasmata archaeon
AGAAAACATGTGTAACCCCAATGGTCTAAATGTGGATGAGTTATTAGAACACCGTCGATGTCCGGTTCCTCTTCACCCTTGTATATCCCTTTAATACGAGGCAAAAGCCCAAGATTCAACAAATGTGATTCATCTCTCGCGGCAAGATAGGGTTCATCGTAGTAGGCTTTCTCTTTGCCGAAATTTTTCCCGAAGTCCAGAAATATTTTGTCTTCTCCCGTATTCAACAATATCTTGTTGCCACCGATCTCCCCGACGCCACCGTAGAAGGTCAGTTCACTCATCGGGATCACCTTTGGAATCCAGATATATCTCTCCTGTCCTTGTAAGCATGACTTTCACTTTACGGGTGTCCGGGTCTCTTTCGATTAAGTTCATTTTTCCCAGTTTTTCCATACGGTATTGAAGGCTCGACCTCTTCACATTCAAATTTTCATCTTTTTCCAATCCCTCAATCAGGTCTTTTATGGATCCGACGCCGTCTTCTTTCTTCAAAACGTTCATTATCTTCCTGTCAACCTCTGTTATCTCCTGTATAGGGAAAACAGGGATCTCCTCGTACTCTTTGATGCCTTTTCCCATACCATTTTCCATGAACTCTTCGCCTAATTTTTCCATTTTTTCTATGTTGATCTCTTTTTCACCATCTTCTGCAAAAAGACCGAGTTCGGTGAAAAGCTTTGGAACGACGTAATCTTTTGGAGAACCGTAAAAGATCTCAACATTGCTTTTATCGGGCGTGAAAAAAGCGGCCGCCATCATAGCGACAAGTGCCAGTTTCGGTGCGGAAGATATGTTCAAATAAATTATCTTTCCTTTCGAGGTGTAGTGTCTTATCAGCTCTACCGTCTTTTGGAACACGGAATCGAAGTCATAGATGTCTGTGTCTTCTATCTCTACTGGGATCGGATTATCCATTATTTTGTCAACGAAGTGCTGGGTGATATCATTGGCACCTGGGTACTCCTCAGAAGTGTCTGATTGGAGTATGACCAGTTTCTCTACTGGGTACTGCGTCATTATCGGGATCATTATCCTGTCGTACTCGAAACTGCCAGCAGCTATGTGTATGCCCTTAGCTGTTTCGCTCATGCGTTACGTATTAATTAGTTATAAAATAAGTATTTTTTGTTTTATAACGAAAAAATCCGTAAGTCTTAAATAAACTACAACTATATTGATTAGTAAAGCTACGAATATATTCGTAACAAAATCAGGTGGAAAAAATATGACAAGTTACGCGACAAACCATTTCGAAATCGAGGGCGAAAAGTTCAGAACGCTTATCAAAAGATCAGGTTCAAAACAGGAGGATGAGTATATATGACTAATTTCATGCACTTCTCGGACGCGCATATAGGGCACAGGCAGTACAACATGAAACTGCGAAGAGACGACATGTACATGTCTTTCAGGACCGCGATAAAGGATGGGTTAGAAGAAGATATAGATTTCGCGATCTTCAGCGGTGATCTTTTCCATCACAAGAAGGTGAACGCAAGGGCCCTTCGAGATGCGGAAAAAGGCTTAGATATTTTCTGGAAGAACGACGTACCTGTGGTAGTTATACAGGGGAATCACGATTCAAAACTTTACAAGGAAGACCTCACGTGGCTGGAATATCTACATTCGAAAGGCAAAGTGATCCTGCTCGAAGGTGATTTCACGGATGAAGGACCCGTCTATGAGGAACACGATTTTGATGAACCCGGTATCTCATCCGGATTCGTGGAATTCGACGGCGTCAGGATATTTGGCTTGCAGTACTCGGGACAGAGAACCGGCGAAAGGCTAGACACAGTCACTAGAGAGATAGAGATGATAAATGACGAGTATGGAGAGCCAGATTACACCATCTTCATGGGACATTTCGGCATCGAGGGACACATACCAGGAATGAGCGGCGGTATATCTTACAATAAACTCACACAAATGGAAGATGTAGTTGATTACGTAGCATTGGGACACCTTCATAAAAATTACAGCCACGGAGATTGGGTTTTCAACCCCGGATCGTTGGAAGCTCACAATACAAGAGAGGCTACTTGGGACCTGGGTTACTACATCGGCAAAGTGACTGGTGAGAATGATATAGATGTTGAACACAGGTTGTCTAAGAGAAGACCCTTCTACAAAATAGAGTTCTCAGTTGAACAATACGACAACAAAAGCGAATTGTTGGAAGGTTTCAAAGCAAAGGTGGAAGAAGAACTCGAAGGTCTTGAAAAAATTCAGGAGAAAGAACATCACATGAAACGTGGCGAAAGGAGGGATCCGATCCTCGACTTGAGATTGAAGGGATTGCTTCGTTTCAGCAGATCCATCCTTGACATAGAAGAACTCATGGATATCGTCAGGGAAAAAACGGATGCGGTGAAGGTACAGCCTAGCGATGCAACTGAATCTATAGAAACTGAAAAAGTTGTAGAGGAGATCGATGGTGGCCGAGACGAAATTTTCGACGAGGAAGGACAGCTGAACAGGAAGAAGTTGGAGAATGCGGTTTTTCAGCTGAAAGCCGAGCAGGACTCAAGATACAGGGAGAAAAAAGAAGAGGTTTCAGAGATGTTGATGGCTATCAAGAAAGAGTTGTTATCCGACGAACCTCCAGAAAGCATAGCCGAAAATATCAAGAAAAAGAGAAGAAATCTTTTTCCTGAGGGAGGTGAAAAGGAATGAAGATAACAGATGTCGAGTTGAAAAATTTCAAAAGTTATGCTGACCCTCCAACGAACATAGAACTTCAGGAAGGCGTCAACGCTATAATCGGAGAAAATGGCGCAGGCAAGTCGACCATCTGTGAAGGAGTGGGGTTCGCCATGTTTGATTATTCTCCGACTTCCCTGACACAAGATGATCTCGTTAGGGACGGGGAGAATTCCGGTAAGGTACGTGTCACTTTTATCTCCGAAAAAGATGGTGAGAAATACACGATTGAAAGATATGTTGGTCGATCTAAATATGAGGTTTACAGGAAAAAAGACAATGCTAGACTTGACCTGGGCAGCAAGAATGAAGTCATAAGTTGGATAAAAGAACATCTAGGCATCCCAGAGTCGATGGGTCTAAGCACTCTGTGGCAGTCAAGCGTGGGTGTTCCACAAGGTAAATTCACTAACGATTTTGCAAAAACTCCAAGGGAGCGAAAAGATGTTTTCAATCCGCTCCTTGAGGTAGATCTATACAGGGACCTTTATGATGACATGAGACCGGTGGAGAAAGTTTTTGAGAAAGAGATGAGTGACGTCAATGAGGAAATAACTAGGTTGAAAACAAAAGTGGAAGATCTATCCGACCTTCTGGATAAGAAAGAATTTCTGGAAAAAGAGATAGAGGAATCCAAGAAAAAGAGAGAAGAAGCTGAGGAAAAGATAGAGGAACTCAAGGATAGAGAACAAGAGCTGCAAAACCTGAAAGAAAAGATCGATGATTTAGAAAGTGAAATCTCTTCAAAAGAAGATAAACTGAAAACAAAAGAAGAATTGTTATCCGACGCAGAGGAAAGTCTTGAAAAGGCAGAAGAGGCCAAAAAGATAGTCGAGGAAACTAAGGATGAGCACGAGCTATACGAAGAGCATAATGAAAGATTGGATGAACTCAAGGAATTGAAAGAGGAAAAGGATGAGCTAAAAGAAATGATCGACGAACTCGAAAAAGAACTTAGTCGCTTGACTGAAAAGAAAAAGAATCTAGAAGAAAAGGTCGTGACAGCTAAAGAAAGTAAGTCATTAATGGAAGACCTCAAACCTAGGGTGGAGGAACAGGAGGAACTTGAAGAGGAACTGAAATGCGTAGAGATGGATGAGGAGAAACTTGAAGATAGGATAGAAGAACTGGAAGATCTCCAAGATGATATCGAAACTAAAAGGGATCAACACGAGGAGAAAAAGGAGGAAATCGAGGAAATAAAAGAACTGGAGAATAAAGCTAAATCGCTACCTGAGCTGAAAGAAAAGAGAGAAGAACTCACGCAGAAGATATCTGTTCTAGATAGCAAGATAGACGATGAGAAAGAAGCGGTGAAAAGGTTAGAAGAAACCGAGGAAGCACAATGCCCTACGTGTGGACAGAAACTTACCGAGGAGCACAGGAAAGAGATCATCGAAGAAAAAAGAGAATCGATCGGGATCGCAGAACATGAAATCAAAGAAATCGAGAAGAAGATAGAGGCGGATCTCCGACCTGGGATAGAAGAAGCCGAACGCGCGAAAGAACAATTTCAGAGACTAGACGATCTCGAGGACAGGGTTAAAGAGATAAAGTCAGAAATCCAAGAGATGGAAGAGGAAGAGGACGAGTTAAAGGAAGAAATGAGCGATTTGAAGGATTCTGTGGAAAAGAGAGAAGAACTGGAAAAAAGATTGGAAGAACTAGGAGATCCGAAAATGAAATACGAGGAAGCAAAAGTGAGATATCAGGATAATGAGGAAGCTGAGGAACATCTTAAGGAAGTTGAAGGAAAAATAGAAGATCTAATTGAACAGAAAGATGATCTAGAAGAAGAAAAGGACCAATACGGTGATGTCGAAGACGAAATTAAAGAAGTCGAAGAGGAAATGAAGGAACTCGGCGAGGCACATGAGAAGTATCTGAAAAACATCGATCTCTCCGAGAAGGTGGAAGAAAGAAAGAAAAAAGTGGATGAACTGGAAAGAAAAA
>CAYNOV010000123.1:0-4652 GCA_964398905.1 uncultured Thermoplasmata archaeon
TGATGCGATCTCTTGTTTGAGGACCTCTTTACTGACATCGGCTATGCCTTTTGCCTTCAAGTATCTTTGTAGGAGTTCGAGATTTTGCCCCGGATCTTCCTGTGCTAGCACATAGCTGTTTATAAGGCGTTTGAAGCGTTTTTTGTCCATCACTTTCTTTTCCAATCAGGTCCCCTCCTAAAGATCCATCTCTTCTTCTATCCTGTCAAGTCTTCTCTTGAGCGTAGAGAGTTCAGCTTCGATGTCTTTCTGAAAATCTTCCAATCGATCAACATCTTGTAGGCATTTCTCGTATTTGTCTTCGTAAACTTCCAGATGAAGTTCTCTTACAAGCCCGTATTCTTTGATATATTCGTCAAAATGCCTGTCCAGATACTTTTCGAGTCTGCGATCGAGAAGTCTCCTATCATAACCGGTGCCCTCTATCTCCAGTTCGCCAGGAAATAGAGTTTCTTCGATACGATCCAATATGTTTGAGGTCTTTTTCACACTCTTATTTGCGAATTCTCCCATGATTATCGATCCTCCTTTCCAAATAATTCTCTTTCAGCTCTATCTATCTTTTTCATGGTCTTCATCAGCTTGGCGTTGTCGGCTCCTCTTTCGAGTCTCTGCATCCTCTCTTCGATCTCGTTCATCATGGCAAGAGACCTTCTAGACAGAACTGCCTTATCTCTCTCTATATTGTCTATATTCTCTTTTTCCTCGTCTTTGAGGACCATAGACGCCTCTTTGAGCTTATCTAGATGCATGTGTTTCCTCTGCATGTCCAATTTTCTGTGCTTTAGTCTGAACTCCGCGAGTTCCCTTCTCTCTTTGGATTTTTCCCTAGTATGGATGACCTTCGCTATGATCAAGAGGATTATCACGACCACTATCGAGTAAAATATCTGTAGGAAATTGTTAGATATGGTTTCAGCTAAAGTCATTTTCTCATCTCCTTTCCTCCGTTTCAAACCGTTCTATTCTATTTTCCACGATATCTAGCTCTTGATCGATATCTCTCTTTTTGGTTTTGAGGGATTCAACTCTTTGAGACAGATTAGACAATCTGTCGTCCATATTTTCGGCCCACTGCTGAGCTTCGTCCTGTCTGACCAGGTCCCAACTGTCGATCATGTCTTCGAAGAACTCTTCGAAATAGAGCTCAGTGTGACTGGGAACATGGCCGTATTTATCTTTTAAAGCTTTATTCCGTGCTCTGTGCCGGAAGAACATGAAGATGCCAATCATTATCAGTATGACCAAGATCACGATGAGGGTGGTATAGACCGCCATCATTTCTCCTCCTCAATATCTAGTTTTTTTTCGAGCCTTTCTATCCTGCGGATATCTTCATGGACCCTTTTCTGTGTCTCTTCCTTCCAATCTTTTAGAGCAGATATCTCTTCGACAAAGCTCTCTATCCTTTTGTCGATGCCGCTGAGGTCTGAGCGAGTCGCCAACTTGTACTCTTCGATATATTCCGGCATATTTTTTGTTATGAAATCGTCAGCTTTGTCAGAAGGTGTTATCGACTTATTTTTGAAGAAACTCTTCGTTCTATCTAATATCCCTATATCGGATCCATCTCCCATCATTTCACCTATTTTCATCGTCATTAGGACAATGTTTTCACAAAACATAAACTTTTCCTTTTATTTAGAAGTTTAGGCATTTTTATGCGAGGATATCGCGGGAAAAGAAAATTTTAGAAGTATTTAGACTTCTGGATGTTGTTCGATACTTTGAAATAGAGACCTTATTTCCCATGGTATTATGGAAATTTCCGGACAATGCTTAAATAAATAGATATAACTTTCAAGAAGTAAATTGGAGATATCATGTCATCATTTAATAGATTTTTTGAGGATGAAGAAGGCGTCTCCGAAGTGGTCGGCACTATTTTGACACTCGGCATAACTGTGGTTTTGTTTTCGAGTGTCTATGCTACGGTTACGACTTTGGAAGAGCCGGAGAGAAGAGATCACGTGGAGATGTTGGTCGATTACGAACCGTACGAGGTGGAAATCACCCACAACGGTGGTAGTACGCTGGATATGAGTGAGCTGAGGTTTACGGTTTATTCAGGTGATGAACTGATAGGAAGGTACGAAGAGGGCGATCTTGAAGAAGGTCCAGGGGACGGATGGTCTGTCGGTGAAGAAGTTCGGATAGACATGTCAGATAGATCCGGGGATATAGGTGAGGACCTTGAATTGATAATACAAAATATCGAAACTAACCGTGTTGTATACCAAACTGAACTCACCGTAGATGATCCAGGTAGAGCGGACATCAGTAATGCTTACATACGGTACAAGCACGAGTGGAGGAACTATGCTGAACAGGGCGAAGAGATCGATATCGTTGCACAACTCAGTAATATAGAGGGGGCTGAAGATGTTGACGTCTATGTTTCGGTGAGGGATGATCAACTTTGGGCTGACTATGACAGCGGCGATACGATAAGCTTTGAAAGAGAATCTGGAGATAGATACGAGAACAGAAGTCTCGGTATCTCC
Source organism: uncultured Thermoplasmata archaeon (assembly GCA_964398905.1). Lineage (GTDB taxonomy): Archaea > Thermoplasmatota > Thermoplasmata > Halarchaeoplasmatales > Halarchaeoplasmataceae > Natronoplasma. The sequence goes on from CAYNOV010000123.1 coordinate 2,505, forward strand.
CCGGTCGCTACTGAAAAAAGCTACAGTTTGAAGATCGTTGCGGAAGTCGATGAGGTAACGTCTGAAGAATGGGTTGAACTCAACGTAGGTAAGAGGCCTGCTGAGAGGCACCCAAGGGAATTGGAGATGGGTCGTATAGAATTCACTCCATCTTCTCCTTCACACGGAGATGACTTCACTCTGAACGCTGAAGTATTTAATCAAGGACCTGAAAATGCCAGTACTCACTGGTACATCTACGACCACCATGAGGGGGAGGAAAGTGAAGATGATGTAGTAAATAGTTCGGAAGTTATAGAGCACGGACCTGCTCCTACTGAGATCTCTGCTGAGTGGGAGATCCAGGGGAGTGGAAGACACGAGATAGATATCATCGTTGAACCTGAAGACGATGATAATTGGGAAGGTACAGAAAGGAGCATCGTTGTTTATGTTGATCCACACGTTCTCGTGGTCGAAGACAGGAGTGCTGATGAACTGCCTGAAGCCGAGTTGATGAGTAATGCACTTTCAGGTTTGAATCTAGATCACGAAGTTCGGGTCTTAGAAGAGGAATATGATGAAGAGGATATAGAATTCGATGATCACAGTATAATAATTTGGATGTCTGGAAATAGAACAGATAACGATTATACACCTTTGTTGGAAGATGCTGCAGATGACCTAAATGATTACATCGAAGATAACGATGGAGGACTCTGGGTGATGGGTACGAACATCGAGGCGGTCCAACTTGGAGGTCTTGAAGAGAAATTAGGGCATCATAGTTTTGAAGGAAGTGAATACGATGATGAAAGAATGCTTTCTGGTGGTGGAGGTACCTTTGGTGATCTAGAGTTCAATATCACGCAAAGAGAGGAGACCACATATGATGAAATGTCGATCAAAGATGATGAGGTTGATGAAGAAAGAAACGTATTGGAATATGAGGAGGGAAATTATTTTGGGGCAGGACTTGAAACCGAAGACGGACATAATAGAACTGCCATAAATTCCTTCCTCTTCAAACAGGTATCAGATCCTGGCATAAGGACCGCTTTAGCTGGAGAAGTCATAGGCTGGACTACGAACATATCTGTTAGGACCGGTGTCGACGTGGCTGTGACATCACAGGATATCGAACCTACGGCACCGATGTATATGGATGAGATAGAGATAACCGCGACCTTCAGGAACAACGGACCAGAAGATTTATCGTTGAACAATACAGTTAGATTGGTCAGGAACGATGGTGAGGAAGTGATCTCACCGCCCGATGATGTGAATCTGTTTTTGCCCGCTAATGGAGGAACCGCAACGGTGACTTTCACTTGGACCGCTGAAGAGCTAGGAGTTCACGAGTTGTTGGTGAAGGCGGACTATTTCGGAGAGATAGACCAGGCGAATCCTGAAACAAATGATATCACCTATAAGAATTTAGATATAAGCGAGGACGAGATATACGCCAATGTTCATTATTCGACTTTGGTTGTTGATTCGACCCTTTCTGAAGAGGAGGGTTACCACGATACTGTTTCAGATTTGAACGAAACTTTCGAGATGCTGGATCACGTAGAGGGTAATGATTACGAGATATATGAGATAGGTATGGATGGAAACGAAATCGAAGAAGGACCTGACCTAGAATACATGTTGAATTTCAATTCTATTTTCTGGATAACCGGAGAAAGGGGATTCGATGGCGAAGAGGATGAACCCGATCTATTTACAGATAATGATGTAAGCAACATCGGAAGATATCTCGGACATCAGGGTGGAGCTAACATGATGTTCATGGGTGAACATCTATTGGAATTCCTCCATGAAAGAAACTTTGAAGATGACGGTGGAGATAGGCTGATCGAATATATGGGTATCGATCCACTTAGTATAAATGGTAGAGTCGAAACGGACGAACTGATTGGACAAGAGAACAATCCTGTAGGTCACGGTTTGAAATATGAAATAGAAGATATGGATTACACGACTTTCTCTGACACTAGTGAGGATGGAGAAGTACTTTTCAAGGGCAGAGAAGGTCAAAACTTCGCTTCTACTTACGATGACGGCAACGCTAAAACCGTTTACATGGGCGTCAACCTTGAAAGGATAGAAGCCCCTCTAGGTAATTTCGACGAGTGGCCTGCGGGAGAAGTCAATACCGATCCT
>CAYNOV010000124.1:0-4587 GCA_964398905.1 uncultured Thermoplasmata archaeon
CCATAGCGTTACGATACTATTAAAATGTAATGGCGATCAAAGTTCTATCCTTTCCAAATACCCAATAACTCATCCTTAAACTCCAACACTCCCACAACAGACCCCACTCTCATCCCGCAGATCCTATCCTCACAGCCTCAAAGGCTCGGTCCAGATCGGCACGGGGATCATGCGCCAAAGGTTTCCATCAACTCTCAGATGATATTCAGATCCTCAAAGAGCACGTTCACAGCTACGAGATCATCTGTAATCACGCCTGTGCGCGTTTATTATCGCATGTAGTATCAGACCGGTGATACCCATGGCCATACCACCTATCACGAGGAGTCCCCCGATCAGCACGTGCCCCACGGGCCAGACACCCGTCCTGTTCCACCAAGTTAGAGCTCTGACTCCGATGATCAATCCAAGAAAGAACGCTATCAAGCCGGGCAACCCAAAGGTCAGAAGCGAATGTCTCGTCTCTATGTACCTGACGATAGAGCCCATCACGCTCAGAGTGTGCCTTATCGGACCTTCGTGAGACGTCTTTCCGTCATAAGAGACGGTCGCGGGCATCTCGACTATATCCAGATCGTACTTTCTAGCCTGTATCAGTATCTCGGAATCCACACCCAAGCTCTTCTCGTTCGGAGTGATCTTCCTTATGGCTTCAGAGGAATAAGCTCTGAAACCGCTCTGCGTATCTTTTACAGAGCCTCTCTCTCCATTTTCACCGTTCTTCGCCTTACCGGTGGGGGTCACGACCGACAACATCCAGTTACCCAATCTTCTGTATGCAGGGACCTGATTTTTGTGATCTTCTTCCAAAAACCTAGACCCTATAGCTATGTCGTGCTCTTCGCTCAAAACATTGTCCAAAAGATTGGTTATCTCGTGCTCGGGATGTTGTCCATCACCGTCTAGAGTGACCAGAGCGCTCGCATCCTTCTGCCTGGCATACTGGAACAGGGTCTTCATGGCCTCTCCCTTACCCATGTTCCTCTCGTGCTCTATGACGTGCGCGCCGGCTTTCTCCGCCAATCTCGCGGTATCGTCGTTACTGCCGTCGTCGACTACAACAACGTTATCAACGTGATCCTGTACTTTCATCACCACGCTGGCTATAGTATCTTCTTCGTTATAAGCCGGTACGCCAACCATCGCTTCTTCCAAATTATCGACCCTTTTTCGTTCCAATGCACTCAAACCATCTACCGCTAGATCATCACCCGTCCACGTACCTGGACTCACATTACCCCCTGGGGACCTCATCGGTGTGAATCGATTTATCCTTAATAAGTTTAACGCATACTATTTAAACTATCCCTCGTTCTGGAGGGGATAACAGCGTGATAGCAACGAATAAAAACTTTTACATAAAGCAATACATTCTCATACCGTGACCTCAAAGATCAAGACCTTGAAGCGCGGAAGATCGATCTATCTATTCATATCGCTATCGCTCTTCTTTTTCCTGCTGTCCGTTCCTTTAACGGATGCTGGCGCTCCCGAACCGTCGGTCTTCTGGTACGCTTCTTCCTTACCGTTCACTTTTTGGCTCGGACTCTTCGCTTCTCTGTGCGCTATCGTACTCTCGATCTCACAGAAAAGAAAATATCTTGGTCTGGTCTCCTCGATCATTCCCGTCCTTTTTCTTTACTCTCTACCTCACATAGTCCACGACATGGTCCCGGTCTTCGACGTGTATCACGTGATCCCTTCCGTTCTCTCCATCGTAGAAACCGGCACGGTCGACTTCGCAAGGATAAACTTTCCCGGTTCCCACATATTTCAGGCGAGCACCGCCATGATGATTAACGTGGAGATGATGACTCTAGCGAGGCTCTTTCCAACCATCCTCGCGGGCACGATAGCTCTTTTCCTTTTCACGATAGCGAGGAGGATCTCCACCAGGTGGGCTCCAGCAGCGCCTCTCACTTTCCTCGCACTGAACTGGTACATGGAATACCACCTCGCGAGACAACCTTTTACACTCATGCTATGGACCGCTTTCTGGCTCGCCCTTTTCCTCTACATAGATACGCGCTCCTACCGCGTCGGTATCGTAGCGGCGATAATCCTCTTCGCGCTGGTCCCTTCACATCCCGGTATGCTTATAATCACTTCCTTCAACATGGTAGTTCTAGCTCTCGTTTACATCGTCACCTCTTTCGACGATGCGAAGGAGAACTACCTCCGACCTTTCATACCGCTACTGATCGTCTTTATCGCGGTAACTGGAATATTCTACACTTTCGTCCCGGAGATCAACCATTACGTCGATTCTGTAGCTCAGGATTTCCTGGAGAGAGAAACAACGGAATTCGCTTTAGGTGGTCCAGCAGATACCTCGATCCAGTACGAGTTCGTCAACAGGCTCAGGATGTTCTCGGGAGCGTTACATTCATCGCTGGCGTTCCTCGGATTTATAACGCTCTACAAGAGACTGCCCAGGAAAGCTCTTCTCCTCGGAGCGTGGTTTTTCTCCATCTACCTCTGGCTCGCTTACCCGCTCACTCATCAGGGCAGATACATGGAAAGGACATTCATGTTCTCGCTCATACCAGCATCTATACTTACGGTGGCGCTCCTGAAACACTTCTCTCCGAACAGATTTCCCCTCGTAAAAAAGATCAGATCACTAAAAAACCAGAACACGAAAAAGCTGCTGCAGATAACGGTCATAGTGGTCATAGCGGCCCTTCTACTGACTGTACCTGTCACCAAGAGCAGTATCGACGCGATAGAGACCCCTTCCCGTTCAGCTTACCAGGCGGGTCTACACGCTGAACGCAACTTCGAAGAGCGCATCTACGTCACGGACACGCACGAAGGCATGTTCAGATACATCGAGTCGAAAACCAGCGAGGACCACACCACGACGAGACAGTTCCGCGCCAGAGGAACTTCACCAATAGATCAGCCCTACGGCTACCGGATACCGAGGACTGACACGCAACTCTCGCCGATACTCTTCACGGACTACTTCAACAACTACATCGAGATAAGGTATGGGAACACGACCGCGGTGAGACAGATAGAAAACTACGAAAAAAACATCTCGAACGACTCTAACAGGATCTACGACTCGGGAGGCGCAAGATTATACGTCGAAGAACAGAGAGGTATCTGAATAGTCAATTCAAGTTCAAGCATTTCTCACATCTCCAGAATGTCTTACCATCCTTAGATTTCTTTACATGTGACGTATGCTCTTCACAGTGTTTGCAGTACCTATCCTTCTTTTTGACCGTTCTCTCCACCGTTCTTTTATCTAACATATCGATATCAAGCTTAAAATTATTATGCCTATAATAGATTTAGTATTACATTTAACACCTACAACGGTTTTCATCGCTTGCGCATCGAGGTTTCCTAAAAGGAAAACCTATTTTCCTGTGGTTCCATCTAGATATCGTTTGTAACATCGGTGCCAGCAACCAGAGAAAATATAGAAAAGTAAAAAGGGGTTTTGTCGCTCTTCCTTATTCCAGTTCTTCGGCAGGTTCTTCTTCAAACTCCTCGAATTCGTCTTCTTCACTCTTCTTCCTTAAAGATGCGATATATACCAATGCGGCTACCGCTACGATCCATCCGATCAAACCTAAAGCCCAAGCAATTGTACCAGGACCATCTTCTTCTACTGTAATTGGATCATCTTCTTCGACGGTAACAATCACTGGACTAGAGGCCACACCTTCGTAAGAAGCTGTAACTTCATAATCGCCCGGACTCTCTTCCGAGAAAGTGCCGATATCTGCATTATCCCACTCGAAATCATCGACATCATCTGTGACGATGTTCCCGTATTCGTCATAGCCAACGGCTTCAAATTCAAGACTTTCACCCGTATTGACGATCCGATCCTCGTCCGGGATCACCACGACCGAATCTACTTCGCCGGGAAGAACCGTCAAAATACCGGATCTTACTTGACTTTCAGCCTCAACAGTGAATCTGTGCTCACCGGCTTCAGTGATCTCTTCAAGTTCGTATTCGGCTTCACCGCCGGAGAAAGTCAGTTCGACCTCTTCCTCACGACCGTAGTACTCGAACTCGAACGACGTATCACCTTCAAAAGATTGTCCGTACTGATCGACTGCATCGTGTATAACTACCAAAGGTCTTTCACCGGCTTCTATATCGGTGATCTCAACATCAAAGCTGTCCAATTGTGATGCTTCGTCTACCACTAGAGATATCCTATCAGAATCGGTATTTCCTTCAGCGTCGCTTACCTCTAGTACTACCTCGTAGATACCAGTATACTGGAATTCGTATTCTGCGATCTCTCCTTCGACCGTATCTTCAAATCCATCAGCTTCTCCTGACACGCCTTCTATGGTCCAGCTCCATCCGACCACCTCAACATTATCAGTGGATCCAGAACCATCGAAAGTATATTCAACTCCGAGTCTAGTACGGTCTGACGAACCAGCTTCGGCTACGGGATCTTCTGTATCGACCGCATATATCTCCATGGTATCAGTACCGGTGTTGCCTTCTTCATCATAAACAGTCAATTCAACATCATAGGTCAACGCGTTCTCCAACGTGTATTCGACTATCTCCCCGTATTTCACGGTCTCTTCTCCTGTAGGCTCT
>CAYNOV010000125.1:0-4548 GCA_964398905.1 uncultured Thermoplasmata archaeon
ACCGTGGTTCTCTGCTCAGGTTGGACTTGAAACAGGATCGAAAAAACTAGCTAAAAAACACCTAAAAGGAAAAGCTAAACCTTTCAATCCTGAAGAATGGCCGTCCGTAGTTAGAAAGTCCTTTGATATCTTCGATCAGAACGACTGGGTACCGTGTATAACGGCCATCATGGGACTTCCTGGTGAAACTTCCAACGATGTGATGGAGACCATGGAATTACTGGATGATATATGGGACAATGACTTCCTGATAGTTCCTCTGATGTTCGTTCCATTGGGACTCAACGAGGGTGAGGACTTCTTCTCAAGGGAGGATATGAAACCCGAACACTGGCAGCTTCTCGCTAGATGTATAAAGAAAGATTTCGATATAGTGCCAAAACTCATCGAGGATTTGAGCGTCATCTACGGAGTCAATAGATTAAAAAAATACGGATATCAAATACTCACAAAATACATGAAGAAAAGACTAGAGCCTCATATAGACGAGATGGAGAGTGGTCACGACCCGAGTCGATGATCAATATATCTCTTCCGCTTTCTCTAGATATATCTCATAGTCATCTTCGCTGAAAAGGACCATCCTGACCAGATCTATTCCGTTGTTCCCTTCCAAGAAGTGTTTTATCTCATCCAAGGCTATCTCAGCAGCTTCACTGGTAGGATATCCAAATGCTCCTGTGCTGATCGATGGGAAAGAAACACTCTTTATTTCGTTCTCAACCGCAACTTCTAAACTTCGACGATAAGAACTTCTAAGGTCCTTCTCATCGTTTTCACTGCCTGAATAGACAGGACCGACGGTATGGATGACAAATTCAGCAGGCAGTCGATAACCTCCGGTTATCTTCGCATCCCCGGTCTCACAACCTCCGAGCTGTTTACACTCTTCATATAATTCGGGTCCAGCTGCTCTATGTATGGCTCCTGCTACACCTCCTCCAGGTGCTAATCTTTTGTTAGCTGCGTTTACCACCGCATCGGTCTCCTGTTCGGTGATATCTCCTTTCTGGATCTCTAATACGGAATTATCGATCTCTATCGATTTCATGGTCTATAATAAAAAAGTAAAACATGAGATAAAAAATTTTTTCAAATGAGTATTCAATAAACATGTGACTATATTTATAAAAGAAACCTATAAATACTTCTGCAAACATCATAGATATCAAGGGGGTGGAACATGAAAAAAGGAATAGTGTTTGGAATATCTTTGATACTCTTGATAGGACTCGCTTTGAGTGGATGTATCGATGAGAACGGCGAAAATGGTGATGGGACAAACGGGACGAGTCAAGTGCTAGATGCTTCAAGCTTGAGGTACTCCTGGTCCTTCACTCATCCGACGGAGATGGATTGGGAATGGAGCTACAGTGTGAAGAACATAGGCACGGAACAGATGAAGATGAGGATAGAGATGAGAGAAGAAGACGGAAGCCATTCTGGGATGATATTCAATCAAGAACTGAACAAAGGATGGACTTTCGACGGAGACCATTGGGAAGAGATACCCGTCGATTTCTACAATATGTGGTATGAAAATTACTTTGAAGAGTTCTCAAGACATATGAATGATTTCCTAAAAGATTGGGACGGGGAACCTATTGAATACAGGCATCCTACGCAGGGATGGACGTGGAGATGGCACGGGATCGAGATAAATCCTAACTTATCAGACTCGCTGTTCGAGATGTAGGTCTTTTTGAACAGGTGTGGATGGCGCAACTATATCAATATCTAGTTGCGTCTTCCACAATATTTCAGATAAAAAAGAAAAGAAGAATTTATCTATAAAGGTTTTTAGGAGATCTGAGGGGGTTTGTCCTCTCTTTTACCCTTGAACTCTATCTCTATTTCTAGTTCTCTTTCTCCGTATCCCTCGAAATCTATATCCAGTTCTATATTATCTCTGAAAGTGAACGGTAATTCCCATTTGTCAGTGGTTATAGTGACTGTATCTCCTTCTCTCATCTGTTTCGCCAATGATTCCAAGAAATCAGCGGCCTGTTCCTTGTTCAAATACACTTCGTGTTCAAGATCTCCTTCTCTCACGACTCTTTTCTCGCCTTCGGATTCGTTCGGTATCTCGGGCATCTTATCACTCATGATAGAACAAAACATTAAAATATATAAATTTTCTTTGTAATTCTATACGTGATAGATATGGAACCAACAGAGATCATCGGATCAAAAGCCCGATTGGAGATACTCCATCGTTTATCTAACGAAGATATGTACGTTTCTGAGTTGATGGAAAAAGTCGGATTGGACGGAAAAACCGCGAAGCATCACCTCAATAAATTGGAAGAAGCCGGTATAATCTCTTCAAGGATGGAAGGGAGAAGAAAATATTATTCACTGGATAAACAAGTGATCGTCAAGATATCGCCCTCGCCGAACCGGAGATTTCAGATACAATTCCCTGAAGCTAATAAGAGATGATCTAATCCACAGGTTCGAATTCAGCGGTGAAGTGACCCAGTAATTCAGGGGCGTAAGTCCTTCTCAACCCTCTGATCTCGTCTCTCCTTTCATAGAGTTTTGCCACTGACTCTGCAACGTAATCCAACTGATTGAGTGTGTAAACCCTTCTTGGTATAGCAAGGCGCATGGTCTCCATTCTGGCAGGGATGATATTTCCATCTTCGTCCTTTTCACCGAAAGCACTTGTTCCTAACTCTACAGCTCTTACGCCGGATTCTATGTAGAGTTCTGTGGTCAGCGCCTGAGCCGGAAACCTTTCCGGAGGTATGTGCGGTAAAAATCTGCCACCATCAACGAAGACAGCGTGACCTCCAGCGGGCTCGATTATCGGCACATCGTTCTCAAGCAACTTCTCCGCCAAATATTCGACCTGCTGATGCCTGTATCTTTGATAATCTTCTCTCGTAGCTTCTTTCAATCCCTCCGCCATAGCAGAAAGTTCCCTACAGGCCAGACCTCCATATGTGGGAAAACCTTCGATTATTATGCTCAGATTCTTGCATTTTCTGTGAAGTTCTTCGTCTTTTACTCCTATAAGGCCGCCGATGTTTACCAGACCTTCCTTCTTAGCGCTGAATGTGAAGCCATCCACATGTTTGAACATCTCTTTCGTTATTTCACGGATAGACTTATCTCCATAACCGCTTTCTCGCTGCTGGATGAAGTAAGCGTTCTCGGCGAAGCGACAAGCATCGAAGAAGAAAGGGATCTTGTACTGCTCAGCGATCTCTGAAACTTCTTCGATGTTCTTCATGGAAACCGGCTGGCCTCCTCCTGTGTTGTTGGTGATGGTCAACATGATCACCGGTATGTTATCCACTCCCTTTTCCTCTATGAACTCTTCCAGCCTATCAGCATCCATATCGCCCTTGAAGTCCGATCTCTTAGAGGGTTCGTAAGCCTCTTCATTGACAAGGTCGACAGGCTCTCCACCTTTGTGTTTCACGTTAGCTCTAGTTGTATCGAAGTGCATGTTGTTAGGTACGTAATCTCCATCATCTACAAGGATAGAGAACAAAACGTTCTCGGCCGCTCTCCCCTGGTGAACTACAACGAACTTTTCAAATCCGAAGATGTCTTTTACTGATGATTCCAATCTTTCGTAAGAATCACTCCCCGCATAGGCCTGTTCCGTCTCGATCATCTTAGAATATTGTTTGTCACTCATCGCTGTCGTTCCAGAATCTGTGAGAAGATCTATGAAAACGTCTTTGGAACGCAGTTTGAAAACGTTGTATCCCACTTCCTCTATCTTCTTTTCCCTCTCCTCTCGCGAAAGTCTATCGAGGGACTTCACCATCTTGATCTTGAAAGGCTCCGGTTCCGTCATTATATCTCAAAGAGGGGTAACCTTTAGTTCATAATTAATTTTAGGGTTGGTTGGTCTATAAAATATATTTTGGAGATCGGATCTTGGATTTGATCTATTTTCTGTAATCTTGAAATTTTGATTGTTGAGTATATAATAGTTATCCATAACTTTTAATTATTAGATACATTTAGTGGGACGTCCCGCCGAACGGAGGGAGTAAAAGGACCTGTGATTGAGGAATGGATATGATTTGGAATAAGTCAGATGATAGGAAATCGAGTAAAAAAGCCGCGTTTATGATCGTAACTTTGATCTTAGTCTCTCTTTCCATGACAGCCTTTCAGGGAGTCGTGGTAGAAAAAAACGAAAATCTTATTGAAACATCTAACAAGATACAAGGAGGCTGGTCAGAAGGTGAAACAAGGCAATACGAAGAAGGTGTTCAGGATACTGTAGACCTGGACCCCGGGATCTATGAGATAGAAGTTCACGGAGCGTCAGGTGCAGGAACGACAGAAGCTTCAGGAGGTAGCGGCGGATATATTATGGGAACTTTTGAAGCGGATCAAGATGATGAACTCGAATTATGGGTAGGCGAAAAAGGAACAAATCCAGAGGGGGGCTGGGGATACAGAGATGGAGGAGATGGTATTGAAAATATCGATCCAGAATTTACGAAAGCTATAGGCGGAGGTGGAGGAGGTTCTACAAGAATAGAATACGAAGGGAGCTCCATGATCGATGCAGATGCA
>CAYNOV010000126.1:0-4531 GCA_964398905.1 uncultured Thermoplasmata archaeon
ACTTTCGATATATTGGCTAGTCGTCGGAATTGTGAGCATACTCTTTTTCGTGGTATTTAAAAGAAGATTAGCCTTAAGACATCTGAACAATAGAGACGACTATACCATAAAAAAAAAGATAAAATTTTAGTCAAAGTATTGATTGCCATAATAATCTTTCAGATCTTGTTGATTCTATTTTTTCTCTGGATATTAGGTTTTCCTTCTATAAAGTCCATCCTTTTTGAGTCATATCTTTCGATTTTGATCGGACAAGTATTACTATTTTCTGGTTTGGTCATATATCTTAAAAAATGTATCGAAACATCTGAAATTTCATCTTCTAAATAATTCAAGTAAGACCCGCAGGTGTTCTCGAATCAAGAATCAAGTGAGATATATAACCTAGGATGAAAAAATATACTATCCAAATCAACAATGTAGGACTAGTTAAAAGTATAAAGAGAGAAGCAAACCATATCGAAAAGAATAGGTAGAGTAATATCTTGCTGTGAGCGAAAGATCTGTGCCGGCTCGTAAAGGGTGGATCAATTATATCTGGTAAAGTGCCCCCTAATATCGAAGAGCCGATCATCATAACGAAAATCTTCACTTCCATCGATAAAATGGCGGTAAGAGAAGATAGTATCGAGGGATCTGGAGGTAGAAAAAATACTCTCCTCAAGAAGTGCCAGACAGAATAACCTATGACACTAAAGATCAAAGCACCGAGTGTATGTGTTCTTCTTCTCATTTTTATCTGCTCAGTAGTTATTTGCATATAGTATATAAAATCAAAGCTAGGGGATCACTGAAAATGATGGATTTTAAAATCAACTTATATATCACTGGTTGCCTGATAGGATTTTTATGATTAGAATCATGATACTTTTTTTCTCTTAAAAAGTGTCAGACGAAGACCCATTCCTATCATCTAATAAGGATGTTTTAATGGAAAACATTATTTATTCATTTGAATTATGGATGATGGAAGATCATGCAGAACGACGAAAATACAGAGGAAAGATTCACTGTAACCCCTTGGGAAGTCGAAGGGAAGATCGATTATGAAAAGTTAACGGAAAAATTTGGGACTGAGGAGATCGATGAGCATTTATTGAAAAGGATCGAAGATTTAGTTGGCGAAACACATTTTATGTTGAGAAGAGGTATCTTTTATTCGCATAGAGATCTCGATTGGATCTTGGACGAGTTTGAAAAAGGCACTGATTTTGCTCTTTACACAGGTAGAGGACCTTCCGGCCATACCCACGTAGGACATCTGATGCCTTGGATGTTTGCAAAATGGATGCAAGAAGTGTTCGATGTAGAGATGTACTTTCAACTTACCGACGATGAAAAATTTTTGTTTGAGTTTGAAAATACATTGGAAAAAACACACTCTTTTGCCCTAGAAAATGCTAAGGATATAATCGCTTTGGGATTTGATCCTGAAAAGACTCATATCTTGATCGACACAGATAATATAGATACCTTGTATCCTTTAGCTTTGAAAGCTGGTAAAAGACTGAATTTTTCTAACGTAAAAGCTGTTTTTGGTTTCGATAATTCTACTAATGTTGGCAGTATCTTTTATACCGCTATCCAGTCCGCCCCTTGTTTTCTTCCAACAGAATTGAAAGGAAAGGACGTACCTGTCTTGATCCCCTGCGGTATTGATCAGGATCCTCACTTCAGACTGACTAGAGATATCGCCGAAACTATAGGTTATCTTAAACCTGCTTTGGTGCACAATAAATTGGCACCCTCTTTGGACGGGACTGGAAAGATGTCTGCAAGTCAACCTAAAACGACGATATTCACCACGGATACTCCAGAAGATGTTGATGAAAAGATACACGAAGCGATGACTGGTGGTAGAGTGTCAGCCGCTGAACAAAGAGAGAAAGGCGGGAATCCAGATATTTGTGCGATTCAAAACTATAGGTACTATATATTCGAATCTGACGATGAAAGAGTGTACGATATCGCGGAAAGATGCAGGAATGGAGATATACTTTGTGGTGAGTGTAAAGGTCTTTTGAATGAAAATATCAAGGGTTTTTTGAAAGAGCATCAAGATAAGAGAAAAGAAGCCGAGGACAAATTGGATAAATTCTTATTTGATGGATAATTTCTAAGTTAAGCCAGTATTCCCCTTTTCTTTTCCTAATGGAATAAGCTATAAATAGGGGTCCCAATATAGTCGTGTTTACTGGTCAGATAGATGAGTTATATATGTCCTTTAATACAGGTGAATAGTTATGGGCTCTAGTATGCTTGGAAGTTTAACAGGTGGAAAGAAGAACCCCTCCTCTAGCCCTTCGTGGCTTGCAAAACATTGGGATACGACAGTAGTTCTAGTGGGGATTTTCATAGTTGCAATGATGGTGAGAGCCTATTTTGCCTATGAGACCGCTACTGAATTCGGTCTCCCATATCTATTGGGAGGAGGAGCCGACTCACATTATAATGCTAGGATCGTAAATTTTATCGTTCAAAATAATGAACACCTTTTCGCGGATCCGATGAGGGCATATCCTTTAGAGGGGTATGTTAATACAAGACCTCCTCTTTACCAATGGTCTGTAGTTCTTGGAGGATACTTGATATATCCTTTTGTCGGTAGTCTAGAAAGAGCAGTGAATTTATCTTTCATATTTTCAGCTGCCTTTTGGGGAGCTTTAACTGTCATTCCAACTTATTTGATAGGTAAAAGAACATTTGGTAAAAAGGCTGGCATAGCCGGAGCTTTCCTGTTGGCTATCAGTGCCGCCCATCTTGAAAGAGGAGTACTCACGAATACGAACCACGATGCATTTTCGATGTTCTTAGTGGTCACGACATTCTTCTTCTTTATGCGTTCTTTGGAAGAGATCACCTCAGGTAGAAAATGGGTCTCTGATTGGTGGAAATTAGACGAGATAAAAAAAGGTCTTTCACAGTATTTGGGCCAAAACAAAAAGAGCATGCTGTATGCCGCGATGACAGGCATAACTATTGGAACTATCGCTTTGACTTGGAAAGGATACGCCTATGTGATGGTGATCATACTTGTCTATTTCTTGATCCAATTGGTCATTGACAAGTTCAGGGAAAAGGACTCTCTAGGCATCACTATCAACATATTCATAATATTCATGATAGCTTTCCTTATCGCGCTTCCATGGTACGCGAGATACAGCCCAGGGATCTTAACAGATTGGTTCCGATGGCCTTTAGATAGATGGTTCCAAGTGCCATTTGTGATATTCTTAGGTACTTTCGCTGTTGGTATATATTTCACCGTTACTAGAGATCTTCCTTGGGTACTCACTTTCTCAATATTGGCAGCAGCAGGATTGATTTTCTTAGCTATCGGTCCTGATATAATTCAGACAGCTGCAGCCCAATATTTCATAGATAACAAGCTATACGCAACTATCGCAGAAGCTCAGCCCCCAATGTTCAGCAGGTTGGTCATGGCTGGCGGAATAGCAACATTTTTCCTTGCATGGGTTGGGATCGCATTTGCAGCTTGGCACTTAAGAGTAGAGTGGTCTCGTTCATACATTTTCATATTGGTTTGGACCGCTTTCGCGATATACATGGCTACCACGGCAGTACGATTTATTTTCAACGCAGGTCCAGCTTTTGCCTTGATGGCCGGTTGGATTGTGGCCTTAACTTTTGACAAAGCAAATTTCGGTGAGATCGCTAGATACTTTAGGACGCACAGAGGAGGATTTATAAGCAGTTTAAAAGAAAGTGTAAAGATCAAACATGTTTTGGTGACGTTATTTGTGATATTCATACTGTTGACTCCTAACGCATTATATGCAGTTGATGCAGGTGTACCTTTCGAAGAAAAAGATAGATACAATAGGCAGATCCATGAAACCCTCCCTGAGTTTTTGAGAGCCCCTGCAGCTCGTGCGGAAGATCCCGAAGATCCTGCACAAGCTGAAGAAGATATTCATCATTACCTAGGAGCCTTTGGTTATACGATGGATAAGCCGACCGATCATTGGCCGACAGCTTGGAGAGATATGAGGGAGAGAAATTCTCATATTCCTCCTGAAAAAAGACCTGCCTTCCTCAGCTGGTGGGATTATGGATTCGAAGCTATGAATATGGGTGAACATCCCACGGTAGCTGATAATTTCCAGCATGCCCATAGATTTGCAGGCAACTTCTTGATGGCTCAGAACGAGTCGGAAATGATGGCTTTACTTGTTGGAAGACAACTTCAGCTTCCTTATGAAGAAGAAGGCGGATTTGAAGGAGATGTCGAGCGGATTTTGATCGATCATATAGGTGAAGAGAAAACCGAAAAATTAGAAGATATCTATCGAAATCCTGCATCTTACCGTCAAGAGGTTCTCAACAACCCTGATAGATACCATCCTAGAGCAGATGATATACACAGTGGTAATGTAAGATGGGCTATGGTCATGGGCACATTGTCATATGAAAATAAAGAAACGCTTAATTCTCTTTATAGAGATATCAGCTTCAACTCTGGTTATGAACGATTGGAAAACAGGATCGGTAAATTTGCAGTTGATTCAAG
>CAYNOV010000127.1:0-4477 GCA_964398905.1 uncultured Thermoplasmata archaeon
CCCAGAACTGCCTTCCATCTATACCAGCGGAAGGCCTTGTACTTCCATAGTCCAGAGGGTATGCTTCAGAAGGGAGAGGACTATCGATCTCGTCCGACCCACCTTCTGCATGATCATCTCCGTGTTTGGTCGGATCTTGAGGGAGTAGAGAACCTTCGGATATCTCGTCACTCCCTCCTTCCCCATGTTGCTCCTGATGACCTCTGAAGTGTCTTAATGGCATCTCTTCTATTCCTCCGTCTGATTCTCCTTGTAAGCTATGAACTCCAGCTTGGCATCTATGTTCTCCAAAGCATCATTCACCTGATCAAGGTTTTCTTCCAACTCTTTCAGCTGCTTCTCAATATTGTATTTCGTCTCTATGAGCTCGGCTTTTCTTTCCTTCAAAGCTTTCTTATCTTCCTCAAGACTCATCTTATCCACTCAGCTCTACGAATTTGTTGCTTCCGTCTTTTTCATGGATCAGCCATACCTGATCATTGTCGGTGTCTTCCCAGATAGCCAGCTCGCCTGAGCTCAGCGAAGGCTCTGAGGATTGACTGTACCTGTTTACCACGAACGTATCCGGATCTATCTCTCCGACGTTGTCCAAGTCGTTGCCGTTCATGTTCAAGCTCCCTGACATTGATCTTGTTCCGTCAGCGAGAAGATAGTGGTCGTGGTGATCTTCATCGAGCCCTGACAGGTCTCCGTGGTAGGTGACTCCGGCTTCATCCGTAGTCGACAGAACTATCCTGCTGCCGTTCGCCTCTGCATTTATCGTTGAGTCAGCGTCGATTTGAATCCTATTGTCTCCGTCCGGATCCACTACAACCCCACTTTCGTCCAGGAGAGCCTCGAAAGCATCGTGGTGGTTGCCCTCTGAAACTCCGCTCAAGTTGTCGTGGCTTATGCTCCCTTCGTCAACATCTATCGATACGGAACTACCGAGAGAGACGCTTCCTCCACCGCTCAGGGCGTTTCCTGCGCTTACCGTTACGCTGTCATTCACCAATCCACTGTTCGGCACGTTTTCGCCGCTGGATCCACCTGTATGGTCGTGGGAACTCACGTTTATTCCGTCCACTTGGCCTACAGATACAAGATCGTGATTTCCAAGACTCAGGTCGTCGTCCATGGACCTCCTGCCGTCTACGTGCAGGTAGTGGTCGTGGTGATCGGATCCAAGATCACTCAAAGATCCGTGTGATACTGTGGAACTCATGGTGACCCATTCGCCGTCAGAGTAGGAATCGTTGTAAACGTAATTCTTGTTCTCGCTCTCTATCCAGACGGTCCATCCATCGTTTGGCGTTGAGAATTCCCACTCACTGCTGGATCCATCCCATTCGGCTATCTTCTCATCTTCTCCGGACCAGTCGCCTCCTGCACTCTCTCCGATCAGATATCTATCTCCGTCGGAAGGTGAAGAAGGAGGGTCATTTCTCTGTTCAAGTACGCTTCTCTGCCAGTCGACTCCCTGTACCTTAGAGTCGACGTAATCCTTGTCAGCTACAGGAGCTTGAACACCGTCCAGCCGCTGAAACTCCGTGTTACTGACTGAGCCGTCGGCTATCTGATCAGCGCTAAGATTCAGCTCGTCGCTTCCTCCGCTCTCGTGCATCGCCGAGTGGTCGGTCGGGTCCTGCGGAAGTAGAGACCCTTCGGGGATCTCGTCTACTCCGCCCTCTTCGTGCTCGTCTTGATGTAATTTCCTATGCCTGCTGTTGTCTGCCATATCTTTTCCTCCTAACTCAATTCTACCATCTTGTTAGATCCATTTCTGTTGTAAACGAACCAGAGACTCTCACCGTCATCCCAGAGACAAGCTTCGCTTGTCGATAGGTCGGGTTCTTCCTCGCCCTCGTACATCTTCATCAGCAGCCTCGCTCTGTGGAAGTTGCCTGTACCCTTCACTTCGAGGGATCCTATGTTGATAAGGTCGTGTCCCTGCACATCCATGTCGGAAGCAACCTGATCGGCGTGCAGGACACCGTCTTCCGAGGACTTGTCACCTACTATACTGACAAGTCTCTGGACGAATCTGTTGTGTTCAAGGTTGGTCATCATGTACTCTACTGCTTCTTCCAAGTCGTCTCTGTCCCATTCAATTTCTTCAGGTTCTGACATCTTTTAGCCTCAAATTTCTAATCCAAGATCTCCTACGTCAACGTAAAGAGTGAGTTCGAGATCATTCCTCTCATTATCTTTGGGAGCGAAAGTGAGCCTGTTGAATATCTTTGAGCCGCTTTCAGCTCCGGCCGACAGCGCAGCTTCTACCACAGAATCACCGGCTGTCCCGACTTCGAACTTCACAGGTCCGAACTTCACCTGCGTCTCGTAACCTTCGCTGCCGGTCTCAACTGCGATATCGCACTCGAGAGCTGCCTCTCGATCGCCTAAGCTGTCGTCTTTGAAGGTTTCATCCGTCCCGTCGCTCCCTACAGCAAGGCAATTCCAACTCTCAGCCGGTTCTTCTCCAGCTATAATGTCTGCGATCCATTCGAGACCTCTGTCCGCTACAACAACGTTAGAAACTACTTCCATGGACTTCGCACAGTCCGTTCCCGGGACCAGCTCTTTGATCAAAGCTTTCCCCTGCAGTCCGAAGGAGTCTCTCTCGGACATACAGTCGTGAATCTTAAGAAGTTGATAGAGCAGATCCTCAGCTCTCTCATCATTTCCAGCCTTTATCGCTTCCTTTATCTGTCTCTTTATCTCATTCATATCCATATTTATTCCTCTTTTACCCAACCCTGGATCATGACGTTTCCAACGAACTCTTCTTCTCTGTGGTTGATCATCACAACCATCAGGTCCTCTCCATGGTTGCTGTGCCGGATCCCTTCGTTCTTTTCGCCGAGATAAGCCCTGCCGATCGTCTCGTCAGGCCATTCGATAGGGTCTTCCTCAAGACCAGGGAGCTCCATCCCGGCACTTTCCTCGATCAAACCTACAGCTACGGGAGAATCATCTTCGCTGCTCTCCCCTGACTTACCATTCAGCTCTATCCTCTGAATCTCGAAGTATTCGTCAAGGTCCATCTGGATCCAGCCGATCTCTTCTGATATGTCAGCTCCCCATCTCGTGTGTGCAAGGTTGAAGGAGAGCGGATTTCCTATAGGTACCGGCTGCTTGCCGCCGATCACAAAGCCTTCGCCAAGGTCTATGTCGTAGATCTCGCTCAGGAAATCTACTTCGTACTGTTTCTCTTCAAATTGAATCTCGAAGGTGTATCCGTCTTGTTCCGTCAGCTTCTCATCGGCCATCTATACACCTTCAGGCGTCTTGGCTCGGCGTTGGAACTACCTCGAATATTCCTTTCTTGCTTCTCTTGTGGTATTCTGGACCTTCATCGCCATCTTCCGTCTCAACCGGCACGCCTATCTGAATGTCAAAATGATAGGCTCCGGGTTCGATATCGGTCTCTTCTCCTTTGATCGTGATCGAGCTTTTACCTTCACTTGGCTCGTCGTGAGGAGGCGTCCTTTCCTTCGCAATAACAGCATCTTCGTAAGGATCCGATAGATCTTCCTTGACGGTGAGCCTGAAAAACCAGTCGGAAATGTCTACCGGGTCGCCGTCTTGCTTCACGTTGAAGTACCGGACTACGGCGTCGCCTCTCTTCACTTCTATCTTTAACATCTACGATACCTTTCGCTGAGCCTTTTCCAAAAGCCTTTCTCCAACGGTGGGTGATATGCCATGCACGGCATCTGCGATATTTTCGGGGCTTTCGTTCAAAAGCTCTTCATAAGTTCCGTACCTTTCGATTATCTTTTGAGCGTAGCTCGGACCTATGCCGTCGATTTGTGTGAGTTCCGGCTTGGTCAATCTTTCGACGCCGAGGTCGGCGGTGACCTTGTCAGCGTCGGGTGAGGCGTTTTCTTCCTCAGTCTCCTCTTCTATCTTCTCTACGATACCGGTCTTCAGCATGCCTTTGAGAGGATATTCCTCCGCTTCATCGACACTCGACTCCAACACATCGCCGGGTTCCCATGTCTCGCTTCTATACGTTGTTCGGTTCTTGACTTCAAATTTCAATTCTGACATCTTTTTCACCTATATCTTCATCTTTTCTTACTTAGATAGGCTTCCAATCTTTCCAGCAATATGGGAACGAGTGCATCTTTTGAAAAATCAATGAACTCGTTTATAGCGTGTATCTCCGAATCACTAAGATCTCTTTTTTCATAGAATTCTTCCAACGTCTCTCTTAAAGCTCGTTCCATCTCTTCATCTGAATATTCTTCTATCACTTCTTCCATCCTTTCTCTCATGATATTCAGAAGCTTGAAAGTCAGCCAAAATTTCGTTCTTTTCCAGATCTTCATGATATCATCTCTCATCCAATAACATTCAATAATTCCGAGGCCAGCTTTATCAGCGCTGTCGCAACAGCTGCGCCCCCACCTCCTGTTATGAAAGGGTGTTTTCTACCAAAATTCCTCGCACCTCCAAGAAAACCGTCTCTCTTCAAGTTCATCAAATCGGTCGC
>CAYNOV010000128.1:0-4466 GCA_964398905.1 uncultured Thermoplasmata archaeon
CGAAATTAAAGAAGTATAAGAGTAAATGAAGGAACTAGTCTAGGCACATGAGAAGTATCTGAAAAACATAGATCTCTACGAGAAGGTGGAAGAAAGAAAGAAAAAAGTGTATGAACTGGAAAGAAAAATCGATGAACTAGAAACCAAAATTGATGAACTTGTAATTGAACTTGAAACTCACGAAAAGGAATTCGATAGCGAAGAGTTTGAGGAAGTACAGGAATCTTTAGAAGAAGAAAAAAGGATAAAAACCACACACCATACAAAGATCGAGGAAAAAAAGAAACAGTTGAAGGAACTGAACGAAAAGATAAACAAGCTAGAAGATTTGAAGAAAGATCTTGATGAGAAAGAAGAAGAGTTGAATAAATTAGAAAAAGATCTAGAGTTTACCGAATTCATCCGAGAAACATACAAGGGATCAAGGCCATTAGTTACAGAAATACTGGTTGGTGAAATATCACAGGAAGCCGACCAGATCTACAGAGACCTCAGGGGCAATCCCTCAGAAGAGCTTTCCTGGACGAAGGATTACGAGATCGTTGTAGAGGAAGCTGGGGAAGAAAGAACATTCCAGAAACTTAGCGGTGGCGAACAGATGTGTGCAGCTCTCTCCGTAAGACTAGCCATACTTAAGATACTCAGCAAGATGAACATTGTATTCCTTGACGAACCTACAGCAAACTTGGACGAAGAGAAAAAAGACAACTTGGTCGATCAGCTCCGTAACTTTGCGGGTTTTTCACAACTCTTCGTGATAAGCCACGATGAAACGTTCGAAAGTATGACAGAATACGTTATCAACCTTGCAAGAGAAGATGGTCAAACGAAAGTGGTGGGTCGATAATGCCTGTTTATCTAGACGAGATTGCGGAGGAATTCGAGCATAGGAAGGAGGATTTTCGCTCTGAGCGGATAGAAAACAGAACTATAATTGATGAGTTTATTCAAGCACTTAAAAAATTTGAACAAGACTTTGAACTAGATGAAATAATAGAAGAGTTGCTTGGAATCGATTATCCTGGTGCGGTCCCTTCCTCAGAATTTAAGGAACACGACGGTATTATCGTTCCTTTTGAAGATTCATGTGAATGGACCTCACATGAATCAGTGAACAGATGGGCTAAAAAGAGAATGAAAAATAAGCCGACCATAGGAGTCGATGGTTCTCAGATAAATTCTACTCCTGAATTCAACAGGCCGATAGGTTTCGTTCAGGCCGCCTGCATCGAAAATCAGCACACTGAAAAAGGCGATTATGAAAGGGAAATCGATTCGGAGATATTGACAACGGGAGACCTTCTCCAAAAGGAAGATGACGCTGATTACGTTAGGATGGACGAACAAGAGGTACATATCAAAAGGTTCGAGAAGGAAACCGGTTTGATCCAGAAAAAGATAAAAGAAAACAAGGATCTTGATCCTCCACCTGTAGTATTTTATGATGGAAGTCTCCTGGTCTGGTTCTTAAGGCACTTGGACCCTTCAAAAAAGGAGAGATACGGCAGCGCGATGGCACAAGTTCTAGCTGCTAGTCAAAAATACAGAGTGCCTGTAGTGGGTTATGTAAGTGGCTCTCGAGCAAGTGAGATAAAGAATACTCTTCAGAATATGGGGTTGGTAGAAAAGCCTGAAACTTCAGTGATAAACGATTACAAGTTCGTTTCTTCATTCATGGAAAATTGGGGTGACAGGACGATACTATTCAAAAGTCAACAGAGCACGACGATCAAAAAATTGAGAGCACGTTTTGAGGCTGAGGAGTACGATTTTTCTGATAAAATAATGTTCACTTATCTTAACACTGGAGAAGGTCCCCAGCTCGATCGAGTCGAGATGCCGAAATGGATACTGGATGAAGGCTTTTTGGAGTACACGATGGAAATGATTAGAGGAGAATGCTGCGTCGGTAGAGGATATCCTGAGATCCTACAACAGGCTGATGCTGACGCCGTCATCAGTTCTAACGATAGAGAAAGGGTTTTGAAGATGTATCAAAAATTTGCTGAAGAGAATGATATAGAGTTAAGATGGAACAACAAGGCAAGGAGCAAAAAAAGGAGGCGAAGATGATGAAAGACAAACAGCGTGAAGAGATCGGGAAGATATTGGGCTCGGAATCCCAGATAGATTATCTCTGTGAGATATACCGGAGTACAGATGTAGAAGATCCTCCCTCTCCATCCGATCATAGATTTGGACAGTTCGTATCTGTGACTAAGGAAATAGATGACACAAGGGTTGAATTTGTCGGGATCATATACGATTCGAAAATAGTGAATCCGGATCAAGGGAGAACTGTGCCTAGTTTATCTCGCCCTGAAGACCAGGAACTTTTCCATCCTTCATATATTGATGAGAGGAAGACGCTTGCTGGTATAGCCATGCTAGGTTACATACGTTCGAGTGAAGAGGGTTCTGATGAGAGGAAGCACTGTGTACCTCCATGGACTCTTGAAGTCGATGATATCGTGAAAAAGTTGAGTAGAGAAGAGATGGTGTCTTTCCATGAGTTTGAAGAAGGAATAAAATTGGGATATTACCAGAACCTTCTGAAAATTGCAGGTCCTCTCGGTAAAGATCTCCTCTCAAACATCGTCTCAAGACTCAAGGAAGAGAAGCCGGAAGAAAGCAAGAGTTTGAGCCTTATAGAAAAAAATCTCGAGTTCAATAAGATGATTGAGGGGGTGTAATTGATGACAGTTGGAATAGTATCTGAACCCGGAAAAGATACTAACGAATTCATGTTCCTCACACCCGACGATGAAAAGCTGAAAACTGGCGAGTTCGTCTATTATAATGCGCTCGTTAAGGTCGAAAGTAAAAGCGGTGGGTTGAAGACCGAAGAAAAAAAGATATACTCTAGAATTACAGATAGAGAGGAGTGTAGAGGGTATCCAGACGAATTCATGGCTGACCCTGAGGTCGATCCTAAGAAAATTGCTAAGAAACTGGGACTTTCATCTGAAGACATGGAGCGCTATAGGATAACGGCAAAAATCATCGGATTTTACGATGATAGAATCAATGATTTCACTAATCCGAGGATCGTCCCTAAACCCGGAACCCCTATCGAGTTGGCACCAGATGACGATCTAGAGAGATTTTTAACGAACGTTGAAGAAGATGTCGCATCAGCAAATATAGGCGACCTACTCCACAGACCGCCGGACCAGGTCAATGTGAAAGTTCCCGTTGACAATTTCACGGCTACACATCTTTCGATCCTTGCATCAACTGGTAGCGGTAAGTCCTACACGTGCGCCGTTATCGCAGAGGAGCTCATGAAACCCGATTCTAGAGCGGCACTTTTGATACTAGACCCTCACGGAGAATACCACACTCTGAAAGATATTGAAACGTTAGATGAATTCCAGGGTGAAGACGGTTACTCCCCAGAGGTTCAGATATTGAAGCCCGATAAGGTTAAAATTAGGATCTCTGAACTGAGTTTTTCAGACTTGCTTTCTTCTCTCGACAGTCCGACAAGTGCGCAAGAACCGATCCTGAGAGAAGCATGGAACAGACTTTCGGGTGAAAAATACGTAACTCCCGAAATGCTTTTTCAAACTTGTTATGAAATCGGTGTAACAACTGGAAATGAAGCTTCGGCCGAGGCCTTAGAATGGAGGATTAAGAAAGCCTTCAATAGAGAACTTTTTGACCCTAGTCAGAATCTAGCTCTAGATGACTTGCTAAACCCGGGACAGTGCAGCATAATTCAATTGGATACTGTGAGCAGAAGAGATCAGCAGATGTTGGTCAACGTTCTTTTCAGGAAGATATATAGAGAAAGAGTCAACCATGAAAAAGGAAGAAAAAGCAAACTAGATTTTCCTGTGTTCGCTATCCTTGAAGAAGGTCATAGGTTTGCACCAGCCAGCGGTGATGCCAGATCCCTACCGATCCTGAGGACGATCCTCAGTGAAGGCCGTAAGTTCGGATTCGGTATTGGAGTAATAAGCCAAAGGCCCAGCAAGATAGACGATGATGTACTCTCTCAGTGCAAGACTCAGATGATAATGCAGATACAAAACCCTAACGATCAGGACGCTATAAAAAGAGCAGTTGAGAGGGTTGGTGAAGATCTTTTAGATGAGGTAGCCGGTCTCACTTCTGGACAGGCGGTGGTAGCGGGAGACAGTGTAAACACACCGTTCCTTTGCAGAATCAGAAATAGAATTACTGATCATGGAGCAGAGAGTCTAAAGACCTCTAAAAGATGGAGAAATAGTTGGAAACAGAACTCTACTGGGGCAAAAAAAGTAGTAGATGCAGATGATGAAGAAGGCGCTGAGGATAGGGAAGAATTTCTGTAAAGGAGGTAGAAGAACATGATAAAAGATTTCGAAGGTTATGAGTTCAAGTTTGTGGAGAAAATAGAACCGGAAAGAGATGAAACGGAAAATATCAAGATATCGATGCCGCAGCAATCCTATTCTGAGGCGAACCAATCGGATGTCCAT
>CAYNOV010000129.1:0-4427 GCA_964398905.1 uncultured Thermoplasmata archaeon
GGTTTTGGAGGAAATCTGATAAGATTGGAAGATGATGAAGGCAACACATATTTAGACGACAGATTTCCAGAGTCTAAGCCTAAAAGCTACTTCGAAAATCTTACAGGAGGGATAGAGCCCAGGTTAATAACTCCTGAAGACATGTACTCGTTCTACCAAAAAGAGAAAGTACGCTCCGAAGAGATCACGGAAGGCAGATGGAAAGGCGTAAAAGTTGATTTTGAGATAGAAGAACATGATTCGCTGAGAGGACAAAACTTCTCGATAAGATATCTGACTTTACCCGGAACTAAACTGATCAAGATCGTTTTGGTCCATGATAATCCAACAGATCGAGAGATCGAATGGTTAGCTCAACTTTATATCGATGTTCTTTTGAACGGTTCTCTGGATGATGTCCTTGTGGAATTCCCGGGCAAGTACGAAGATTGGAAGCATACGCACCAACATAATCAATTCACGCCACCTGCAAATTTAGAAAGACCCTGGTTCCGTTTTGAAAAGAGCGGTGTCTCATTGAGTGGATTCGCGGTTGAAGACTCACCAGCCTTTTCTACGGTCATATGCAATGAAGAGATACACATGGCTTTTCTTGCAGCCGATATGATCAGTCAGGCGCATGAAAGTGAAAGGATCGAACTCGGAATGATCCTAGACGCCTCTAAAGAGGAGATCGAGATGGCGAGAAAAGCTTTGAGTTCTTTGTAGAAATGTATTTATCTTTTGTTTAATATCGGAGTATATGGACATAAGAACTGATGGTGCCTTATCACTTCTAGATAAATTGAGCTCGATAAAGGGAGGCGAAAAGTTAAAAACAGATGATTTGGAGGGAATTTTAAGCCATCCGGATATACAACTTTGGTTGAAAGCTTACGATTGGATAGAAGACCAAGAAGAGAAGTTTAAAGAGATATTGAAAGATCTACCTGTAGATGCTTTGGAAAATATAGATCAGGAAGGCCGAAATATCGAAGATCTTTGGATGGATAAGATAACTTATGGTCTGATGAAAGCTGTGAAAGAGCCTGAGGAGATGCGATCATCTGTAGAAAAAATAAAAAATTTCGGTTGGGAATCCACAACCCAAAAAGCATTGAAATATTTACCCGAGGATACGGAACTAGAACCCGTTATGATCGTGACGATCGATGGATTTAACGGAGGGATGTTCCGCCATGATACAGTTTATCTTTCGTTGGTATATTTCGATCCTTTGAATATATCTGAAGATACTTTCGCACATGAACTTCATCATATGGGAACTGACTACTGGTGGAAGAAAGACCCTAGGATACAAAGACCCGAAAGTAAAGAAGACAAGCAAGAATACTATCTTACCCAACTTTTCACTTATCTGGTCGGAGAAGGCATGGCCAACGCTTTCTGTTCTCCTGAGGCGATAACTCGCCTCGAAGGTGCTGAAAGACATAATAAGATGGTTCAGGAGTATCAGGAAAAAATAGATGGTATATTCGATAAACTTGAAGAGTTGTTGGAGAGGATCGTAGATCGTCCTGAAAATGTCCCTGAGCTTTTCAGCGGGTTCACCATGGATAAAGAAAATAAAGGTATACCTCCAGGACATTTTTTATCTGGTAAGATGATCCAGATGATGGATAGATCCTACTCGGTTTCTAGAGAAGAGATCATAAGTCTTGTTGAAGATCCCTTCGATTTTTTACGGAAGTACAATAAAGCCGCTGAGGGTTCAAATGCTCGAAAATTCTCAAAAGAAATCGTAAAAAAGGTGGAAGATTTTCTTGAGAGAGCTGAGATGAAAGAGAAGCTATGATTTAGAGTTTTATGCTCTTCTATGCACTTTCTCCATCTCAAAAGTCTCATCCATCTTTGGTATCAGATGATCCCAAGTCCTTTCACAAAGATACCATTCTGTGATCTCTTCATCTTCTGATTCGGTCAGACCGAATATCTCTGGTCGGTTCAGATGCTCCATATATGGTAGTATAAATATCTCTACCAAAGTACCTTCTTCTATCGGCCAAAGATATATTTCCAGACCGATCCTCTGGGATTCCTCGTCCATGTCTTTGTAAGAAGGGGCGGAAAAAGAAAAAGTGCTTAGCATCATCTTCAGTTTTCCAGCCGGTTTTTTCTGTTTCAACATCTCTAATATGGTCTTATTTTCGGCGATTATAACAGTTCCATCTTTTTCGTTCTCTGTATCGTAGTTTGATATGTGAAAACCTTGATTTTCTACGAAATCCTTGAACTCAGGACCGAGTTCATCAACCTCTCTATCTCTTATCAGATACCTTCCGTAAGGATATGCTCTTCTCCTCATGATCTATGATTGTTCTTCCGGCATATATTTTTAATCTTTCCGAAGAAGACATTCAACTGACAAGCAAACCGGTGTCTACCATGATCCAGATCAATAAGGATAGTGCTCCTATGTTGATCACGTGAGGTAATACAGTGTTGATGAGTTTCTTCTGAAAGACTTTCATGTCGCAGTTTATCGGTCCTTCGATCTTCTTGAAGCCTCTCGCCATCAAGACAGTAGAAGAGGCGGAGATACCCAAGATCACCGATCCTATGAAATATCTGTTCGCAGTGGCTATCGTAAGGTATGATGAAGGTTCGCCTCCTAGAACTCCAGCAAATAAAAGACCGAGCACAGCCGTGAGGAGTGCATATATATTTGGAGGTTGAAAGACCGATTGTATCACGATATATCTTCCAAAATCATCGACCGAGCCTCCTCTCTCTTCATTCAAGCCATGGATCAATTCGTCCAATATCGAGTACCTACCGAGGTTGACGAATAGAGCTGTGATACCCAAGCCGAGCAATCCCCCCGAGGCGATCCTATTTTGGATCTCACCTGAAGTTCCGTGGACTATAACGATCAAAGATAATACCAAAGTCAAAACGAACGGGTTCAGGTTGAAGATGACCATCACTAGACTCGGACCGGAGAGTACTTCTTTCGGGCTCTTTTCATCATCTATGATACTCTCGGTCGTTTCCACCGGTACTGATCTCAAGAGTTCTTTCCTTTCCCGTATACCTTTCGTGAAAGCGAGCAGCGAACCAAGACCTGATAATGCAAGCGCCAAGATCATCGCGAGATGTATCTCCTGCATATTTAGTTAGATTTTGAAACAAACATATTAAAGTTTTGATTATAAAGTGGTGTTCTTTTTACCTCCTCGTCAATTTTGAATAATCTTAGAACATTTTTTTTGTTTTTTCTCACTCGCTTTTATTCAGGCTGTTTATCTGGTACAGAAGCAGATCCAGAGGTCGTAATCTCAGATGAAGATTATGCAGAAAAATGTAATATGAAAGTGAAGAGGTCTGGGCGATAGCGTTCAATAGAGCGAACACACCAGATAGCGATCTTACTCACTTCAACGGATATTACGTGTCTATAGAACTTTTAGATACTGGTGAGGATCCTATATTAGATGGTTTCAGATGTCGTTGATCTGAATTGAGTGTTTGGACCTATAGCGATCAGACACTATGAAAGATCATCCCATTTGAGATCCTCTTTTCCATCTTTTTCTTCGCTTCTAATAGTTTTACCACAGCTCTCACAGAAGCCTGAACCATCTAGATAACTCGTGAATTCCTCACTACCGCAGTTCGGACATTCTTCCTTTGAAGATATAGTCGAACTTTCAGTTTTTTCCTTGCGTTTAGGAGATTTTGCGGTCTTGACATAACCCAATGATAGGAAGAAATAACCGAGGGCTAAAAGTAACATAAGGATAGATAACATCCTGAGTGTTATAAGCAGAACGTCTAATATCTCTCCTTCTTGAGGGATGAAAAAGATACTCCAAAACAATCTTGAGAAGGAAACAATCATGAGTATGGAAAAGCCGATATATAAGTATCTTCTCGCCTTCTCTTTAGCCAGTTCATATATCAAAAATATCACGGCGAGACCGTAAAAGAGCTGTTGTATCAGGTCAGCCCCACTGCTCAAAAACATCGAAGTTCTTAAGGCACTCAGACTATCGGCATTTAGTGATGGACTGACGATACCAAAGAAGAATCCTATTATTATGAGGACCACAGCTATATTCACTTTATCCTCATGCTTTATAGTTCTTTTATCGGCTCCCTTGTATATCTTATATATCGCAGCTAAGAATAGTAATCCGGCTGTCAAACCGAAAAGGACCAGAAAACACGCTAGTTCTGAAGGATCACTTTTCGGATCATAACTCCAGGATAAGAAGAACAGCCCGAATAGAACATTCATGACTGTCGAAACGTATAGCCCGTACTTCATGAGATTTATTCCCATGTGGGTATCGTCATCCAATCTCCCTCACCTCATGGAATTTCGATTTGGTAATAGAATAATATTATTTATACTTTTAGAGTGTCAATTTAATATATATGGTATCTTTTTTCGGTTTTATGGGATAATAATCTGTAAACCTCGC
>CAYNOV010000130.1:0-4424 GCA_964398905.1 uncultured Thermoplasmata archaeon
TTTTTGCGTGGACTTTTTGCCGAAATCAAAAAAGACCCTTGAACTACCATAGAGGGAGTTCAATGCCGCTGCGCAGGGGGGCTGGCACGGGGTGTAGTTTGGTTTCTCAACGGAGTGGACGAAACGGGTTAAATAGGCAGCGTCTCTTCTGGAGACCTGCCATTTATCCCTTTCTTCCACGACTTTCTCTGATCCACGCAAGTTCTTACTCACCTAAGCTATGGGTTCTTCTGTCTCCGTCTCCGTTTCCAGACGGTCCGCTGTCGGGTACTTCTGTTCCTCTACCACCATACCCCATTTGTAGAAGTTGTCTCCTACTTCGTGATCCATACTCTTGACCATGACGTACTTGATAGTCTCGTCTGTGACCAACAGAACCGGCGAATCTCGCTGTAAAGTGTCCGCCAAGTGGTACAGCTCCTTCATCTTCGCCTTCCCTGAATATCTCTTGTTGAATATCCCTGCAAGTCCCCATTCTTTCGTATCAGCTCTATCATACGTCAGCTGTATCTCGCTGCCGCCGTCTACCGTGTTCTTGTGCAGATCTATGTCCTTCTCTCTCTTCATCTCCGTTATACCGTGATCGAAGGTCACCGTCCTCTGGATCGGCTGACCGTCTCTTGCTTCCCAATAAGTGATCATCGGGTAGGTGTTGTACGTCTCAAGGAGGTGATAGTTATGCAGACTCCATTCAAGACTCTGCGGGAGGAAAAACCACCGGTTTTTCGCCAGCTCAATGGACTTCTGCCGCACATCGTGGTCGTTCCTTATGACCACCGTTTCCCTCGGTTCCGTCATACTCTTCAATATCTCTTCTTGGTCCGGATCCTCGGGCGGCGGAGCATCCGACGCAGTATCTCTGACTATCACCTGTCCATCCTGAATGATCAACCCTGAGTAGGGATCATCAGCGAAGTTCAGCGTTGGATCGCTGAAACTTCTTCCTGGGATCGTCTCCATCTCGAACGTTCCTTCAAAGACTTCTATCGATTGTACTTCTCCTGGTACGTCGAGCGTCAATTTAGCTCCGTTCACCACTTGTATCTTCGTCTCAAGGTCCGGCTCTGGACTGATCTCCGACCATAACGTGTCTTCTCCGATATTTTCTACCATCTTTTTCAACTCCTAAATTTGTAAACTATCTGGACCATCGCATGGGATAGCTGTACGTTCCGGTGTTTCTTCCTGTGAAAGCCTTCCCAAGCGTAATCTATACTTCCCTCGAGTGGAGGATCTTGAACTCCTTTCAACCTCGGAACCAAGTTCCTCAGCTCGTCGTAAAGCTCTTCTGCCATCCTCGAGGATTCCTTGAAGGCTTCTTCCTCCGGTCCTTTCGTTGATACCGCAAGATTCACCGTGATCTCGTGCATCAGAGTCCTATCGTTGTACCTCTCGAACTCATCCCCGTCGGGATAGATCTGCACCGACGGGAATTTACCTTTTCTCACTTTATCTGATTTGTATAGGCTGGTCGAATAGACCTTCACTTCCTTCTCACCTTCGTAATGCTGTTCAACCACATGTTCCAACCAATCCAGAAGGCCTACCTTGCCTTTCTCTCCGAATACGATATCTCTGTGTTCTCTCATCTATTCATCTGCCTCCAAAGGCGTACAGCTCGTCGCCCCATTTACTCCTGAATAACTGCTTAAGCATGCTTTCTGAATCTTTCTTCCATCTCTCGACCTTTCCTCGCTTCGTTCCCTGCTCTGAAACCCATTCCATAACATCTCTCTTGTAGAGATATGCGGCTCTCGTCGCCTCAACATCTCTAAGGATATCGAAGTCCGCAGGCAGTTCTTCCGCAGGATCCGGGACTTCGTCTTCCTTACCTTCCATAGCGAACCGGTGCTTTATCCACCGGTGAGCTCGCTTCCTAACATCTCTTATGACTTCGAGCTCTCCACCGTAGTGATCGCCCAAAGCCAGCCTGTGCTCTACATCTTGATTAGTGCAGTACGTGTCTTCTGTTTCCGTCATGTCTCTTTACCTCCTGCTTCTATAGCCACCGGCCTCTCCTGCATGAAGTGAGCCGTGACTTCAGTATCATCTTTCATCTCAAATACCAGCGTTTCTTCATCGCTCTCATAATCTCCTGTCCATTCTTCCAGATACCAGTGTTCAAGTGGCAAGGATTCGATCTCCACCGTCTCGGTATCGTAGAAGACATGTCTCCCTTCTTCAGGGTCGGTCTCTCCATTTCCTATTATGTTGATCGTCAGTTCATACGGCACCAGCGCTTCGAAGTGTGCCGTGATGAACTTATCTTCATCCATGGTGATGGTCGCTTCTTCCTCGGTACCTTCGTGATCTCCTGTCCATTCTACGAAGGACCATCCTCTGACGTGCACGACTTCTATCTTCACGTCCGTTCCCTTGTAATAGGCATGCTCGCCTTCTTCAGGATCCACTTGACCTCCACCATCGACTTCCATCGTCAGTATCATTCCGTCGTCTTCTATCGACACTTCCTGCGTCTCCAGAGTCGGACTATCTTCTTCCGTACCATGCAGTTCCTGCTTGAACCACAGATATCCTTCTCTTAGATCAGCTCCCTTCTCAAGGAAACTCTCGCCGTTGGTGAGTTCGTTCCATCCACCATCGACTTCAGGCGGATCATATTCCTCTGTGATCGCATAAAACATCTTAACTTCTGTATTCTCGGGCTCTTCAGCTGTCCAGCTGATGCTGTTCTCTCCAGCGATCAATCCCGGCTGATAGCCCTTTGAAACTCTATATCCTTTAGATTCCTGAAGCTCTATGATCACTTCGCCGTGACCGTGATTCCTTTCCTGCAGATTCTCCACAGGACCGTCATAGGCGCTGTCATCAGTAGTACTCCAGTCACCGTCTGATGTTGCCGCGTTCTCTATCTCTCCGCAGAGATAGCTGCCACCGCCGGAATAGCAGCTGTCTTCACCGTAGGGGCAGAAGTCACCACCATCGTAACCTCCACCACCTGATCCGTAGTTGAAGGAACCATATCCTCCACCGCCGCCGTATCCTCCGTCGCCGCCGGAGTTGTCTGTACCACCGATACCGTGGTTGCCGTCACCTTCGACGCCGTCGTTTCCTCCACCTTGATAGCCGTAGAGGAAGCTACCTCCACCGGTCGGATCCGAGCCGTCTTCCTCACCTGTACCTGTGAATCCACCACCGGCACCTTCGCCTGATCCACCGTCTCCCCAATCTGTACCACCGGAAGTCCCTTCATGCCAAGTTCTACCGTGCCTGTTCTCATAAGGTATCGGGCTGTTGTCCCAAGATCCACCGCCGCCTCCTGCTACTATCAGAGGCTCGACGTAAGGTCCATCCTGCATCTGGAATTCCGTCTCTTCATCACTGACTCTGACAACAAAAGTTCCACCGCCTCCAGGATTACCATCGTAATCTTCTACGTCTACTCCTTTCTGTCCTACGAGGATCTTCAACTCTTCGCCCTCTTCAAGGTGTATCTCTCCCTGCATAACAGCTCCTAAACCGGGAGAGTAATCAGCTCCACCGTCTCCACCTTCCGCTCCTTTAGCGGTTATCTTGTACTTACCACTGACAGGAACTTCAAAGTCCTGTATCTCACCGTCTCGACCAGTAGAGACGGCTTCGAATTGTTCCTTTACGTCTGCAGACTCCAGCTTCTTGCCCTCGTCATCTATCTCTTTTACAGCTCCGACTCTTTCTGGATCCGATAACCACGAGTTGTCCGGTAAATCATCCGGCTTTGCCTTGACAAAGTCGCTCATAGTCCAATCCTCTAATATGGTGTTGTCCTGATACCGTAGGGAAGGTCAGGTTCCTCGCTCTCCTGATGTATCTTCCAAACCGACTCTCCATCACCTGAAAGAAAGGGAAAGTCGTTTGACACCTCTTCGATCACTTCGATATCCCATTCCTCTTCAAGATCCGGAAGTAGCGGTATCCTGTCTTCACGGTACAAATCAACTTCTTTCAATTCCGCTTCGGTCACAGCTCCGACTCTGCCTATGATCCCGGAGCCTTCCGTCTGATCCTCTCCGATCACGCCAATACCTCCGTGTTCGAGAGAGAGAGAATCTGCGATCCGACCGGCTAAAAGATTCCTTCCGATCAGACCACCGGCTACATCTCCTGAAACCTCGCCGTTGAAGAGAGTATTGTTGACAAGAGATCCCATGTTAGTCCCTATGAGACCACCTGCAACTTCACCGGAGACAGTACAAGAGGAGTGGGAATCTTCAACCTGCTTCTTCACTTCTTCCATCACGTTCCACCTTTGAACTTGAATATCATGTGCCATTCGATAGTTATCGGGCTGTCCTCGTCGATCTCGAAGGCCTCGAAGTCTCCATCTGCCGCACACATCCTGGACCACATCCCGGATTCCGCTTCGTCAGCCCAATTACCGACAAAGACAGAAGAATCTTGATCTTCGAACTCTGACGTATTTT
>CAYNOV010000131.1:0-4422 GCA_964398905.1 uncultured Thermoplasmata archaeon
AGCTTTATCAACGACAATCCAGAAGAATTCGATTTCATAAAGAGGGGCATAGTTTACGATGACGAAGGAAACGTGATTGGTAGCAAAGAGGAGAGTTATATCGTGGGCCCAGGAGAGAGTTTTGAAGAGACGATAGAAATGGAAATAGAAGGGATACCTAAAGAAGCACGTTTCGAGATAGAAGACGAAGACACAGGCTACATATACGAAGAGGTGATCGAATTTTGAAGAGTGAAAAGAGAGGACTTTTCCTACCGTCGATGATCGGTATCGCCCACTTTTTAGTGTTCGTGGTCATTGCTGTTTCAGTTCTATTGTATGTGTCTAGTCTATATCCCGAATTAGAGGGAGTATTCCAGAACACAGTTTACTACATGATACTGTTTGGAACACTGATTGCATTGTTCGCCACAACGACAGCTTACTTTAACAAGGGAGAAATTTTCAGGATGGTATCTGGAATAGTCAAAGCTCTCTGCTTGATCGCCTACACAACGAGCATATATAATAGTCTCGATTTCACCATCGAAGTGGAAAATTTTGTAGCCAGCGTCTCTTTCCCCGGTCTTTTGGACCTGAAGATAGGACTTTTGGTCCTTTACGGAGGATATTTTGTATTCGAGTACTTTATATATAATAAGGAAGGATCAGCAGAACCGGACTTTTTGCTCTAGTTTAAGTCAACATATTTATAGCCCTTCTGGTTTTTTCTTGACTTGATAGTATGATAGACGATGTAAAAGTTACTCAACGGATCACGGACAGATACTTCAAAGAGTTCTCTGAACATACTGAAGTGGATGTAGTAATAGCTGGAGCCGGTCCGGCGGGTCTTGTCGCCGGTAGATACCTATCGGAAAAAGGTCACCAAGTAGCTATATTCGAGAGAAAACTATCACCAGGCGGTGGTATGTGGGGTGGAGGTATGGGCTATCCCGTCGTTGTGGTACAGGAAAGTTCTGTAGATGAATTGAAGAAAGTCGGTGTTGAGGTCGAAGATACTGGTGAAGGTTATTACACAGCGGATTCTATAAGCTCCGTAGCTAATCTTTTATCCGCTGCGATAGCGGCCGGAGCAAGAGTATTCAATATGGTCACAGTCGAAGACGTCCTTTACGAGAAAGAAAGAATCAACGGTGTAGTGATCAATTCTTCTCCCATAGAGATGGCAGGTTTACATGTTGATCCCATAACGATAAGGTCAAAAGCTACCATAGACGCGACTGGACACGATGCTGAGGTCTGCACCGTCGTAGAAGAAAAGGCTGGGGAACTGAAAACAGAGAAAGGCAGAGTTGTCGGAGAAAAATCCATGTGGGCCGAAGTGGGAGAGAAAACCGTAGTTGAGAATACACAAGAAGTATTTCCTGGACTTTGGATAACAGGCATGTGCGCCAACGCGGTAATGGGAGCTCCTAGGATGGGTCCCATATTCGGAGGAATGCTGCTTTCAGGTAAAAAGGTGGCAAAACTCATCGACTCGCAACTCGATTGAAGCTGATCAACCAGGGAAAATTAATATAACAGGAAAGAAACTGTTTTAAAAAGGCTCCAATCATGGCTGATAATAACTCTTCCGAAGGTAAAAGAGAGATGTTCACCAAATTCAAGAAAATAGAACTACCTCGAAATGTGGTCATAGGTAGTGACGCTCTTGAAAAAGTCGGGGACACCTGTGATAAACTAGAGCTGAAAGAAAACGCTATAGTCATCTGTGATCCTATTACTAAAAAGGTTGCAGGCCAAAGAGTGGCTGAGATACTCACTTCTCATGATTACGATGTCGATATCCTTGAGATAACGGAGGCCGATCAAGTGACCGTGGATAAGATCTGTGATGAGATAGGTGATGAAATTGGCTTCCTTATAGGAGTCGGAGGAGGAAAATCTATCGATATGGCAAAATACTCATCATATTTGACAGATATTCCATTCTTGAGTATTCCTACCGCTGCATCTCACGACGGGATCGCTTCCGGTAGAGCCTCTATAGAAAGGAACGGAAACAAAACATCAGTTGAGGCGCAGACTCCTATCGCTATGGTCGCGGATACTGGAATAATCGCTGACGGACCAAACAGATTGATGTCAGCCGGCTGCGGTGATATCATATCCAACGCGACCGCGGTAAAGGATTGGGAACTAGCTAGAAGACTACGTAACGAAAATTTTTCCCATTATGCCGCGACACTTTCAAGGATGACTTCGGATATACTGATCAATAATGTAGGTGAGATCAAACCCGGACTGCAGGAGAGTGCTTGGCAGGTTGTCAAAGCTCTGATGAGTTCCAGCGTAGCCATGAGCATAGCTGGTTCGTCACGTCCCGCCAGCGGGAGCGAACATAAGTTCAGCCATGCATTGGATCAGATCGCGGAAGAACCCGCCCTACATGGAGAACAGTGCGGTGTAGGATCGATAATAATGATGTACCTCCATGGAGGAGATTGGAAGAAGATCAAGAGCGCACTTCAATCTGTTGAAGCTCCGACAACCGCGAGAGGACTCGAACTCAGCGAAGATGAGGTCGTAGAGGCGATAATGCACGCGCCTGAGATCAGACCGGGAAGGTACACCATATTGGGGAATAGAAAGATGAATAGGGATGCGGCTGAACAGGCCGCTAAAGAGACAGGAGTTATTTGAAAAGAGGTGAAAAATATGAGTTCAGTTACATTGATCGGAAAAAGCTTGGCGAAAGAAGGTTTGAGATTCAGATTTGGGGGATGTCTATCCAAATGTCAGGATTGTGAGTTAAAGAATTCGTGCTGTGGACTTGAAAAGAACAGGTGGTACGAGGTCGTAGGGGTGAGAGATAAGGACCATGACTGCAAAGTGCATCACGGGGACGTATCAGTTGTAGAAGTGGAACAGATACCCATAGAGACATCGGCAAACGACAGATCATTGATAGAGGGATCTGTGATAACCCTTGAAGACAAAGAATGTAACAACGTTGATTGTGAAAATTACAAGTTATGTTACCCAGCGGGTATAGAATTCGGTGAAAAATACAATGTGGAGGAAATCGGTGAAAAATTAGATTGTGCCAAAGGGAAAACTCTAAAATTTGTTAAATTGGAGTGACCCAAAAACCGTTTCATTTCCCCCTTATCCTATCGAACCAGCTTTTATTTTTTTCCTGTTCTATATCTCCAAACTTCTTGAGTAAGTCTTTTTGTTCGTCGGTAAGGTCTTCTGGTACCTTGACTTCGACCTCTACTAATTGATCTCCGTAATCATTACCTCTACGTCTTCGAAGTCCTTTATCAGGGATCCGGAGAATATCGCCGTGCTGTGTTCCTGGAGGGATTTTGATTTCCGCCTTACCTTCTAAAGTAGGAACTTCTATCTCCGTCCCCAAGGCGGCCTCTGTCATAGTCACTTTTGCCTTTGTGAGAACATCGTCACCTTTTCTCTCGAATCTATCGTCCGGTCTGATCTTTAGAACGACATAGAGATCACCTGATCGACCACCTCTAGGGGCAGCTTCGCCCTTACCTCTTACTCTCATTTTAGTACCGTCTTTAGCACCCGGTGGAATATCGATAGTTATTGTTTCAGTTTTATCCACCACACCTGTCCCATTACACTTTGGACAAGGGGTTTCAACTATATCTCCCATACCATCGCATCTATCACACTCTGTGATACTGACGATCTGCTGAAATCCTCTTCTCTGGGCCTGTTTAACTTCTCCAGCACCCCCACATTTTGGACAGGTCTTTGTTCCTCCAGATTCACTACCGCTGCCTCCGCTCTTGCCACATTGAGCCTTTCGATTTAGTCGAACAGTCTTTTCAGTACCATCTCTCACATCATTTAGATCTACATCTACTCTTATCTGAAGATCTCTTCCTCTCTTTTTCTTTGAACTCCTTCTATTTCTACGGGTACCTCCAAAAAAGCTGCTGAACAGGTCTTCAAAACCTCCTCTGCCGCCTCTTCTACCTCCGAAGAATTCTGAGAATATATCTTCAACATCTTCTTGATGAGAGAAATCGGACCAGTCAAAATCACCACCGCTGAATTGCTGTTTCACTCCTTGTTTGCCGTACCTGTCGTATCTTTTACGTTTCTCATCGTCGGCTAAAACCTCATAAGCTTCCGAGATCTTTTTGAACTTCTCTCTAGCCTCTTCGGCATTATCTGGATTTTTATCAGGATGATACTTTTTGGCTTTCTTCCTGTACGCTTTCTTTATCTCATCTTTTGATGCGTCTCTGTCAACGTCTAGAATATCGTAATAATCTTCATCAGTCACGCTCATAGCTCCATCACTTCTCTTTTGTTCTTCTCTCGGTTGGTGGGATACCAGGTAGGGGGGTGAAATACTTTTTCATTTTGATAAAGTGGGAAATAAAGGGGAATGGGTTTTCAGTCCTCGTCTTCTTCCTCATCTACGACTTCGTAATCCGCATC
>CAYNOV010000132.1:0-4328 GCA_964398905.1 uncultured Thermoplasmata archaeon
CTAGCTATGTTCTCTTTTCCTTCTTCTTCAGCAACATCGCTGAAATGCAGGTACCGCATGTGTGCCATCGATTCGCCTTGGA
Source organism: uncultured Thermoplasmata archaeon (assembly GCA_964398905.1). Taxonomy (GTDB): domain Archaea; phylum Thermoplasmatota; class Thermoplasmata; order Halarchaeoplasmatales; family Halarchaeoplasmataceae; genus Natronoplasma. The sequence continues at coordinate 83 of CAYNOV010000132.1, forward strand.
ACGCCTCTTCCAGAGATTTTTTCGTCATATCTCCCATTTCGTCTTCTTCGCTCATATTATACACCTTTTTGAGTATTATTTTATAAATAGTTTGAAAAGGGTTTTTGGGGGACTGTTCCACAGCTTCATCGTTCAAATCTCCAGCCTTTTCTCGTTCGTCCATAGTCCGTGTATATTACAGTATGAATTCGCTATTATCGTACCGCTTTTTTCTGTTTCAAAAGAGCTCACAACTTTTGGTTCAGTGTATATTGTGCTGGTGTCTGGTCCTTGTACAGATTCCCCGTGGGCTGTAAATTCATATTTGCCCAGTTGGTAGGGATACTCTTCGTCGTCCGGTTTAAATAACAACTCGATCCATCGGATATGATGTTTCGTTTCGTTCGGATGTGATATCTCTTTACCGATGCTAGCCTTAACCTTGACTTTTTCTCCTTTCTCTTCTACTTCGATCACGGGCACGTGCTTTTCGGTTTTCCAGTCATCGCTCCTATACAGATCTTTTATTTTCGTCATCTTTTACCTCCTTTCCTTCAATACAGATATTACTTCTCTAACATCAGGAACTTCATCCATAGGATAAACTTTTGAGAAAATTATATTTTGATCTTCATCTAATAAAACATTGGCTCTCTTTGAAATTCCTTTATCCTCGATAAAAAGGCCGTATTTCTTTGCGACTTCACCGTGGGGCCAAAAGTCAGATAATATCCTCAATTCTTCCAATCCGAGCTTTTCAGCCCATAATTTTTTACTTGGAACAGGATCTACACTTATCCCGACCGGTACAGCGTTCAATTCCTGAAATTTCCTTTTACTGTTCTCTAGTGCCTGCATCTGTTTTGCGCAGGCTTCCGTACCGGCAAGGGGATGGAACGAAAGTAAAACCCTTGTCCTTTCTTTATAATCTCGAAGCGTAAATTCTTTTCCGTTCTGGTCCTCTAGAGTAAAATCAGGTGCCTTTTTTCCTACCTCTATTTCAGATGGTGTTTCTGGCATATTTCCTCCATTTATTCTATCTTTTCAAAATCCTTTTTAGGTGCTCCACATACTGGACAGAGCCAATCATCTGGTAACTCTTCGAATTTAGTCCCAGGTTCGATATCATTTGTTTCGTCGCCTTTTTCTTCATCATAGATGTATCCGCAGACAGTACATCTCCATTTCGCCATCTCCGATCACCTTATGGCCCTTGATGCATCGCAGGATAATATTGGTCGTATTCTTCGAATTCGCTCATCATGTTGTATTCCTCTTTCAATATTTCATAATGATTCTGTTCCATCCCTGCAAGATAATTCAACAACTTTTTTGGGTTTCTTTCCATACCAGAATCATTCGCCTTTTCAGCCATCTTTCTATAAAAATCTCTTGAAGCGATCTCTGCATCCATGGCCTGCTCTATTATCTCCGTTTCGTCGATATCATCGCCGTATCTGATAAACGGTAAAGGAACAGGTGTGTCTTCAGGTAATTCTATCTCTCCTTCACGGTTTACATCTTTGTATATGTTTCGTAGGAATTCCTCGTGTTTCTTTTCCTCTCCTGCCAAAAACTCGAAACGTTCGCTCATCACGAAGTTATCTACTCTTCCAGCCATGTGATCATAGACCTCTTTGGCATTGATCTCGGCTTTGATGGCGCCCTTCAACATCTCTTCAAAACTCAAATTCTCCATGTCCATATTTTCTGCCATTTTTAAACCTCCAGATTCAGATGATCGAAGTGTTTTTTGACTATTTTATTTGGAGATATAAACTCCACTCTCCCATATCCTAATGAATCTCTACCTACATTAATTTTATCGTGAAAAGGACCTTTCATCGATTCGTCGCCTTTTTCGATATGATCTTCTATCATCTTCATCTCTTTCCGTATAACGTGATAATAAGTTCGATATATATGTATTTTTTGTTCGACACTCGCAAAACTATAAATAAAACGGTCAACTTATTTCTACATAACATGGCCAAAATAGACGAAAAAGACAAAAAGATCCTTGAAATACTCAAGGAAGATTCTAGAACACCTTACACTGAAATGGCTGAACATCTAGACGTCAGTGAAGCAACAGTTAGAAAAAGGATCGAATCATTGAAAGAAGATGGCGTTATAGAAAGGTTCACAGTCGATCTAGATCCTACTAACCTCGGTTATGGTACAGTTACACTGTTAGGGTTGGACGTAGAACCCGAATATTTTTTGAAAGCCATAGATGACATGTCTGAGATCGAAGAAGTGAAATGGGTCGCTAAATCGACAGGAGACCATATGATAATGGCCGAGATATGGGCTGAAGATGGAGACCATCTATCCAAAATAATGACTGAAAAGATCGGTAAGATTCGTGGTGTTCGTGACCTTTGCCCGTCTATAATATTAGAAAAGATAAGATGAATAGTTTATTAGAAGTGACCTTCGATGCTAAAGGTGTCTTCAAAAACAGAAAAAATAGATTTTTGGGTGAAGTCGAGCTAAATGGAACTCTTTCAAATCAGGAAGTTCATATCAGAGACCCGGGCAGATTGAAGGAGATATTATATCCTGGAAACGAAGTTTTGTTGGAAAAGGCTGAGGGTGAAGATAGAAAAACAGATTGGACTCTTTTGGCGGGTAAAGTTGAGGGAGATTGGGTTTTTGTCAACTCGGGTTACCACAGGACGATAGCGGAAAATCTTTTAGGTAATCCTGCTATTAGTCCGTTTGGGGAACTCGTCGATCATCAGGCCGAAAAGAGTTTGGGTGAGAGCAGGATAGACTTTTTTCTTGAGAAAAAGGATGAAAATATTTGGGTTGAGGTAAAAGGCTGCACGTTAGCTGAGGACGGGATAGCGTTGTTTCCTGATGCTCCAACGAAAAGGGGCAGGAGGCATGTTGAGGAACTGACAAGAGTTATAGATGACGTAAAAAGCCACGCTGCTCTTCTCATCTTGGTATTTAGATCCGATAGTGAATGTTTTAAACCACATGAAGAAAAAGATCCTGATTTTGCCGCGGTTTTTGAAAAAGGTTTAGAGGCAGGTTTAGAAGTACATCCTGTCAAGTTGAGTTATGATGGTAAGTCAATAGAATATCGTGGCGAGATACCGCTGTGTGAGGTATAGGATGGATAAAGAAAAGATACTTTCCGCGATCAAATCTCACAACGACTACAAAAAAGATATCGCTAAGGCTGAACTGGTAGAAGCGGGAGAAGAAGAATTAAAGATAAAGTTCGAGGGCAATTTTTGTTTAAGCTGCTGCATGGACGAGTACTTTATAGATCTGGTTTACCAGATGGAAGACGAAGGAATAAAGGTAGAATTCAAAGATTTTCAACAGGTCGGAGATAAGAGTTTTATCGCTGAATATGAGATCGAATGATGATTACAGATAGATGATCATCTATCATATTAACATAAAGATTTTTTACTCTTTTTTCAATAACCAACCATGACAGGGATGAATTTCTTCAGGAGTAAGGATCTCGAGACCACGAAAGAATTCTACATGAACGAACTTGAAATGGACCTTTGGCTCGACCAAGACAAGTGCAAGATAGTTAAAGACGGTAACCTATTGATAGGCTTCTGCGAGGGAGAAACAGTAGACGAAGGAGGAACGATCACTTTCTTCTACCGAACTAAAGAGGAAGTCGACGAGATGTACGAAAAGTTCAAAGATAGAGCTCGCGGAGAACCCTCAAAAAACGATTTCTTCAATGTCTACCAGTTTTTCGCGGAGGATCCGGAAGGCAGGACCCTTGAATTCCAGACATTCTTACACCATCTAGACCCGTACATGGAGGGTATTGAACTCCTTGAAAATAGAAGAAGCGTGAGGGACTACACTGATGAAGAAGTCTCTGAGGAAACTTTACAGAAGATATTTGAAACCTGTAGGTTCGCTCCAACTTCTAGGAATTCGCAATCCTACTATTTCATACCGATAAAAGATAGAGAAACTATCGAATTCATGGCAGAAAGAAGAGGCTCTAACAGCCAACCTATAGCTGAAGCTCCCATGGCAGTGGCGATATGCTCAGATCCAGACAAAACCGGAAGACCAAAACAGGACGGTGATATAGCCGCGTACCATTTCACCCTGACCGCTTGGGCTCACGGCTTAGGTACCTGCTGGATAGCTGCTATGGACAGAGAGGACGTTAAAGAAAAACTAGGTATTCCCCAGGATCATTACATTGCTACAGTAACGCCGTTAGGCTATCCGAAAGAAATTCCAGATACTCCTTCAAGAAAAGAGGCCG
>CAYNOV010000133.1:0-4239 GCA_964398905.1 uncultured Thermoplasmata archaeon
CATCAGGGCTCCTATCACACCGGATAGTACGTCTCCGGTACCTCCTACTGTCATCGCGGGATTTCCGAGATCGTTCCATCTGTATTGTTCTCCATCGGTGATATAGTCCTCGACACCTTTAACGACCAGAACCACGGACTTTCCACTCACGAATGAATTGGCCTTTCTTTCTATATCTCCTTCTCTCAACTCCTGACCGAGTATCGTCTCGAATTCTCCTCTGTGGGGTGTGAGTACGGTGGGAGGATCAAAATCGGTGTTTTCATCTACTGCTTTCAACGCATCAGCGTCTATAAGCATGGGTAAATCCAATTTTCTAATAATAAGTTCTACCGCTTTTAAAGTATCTTCATTGTCTCCCAACCCTGGTCCGATGACGACCGAATCACAGTCTTCAGATAAAGAAAGTATCTTGTCGACGTGTTTTTCCTTCAACTTTTCGCCTTCGAGAGGATGTGTCAGAAATTCGGGGGAGTATCCAGCCACTACATCAACGATGGAAGAGGGCACAGCTAGATGAACAAGATCGACTCCTGTCCTGTAGGCGGCTTTCGCCGCTAGAGCCGGTGCGCCGGTGTAGGGGCCGCCTCCTACCACTAACAGCCTGCCGTTCTCGCCTTTGTGTGACTCTTTTTCAGGAGAGGGATAAAGGAACATATCTCCAGGTCCAGTATGATCCAGAGCTTTCTCAGGTATACCTATGTCCTCGATCTCTATCTTCCCGGAATTTTCGACATCCATACCCTCTTTTATATCGTGAAATGTGACCGTTAACTGAGGATTCACTTTAACATCGGAACCAAGACCGCTGGGTACGTCTACTGAAACCACGGGATTGTCTAATCCATTTACCTTCTCTATAACGGATCTATAAGGCTCTCTTATCTCGCCTTTGACTCCCGTGCCGAGCATCGCGTCTATGATGACCGTGTTCCTATCGAGCTCTGACCATTCGATATCTTCGATCACTTCGCCTTCGAACCTTTCGAAATTTTTAGCTGCGATCTCACTCCTGATATCTTCTTCACTCTTGATAAGATAAAGCCTGATATCTACGGAGTTCCATTCCTCCCTCAGATATCGAGCCGCGACGTAGGCGTCTCCACCGTTGTTTCCAGTGCCACAAACGAACAACACAGGCCTCTCAGAAAACTTATCCGCTATCACTTCGGCCAATCTCTTACCGGCGTTCTCCATCAACTTTTCTGCTGGAACTCCTCTATATTCCGCGTTCCTGTCGATGACCGCGACTTCATCAAATCGTAACATGGTGTTCCCGATAAAGTCGTCAAACCATAAAAAAATTTAGGAGTTCACACCCTCGGGCCGATCATCGACCACATCAGAAGGAAGAGTACCAACAATGCTAGAGCGTATGTGAGTCCAGACGACAATTTTTCTCCAGCTTCCTTATCAAGGCCTACTTTTTCTGAGAAGGATTCAACCGCATCTTTGAAAAGATGGCCTCCGTCTAGAGGTACAGCGGGCAGTGCATTGAAAAGACCTAAGAGTATATTCAACCAGAATATCCAGTAGAGTGAATTAGCTATCACCCAGAACGAACCAGTGGGTAATACGGATAGAGGACCCGTCACCTGATACTGCTCGGCGATCTCTTCAGGTAGAGGAGAAAGTCCCAATAAGGGAAGTGATATGTAACCCGCGGCGTTCTGTATCATCTCAGTTCCAGTTTCAGCACTAGATAGAGGCCTAGACAAAAGCTGTATGATCCAATCGGCTTCTTGGACCGCGAGTCCAAGGTATCCAAAATTTATACCCATCCTGCCTTCTTCAAGAGTCAAATCAACTTCACGTGGAACGTATTCCGAGTCTTCTTTAGTGTAAAATGTGATCGCAAAGGTCTCGTCTTCATCCATCTCTCCCAAAATCGAAGTGAAATCTTCTCTGTTCCTGATCACTTCACCTTCTATGCTGTAGATTATGTCTCCTCTGACCATCCCGGCTTCATCAGCGGGATGTCCTTCCAACAGAGCGGTGATCACCAAACCTGTGGGAACCTCCTCGTAACTCCGTTCCTCTTCACCTTTTAAGGTTCTAACTTCCACCTCTTCCATAGGATCTATATCCATAGAATGTAGATCTGATAAGCTCCTGATCTCCTCATCCCCTATCCGGATGATCTGTTCATAAGTGCCTATCCCTTTTTCTTCAGCGGGTGAATTCTCTCCTATACCGGTTATCATAGGACCTTCCTCTCTCGGCGAAACGGAACCCATGAATACCATGGAGAATATCAGGACCAAAACTATCGCAAGAACGATATTCGATGTTGCTCCAGCGGCGAACATCCTGTCTCTCTTGATCCTCTCGGTTTTTTCCAACTGTTCTTCGTCAGGCTCGACAAAAGCGCCCAAAGGTACAACTATGAATATAAGACCTAAAGATTTGATATCGACATCGGCGACTCTAGAAAGGATACCGTGTGAAAATTCATGAACGATTATTCCAACAGCTAAGCTTAAGATCCCGTAGCCTACAGGTATGAAAGGGTTTATGCCTGGTATAACCAATATCTCATCGGCCTGCGGAGCCTGTTCCGCGGGGATCTGAGTGGCCACATAGGCGTTGAAAGCCACCATCACAAAGATAACGATCATCGCTATCGCGACTATCACTATCCCAACACTTCCATAGATCTCCCAGAAGCGTTTCTTTTGAGCTATCCGCTCGATCAGGTCCCTGCCCTTCTTTGTCTTCCACATCAAAAAAGGACCGGATTGTTCCATACCGACGCGTTCCAAAAGATCCAATCGCTCTAGAACTACAATTACTCCGATAAAACCGAAAATCAGAACCAACGCATAGATCAAACCTGTACTGATCATCAGATAACACTCCGCGCATCCATTATTTAATCGTTTCCCGATTACTTACAAGTTCAATAGGACCACCAATATAAATGATATGGTGGTCAAGATCATCATAGAGAACATGATCTTATCCGCGAGCTCTTTATCGTACGCTCTAGCGATGAAAACTTTAGAGATCGAGCCGAAGCCGAAGGCCAACAGCATGGTTGATAATGCGGTCAATCCTCCGATCTCGCCTGTTAGATAGAGTGAAGATATAGAGGCTGATACTGACGTGGTAGATATAAGACCTCCCAAGGAGACCATGTAAACACCGTATTCACCCAGATAGTTCTGAAGGAAATAACTCGAGACCCATATGAAAGTGAAAAGGGCACCGAATTTTACCGCTGGAGTCAACGCGAAAGGTGTTCCAAGGTCGAGCTTCCCTTCGCGGATAACGGAGCCTTCTAGCTTCTTCCTGTACAAAAAGATCATGACAACCGTCAACAATATGAGAGCAGAAAGCGGGATGGTGAACAACCTGGCTAAAGACACACCTCCGACGACTAGGATGATCACGAAATCTTTGATGAACATGGAGATGTTCGATAGATGAATACCTACTGCGGGAGCGTACTTGAATTCTATACTTTTAGATCTCTCAGAAAGGGAAGCGGTAGCGGCGGCGGAACTGACCAGACCTCCGATGAAAGAGGATATCTGTATTCCTTTACCAGCGCCTAATATCTTCATGGCCAAAAAACTGAGGAACGATATCAATGATACGAAGATCACCATGGTGAGTCCCTGAAGCGGATCGAATACTCTTCCAGGGCCGATGAGAGGATGTATAGGACCGATAGTGTACGTTATAGGGAGTAATATACCTGCAACGATCAAAAACCGTACGGCGCTGATAAGATCTCCTTTTGAGAGTATCTCTGCAAAACCGTGAAGCAGCCTCTTAGAAAATAACAGCATCAGGAGAAAAGCTCCGCTGACAAGGCCGAAAAAGACCTGTTCCATACCGAATATCATCCCGGTCAGAAAAGTCACCAATAAAGCTCCGGATGTCGTCAATCCTCTAGAGCCCTCTTTAGCTCTGAATAGAGACATCATGAGGGAAAGAGTAGCGAAGAGTATGACCGAAATGGATATGAGTAACTCTTCTCCTTCAAATACACGTACCAGTAAAAATCCTATCAAAGAGACAAGAGCAAAGCTCCTCACCCCGGCTCCCTTTATCCTGTCCTCCTTGGTAGCTCTGACCTTCCTTTCGGTTCCCACCAAAAAACCAACGAATAATGCGAGCAGGAAAGAGATGAAAGTGACGAAAGATATCTGCGGCGTAAACATCGCAATGTAAATTGGTTAGAGATGGTATATTTTTTTGGTATGTTCTTTCCGAAAAGGAAGAGACTTTTTA
>CAYNOV010000134.1:0-4230 GCA_964398905.1 uncultured Thermoplasmata archaeon
GACCTCTAAAACGATAGCAACTTTTTTTGGACACCATGCCAAAACTTTTAAATATAACCAGTTATTAATTATCAAATGCAAACATTACAACAAAAGGTTGTTAAATTGGGGTGGTAAAAATGACTGATGAAGAAGAAAAAGAGGATAGAAGGCTCGCGAGAAAGGAAAGAAGAGGTTTCAGCCCGTTCCAAGAGATGGACAGTATCTTCGAGGATCTAGACAGGACTTTAGACAGGTTCTTCGGTAGACCGATGGGGATCAGAGAAAGAAGAAGAGGTATAACGACTCCTGCCATAGACATGCAGGATTTAGGAGACAAGTATCAGATACAGGCTGACATCCCGGGCATCGATAAAGAAGACATCGAGATAGAACTCAGAGATGGAAGTTTAGTGATACAAGGTGAGACCGAGCAAAAGACCGAAGAAGAGGGCGAGGACTACATAAGGAGAGAAAGAGGCTACCGTTCGTTCTACAGAGAACTGCCGATGCCAGACGAAGTGAAAGAGGACGAAGTGATGGCTGAACTCGACCGAGGAGTTTTGACAATAGATCTGCCAAAGAAAGAACCAGAAAAGAAAAAAGGCAAAAAAATAGAGATCAAGTGAAACCACAAAAATCCTTTTCCCTTTAATCAATATCTAGAGATGTGGATGCTATGGAAAAAGAAGAATTTGACGAGATGATCCAACTCCTCCAGAATCAAACTAGGAGGAAGATACTCGAACTTCTGAGTAAGGAGGAAAACTATCCTTTAGCCATCTCTAGATATCTTGATACTAGTCAGCAATCGATCTCTAAGCATCTAGAAAAGCTCGAAGATAAAGGTTTAGTGATCTCTAAAAGATCAAAGAGTGAAAGAGGGGGACCTCCGACAAAAAAGTACTCTTTGAACAGGGAATTCTCCCTCAGGATAGATCTAGGTCCTCAATTATTCGATACAGTCCTTGAAGACCTGAGAGATGAAGACATAGAGGACTACAAGGAAATAGAAGAAAAAGTAAGGGAAGGTATAATCGAAGGTGGTTATCTCGAAGGTCATAGAAAGATCATACAAAATATAGAAAAGAAGATAAGAAGGTTGGAGACGGAAAGAAAGTATTTACTAAAGTTAAAAGAGAAGGCGTTATCTGAAGCGTACAAATATATACATCAAAATTTCGACAGTTATGAGAAAAGGAAGATACTTTATTATGTACTCGATTCAGGGATCACTGATCCTGCAAAGATAGCTAAATACTTCAACGTAAGAGAAGATGAAATCAAATATATATTAGAAGATTTGAAAAAAAATACTAACATATGGTGATAATATGAGCTATGAAAACTATGAGGATGATGAAGAAGACGAGAAAGATGAGAAAAAAACGCGCAGAAGAAGAGACCCATTCGGTGATATCTTTGGCTTCTCTGACATGTTCGGTTTTTCTGACATCGATAAAGAATTCGAAAGGATGAGGAAGATAGCCGAGAAGATGATGGCTCAGAGAAGAGGTACTGCTGGATCTAAAGATCCTTTCGTCTATGGCTTCTCGATAAGGCAGGGGCCCGACGGCAAACCTAAGATCGACGAGTTCGGGAACGCTAGAGATTACTTCTACGGCGATGAGGAGAGTGAAGATATATCTGAATGGACTCCACTAACCGATGTTCAGGATACTGGAGAAAAAATTTTGGTCACAGTGGACATCCCAGGAGTTGAGAAGGAAGATATCGATCTCAATGTAAAGGACGATATCCTTATCGTATCGGTGGAGGGGAAAAGACGTTACAAGAAGACGATAGAACTGCCTTCAAAAGTGGACTCACAGACCGCTGAAGCCACATACAACAACGGTGTACTAGAGGTCGAGTTGAAGAAGATCACGGAAGAGATGGGTGAATCTATAGAGATCCAGTGAAGTGAGTAACGATGTCGGAAGAAGATACAGACGTCGAAGAAGAAAAGGAATTTGAAGAAGAGCCCCTCGACACCTCTGAAGAAGAGCAGGAGGAAACGATCGAAGAGGAGAAAGAAGGGCCCACTAAAGAAGAACTTGAAGAGGAAGTAGAAAAACTGGAGAGCTCACTGAAAAAAGTGATGGCCGATTTCGATAATTACAAGAAAAGAACTATAAAACAAAAGGAGAGGATAAGGCAGCTCGCTAACGAGGACCTCATGTTAGACCTTTTAGAGATATTGGATGATTTTGAGAGAGCTTTGGAAAACGATGAAGATATCGACGAAGAAGGTGTCGAGATGATATTCAACAAGTTCCTAAAAACGCTTCAAGATCACGGTTTAAAAAAGATAGATGCGAAGGGCGAAGAGTTCGATCCGATGTATCATGAGTGTATCCAGTCTATAGATTGTGAAGATGCTGGGAAAGATGAGATAATAGAGGTATTTCAGAAAGGTTACAAGCTTAACGATGAAGTGATACGTCCTTCGAAGGTTAAGGTTGCGAAATGATGATATGAATATCCAAAGGTGTATAATATGTCTGAAAAAGTATTAGGAATCGATCTAGGAACGACGAACTCCGCGATGGCGATAATGGAAGGTGGAGAACCAACTATAATTCCAAATTCCGAAGGAGATAGAACGACGCCTTCGGTTGTCGCTTTCAAGGAAGACGGCGAACGATTGGTTGGAGAGATGGCCAAGAGACAAGCTGTGAAGAACCCAGAACGTACCATCGAGTCTATCAAGAGGAAGATGGGTACAGATCACAAGGTGAAGATAGATGATGATGAATACACTCCAGAGCAGATATCTGCGATGATACTACAGAAATTGAAAAGAGATGCAGAGGAATACATGGGTGAAGAGATAAATCGAGCAGTTATAACGGTCCCAGCGTATTTCAACGAGCCTCAGAGAGAAGCGACCAAGAACGCTGGTGAAATAGCCGGCTTCGAAGTTGAACGAGTGTTCAATGAGCCTACAGCCTCATCCATGGCTTACAAGATGGACGAAAAAGAGAGCGTAGAGACGATACTCGTTTACGACCTTGGTGGAGGTACTTTCGATGTATCTATCCTCGAAGTAGGTGATGGTGTTTATGAAGTACTGGCGACTTCTGGAAATACTGGCTTAGGCGGCGACGACTGGACCCAAAGGATAGTCGATCACTGTACTGAAAAGTTCAAACAAGAGACGGGTATAGATGTCAGTGATAATCGAGAGGCACTACAACGGATCTTCGAAGCTTCTGAAAAAGCTAAAAAAGAACTGTCTAGTAGACAGAAAACTGAGATCAATCTTCCTTACCTCATGGCAGATGATGACGGTCCGAAACATCTCGAACTAGAGATCACTAGAGCGGAATTCCAGAATATGACAGAAGATCTCGTTGAGAAGACGAAAGAACCGGTCAATATAGCTATGGAAGATACCGGTCTACAACCTCATGAAATAGATGAAGTCATATTGGTAGGCGGCTCCACAAGATTACCCGCTGTCCAGGACTTCGTAAGGGACTTCTTCAACAAAGACCCTAACATGAAGATCAATCCCGATGAATGTGTCGCTGTTGGAGCGGCGATCCAAGCTGGTGTGATATCCGGTGATGTGGAAGATGATATAGTCCTGTTAGATGTCACACCGCTTTCATTAGGTGTCGAGACACTCGGTGGTGTGACCACAACACTCATCGATAGGAACACTACCATACCTACCGAAGAGAGTAAAGTGTTCACAACCGCTGCTGACAACCAGACCAACGTTGATATCCATGTTGTTCAAGGAGAAAGGGCGATGGCTAAAGACAATCATAGTCTAGGCAGATTCTCATTGACCGGGATCCCCCCTGCCCCGAAGGGAGTCCCTAAAATAGAAGTGACTTTCCAGATGGACGAGAACGGTATATTGAACGTCTCCGCTGAAGACCAGGGCTCAGGTAAAGAAGAAAGTATAACTGTTGAGGCAACGAGTCAATTATCTGAAGATGAGATCGAACGGATGAAGGAAGAGGCAGAAAAACATGCCGAGGAAGACAAGGAGAAAAAGGAAAGGATAAGGACAAAGAACGAAGCCCAACAACTGGTGTATTCTACAGAACGTACATTAGATGAGATGGGCGATCAGATAGACGACTCGATAAAGAACGAGGTACAGGAGAAGATAGACGAACTAAAAGATGCGATCGAGGAAGACGACTACAACAAGATCAAACAGAAGAAAGAAGAGCTCGAGCAGACGGTCCAAAAGATCGGAGAGCAGATGTATCAGGCACAGCAGGCAGCAGG
>CAYNOV010000135.1:0-4188 GCA_964398905.1 uncultured Thermoplasmata archaeon
CATTGAACGTAACGGTAGTTGAGTTATGATTGCCTTCTTCATCTTCCATGTAGAATTCATAGGTGTGTTCTCCATCGTCAAGGGTTCTTTCCAATTCAACAGTGGCGAGTTCATCAATTATCTCAGCTTCTATAGGATCATCACCATTAACCCGAACAGTAGCCTTGACTAACTCGTAATCGAGAGGATGTTCCATCTCAGCTGATATCTGTAGTCTCTCTCCGTTAATTTCTTCACCTTCTCCGGGAGATAGATCAGTTATAATCGGGACTACCTGTTCAGCAGTAAATGCTTTGATATCACCAGTATCTGTTTCGTCGCCCTCCGCCACCGCTCGGAACTCATATGTGGTTTCAGGTTCAAGATCGTTCACAGCGATACTGAATTCAGCGGTCTCATCCTTGATCAACGATTCAGTTTTAGTCCAATCATTCGCGCCTTCTTCCCTGTATTCAAAGTATACTTCAACTTCACTACTATCACCTAAGCCCAGTAATTCACCTCTTAAAGTAGCAGATCGTGGCTTGACTTCTCTCGGCATCTCAGTTTCTACTAAAAGATATTCTGCATCGGTTCCGAAATCTTCGATATCTCCAAGGATCAAAGCGTCATTCTCTTCAAGAACGGCTTGGAATTCATAAGATGTAGAAGGAGCAAGATTTGTCCACTTTTCTTCAAATACACCTACTTCAGTTATCAATAGAGGTTCATCGCTTTCTATCCAATCTTCCTGACCTTTTTCACGTAATCTGAAGAAAACGTTGATCTCGTCATAGCCGCCCATGTCTGTAACCTCTCCGGTCAATACGGCTGAATTTTCTGTTACTTCTTTCGCTCCTAAAGTTTCAAACTCAGGACCTGATTCCTCTACAGTAACTGTGATCTCGTCATCTTCGATCAAACCGAGATCATAGTGCCACTCGACTTTGAGTTGATAGGTCCCTGGTTCTAGATCTTCAAAGATGTACTCTGTATTATTTGGTTCAACATTTAGTTTGACTTCACCATCATATTCACCGTTTATGTAGAATTCGCCCCAGTAATCAAGAGAAGTACCGCCGTCATCATCAGATTCTGGTATAGAGTCGACTACTGTCAAGAGTTCAGTTGGGAACGATCCTTTATAGACCACTTCATCGTTTTCAGGATCCAAAAAGCCCTGCCAATCATAAGGTTCGGTTTCGAAGCCAGTAGTGAACGATACCGCTTCTCCGGTCATCTCTTCTTCGTCCCACTGTCCTACGGCCCTATACTCGTATTCAGTCCCTGGAGAAAGTCCAGTGATCTTCTCATCGAATTCGGTTGGGCTCGTGACCGTCTGAGTTCCAGTTTCTTCCCACTCGTCGCTATCTATCTCGCGATATCTGAAAAAGACTTCCAACTCTGAGATATCATCCATATCGGTCACTTCTCCTTGTAATACCGCTGAATTATCTGTGACATCAACTGCATCTCTAGTTACAACGTTCACGCCGCCTTCTTCAATACTGAACTCGTGTGAAGACCAATCAGTACATTCGAATTGCATAGATCCGTGAGAATCGGTTGATGCGTACTTGTCAAATTCTCCATCGCGATAGATGCTGTATGACGTGTAAGGTTCTAGACCTTCGAATTCGAACACTACAGTATCCGTAGCTGAGGCTGTGAATCTCCAATCATCATCTGTCCAATCATCCAGATCTATTTCTACTTCTCCACTTTCCGGCAGTGCTCTTATTTTTTCTCCGCCTATCACTACTCCATCGCTGTGAACCTCGAAAGCGTCGAGGTCAACTGGTTGCTCTAGTGTGTAATAAGAATCTTGTAGATCAGAGGGTTCTATCGTAACAAGATTTGACCTTGGATGGATAAGTTCATAATCACATCCAGAGATATCCAATCCTTCTATCGTTAAACCGCTCGTATAACTGTTTATACCGACTCCGGGATGATCTTCTATATTCAGGTCTTCTATGTGAAAGTTGTCGTAATCATCGTAGATAAACAGTGCACCGTTGTCGTTGAGGCTGGAATCTTGTCCATTATTTAGAATCGAGACTCCGTTCATTATGACTTCTCCGCCTTGGTACCTGAATTCCATCCCACTCGCTCCGTTTCCACTGACCTCTACATTTTCGAAGTACATCGAGATCGGTGGTTCACCAGTAGTCCTGTAACCTCTTTCGTTATTATCTCTGATGACTCCATTGGTTACCGTTGCGGTAGGTTGTCCTACGGAAGTCTTCATCCCATAACCGTTCTCTTTTATCAAAAAGTCGTTTATCACGACATTTTGTCCACCGTGTATGTTGAAACCACTACCAACATTTGGATTATCTGGTGAGAAATTATTATGAGATGTTATGTTCTCAAAGGTGACGTCTTGAGCTCTTGAGCCTGTTGCAAATCCATGACCCCAATTGTGATGAGAAAGGACATCCATGACCATGGTTTCTGTAGAATCTATGTAAATACCGTTACCAGAAAAGTAATGAGCATGTATGTCTTCGATGTGTAATCCTCTGATCGTATTGGCATCATTCCAGGCATGGATTCCCCAATTACCCCATCTATCGACATCTAAATTATCCCTATTTCCATAGAGTTCAAAACCCTTTATCGTGATGTCTTCAACGTCGCCAGCTCCATCCGCTTTGATCTCAAATATTCGAGTTGCGTCTTCATGTATCGGTTTTAACACAGCGTCCTCTTCTGAAAGAAATGTCAGTCCGCTCTGTTCGGAATTCATCCAGATCTTATCACCGATACCAAAAGTTCCGCTAGGGAAATAGACACCGTCTTCGTTGTTACTGACAGCATAATCTATCGCATCCATGATAGCTGGATAATCATCAGTTTCTCCATCTCCAACCGCGCCATGATTGGTGACGTCTACAAAAGATTGATCTTGTAAAGAAGAGATTTTTTCATCATTATTTATCGCCTCGGGTATTTTCCCGTCGGCATTGGTGTCAGACGATTCAGCGAGCATCGCTCCAAGGTTCATGCCGATCACTAGTCCAAAACTCAGTAACACTATTACGAATATCTTCAATAAGAACGATTTCTGTGTATTTCTTGTATCTCTTTTATGCCTGTTTTGTGTCTGATCATGCCTTATTTCATGCATCTTTTGTACCTCTTTTGTGTCTTCCCCGGTCATATTATATAAAGTTGCTTGCTTCGTATCAATTAAGATATTTAACTGCCGGGGCCGAAGCTTTTAAATCTTTGGAAGTACTTATACCTTTTGGGAGCGTGTGAAAATTGACTATCGAAAGGATTCTTACTCTATTTGTAGCTATACTGCTGTTATCTAGCTTTACTGCTATTTCATCAGGATCAGAAGTATCTCAAAACGATTTTTTTATGTCTGGTGATGGAACTTTAGAAGATCCATACTTGATCGAGAATGTTCATGATCTTCAGAATATGAATGAAGACTTGAGCGCCCATTACGAACTTGCTGATGATATCGACGCTAGCGAAACTAGGGATTGGAACGATGGGGATGGTTTCGAACCCATAGGAAATCCAGACGATCGTTTTAGAGGGTCATTAAATGGTAAAGGTCACACCATTTACGGATTGAATATCGATAGGGAAAACGCAGATTATGTCGGCTTATTTGGCTTTTCGAGCGGACCGATCAATGATGTAAAATTGGATGATATCTATGTAAGAGGTAATGAAAGAGTTGGTGGACTTGTCGGAGGACTCTCCTTGGAAGTCACCGACTCCGCGACAAGCGGCGTGGTAGAAGGTGAGGAAAAAACAGGCGGTTTGGTCGGATTCAACGATAGAGGAGAGATCATAGATTCATATAGCACCGCTGATGTTTCTGGAGATAGAGATATAGGCGGCCTTGTTGGTTGGTGCCGTGGATTTATAGAAAATTCATACGCGGAAGGAGATGTTACCGGTCGTTGGCAAATCGGCGGTTTGGTAGGATGGAACAATAGGAATCCTATCAAAAATTCCCACGCAACAGGGGATGTTCACAGTGATAGTTGGTACGCCGGCGGTCTTGTAGGTTATAGTGATGATATAATCGAGAACTCATATGCAGAAGGTGATGTCAGTGGATATTCTAGAGTCGGTGGACTCGTGGCGATGATAGACCATACAGATGATAAAAAAGGTTCAGTATTTAATTCATATGCGACCGGGAACGTTTATGGTAACTACAACAGGATAGGTGGTTTG
>CAYNOV010000136.1:0-4171 GCA_964398905.1 uncultured Thermoplasmata archaeon
CATCTTCTCTTACATTGAAGTATTTAGCAATTTTTCGAGGGTCAGTTATTCCAGAATCTAACACATAATACAGTATCTTCCTTTCCTCATAACTTTCAAAATTTTCATGTATGTAATTATAGGCCTCCGACAAGGCCTTCTCCTTCAATTTTAGTAAGTACTTCCTTTCCCTTTCCAACTTTCTTATCTTACTCTCTATGTTCTGTATTATCTTCCTGTGACCTTCGAGATAACCTCCTTCGATGATACCTTCTTCAACTTTTTTCTGGATCTCGTCGTAATCCTCGATCTCTTCGTCCTTGAGATCCTCTAGCTCAGTGTCGAAGAGTTGAGGTCCAAGATCGATCCTCAAAGAAAAACCTCTATTCAAAGAGTATTTTTTCGTCGGCGGTCCGCCCTTTTCACTCTCACATCTTTCCGAGATAACGAGCCCCTTCTCCTCTAATCTATTTAGATGCTTGGAGATCGATTGTTGGCTGGTATCCAAATACCTCGAGATAGCCAATGGATAATTCTCTTCTTTACTCAACAGTTCGAGGATCTTCCTCCTGGTCTCGTTCTGGAGGATTTGTATCATTTCGTTGAATTCTTCCTTTTCCATTTGTCTCACTCACATTTTTATTTAATAAATGAAAGAGGGTAGGTTTTTGTTCTACTCGATGTCTATCTTCCTGCCCTCTTTGACTTCTTTTTCTCTCTTCGGGAGATCGATGGTCAATATACCTTGGTCTAGCTCTGCGGTGATCTCTTCTTCTTCGACCTCTTCTGGGATCGGTAGTTGTCTATAAAAGGACCTGTAACCTCTTTCTCTACGTAGATAGTCTTCACCTTCTTCTTCGGTCTCTTCGGTGGTCTCGCCTTCGATCACCATACTGTCATCTCTAAGTTCGATCTCGATATCGTCTTTATCGATCCCAGGTATCTCTGCCTCGATCAAGTACCGATCACCTAGGTCCCTCATGTCGAGGGCAGGCGCTCTTCTACTGCCTCTTCTCCTTTCTCGGAGAGGGCCACCGAAGAACCTGTCCAGCGTTCGATCTAGATCCTCGAAGATGCTGTCCATCTCTTGGAAGGGACTAAAACCTCTTCTTTCAGATCTTCGCGCAAGCCTTCTATCTTTTCTTTCATCTTCATCTGCCATATTTACCACCCCGATTTAACAACTCTTTCTTGTAATGTTTGCATTTAATAGTTAAGATTAAGTCATATATAAAAGTTTTGTCGGAAGTGCCTGATGATGATTAAAAATTTAAAAAGAGTAAAACGGTTTTTCTCACTCTTCCCTCATCTTGTAGCTCAGAACCGAGTCCCTTACAGCCTTGGTCTCGTCAACTCTCCTCACAGATGTATTATACGGAGCTTCACCTATAACTTCCTCATCTTCTTCCATTATTGAACCAACAGCTTCCGCAAACCCATCCAATGTTTCTTTGGTCTCCGTTTCCGTAGGCTCTATCATCAATGCTTCATCTACAAGCTGCGGGAAGTAGATCGTAGGGGCGTGGAAACCGTAGTCAAGAAGTCGTTTAGCTAGATCGGTCGTCTTCAGTCCTTTATCTTTCATTTTTTCTCCGGATAGAACGAACTCATGTTTCCTCAATTCCCTGTAAGGCAGATCAAGATGTGGTTCAAGCTTCTTTCGCAGATAGTTACTGTTGAGTACAGCTCTCTCTGTTGCCTCTTCTAGACCTTCTTTGCCTTTCTCTCTTATGTATGTATAAGCTTTCAATAGCACTAGCCAGTTGCCATAAAGTCCTTTCACTCTACCTATGCTGTTCTCTAGGTCATAATTTAAGTGATAACCTTCAGAATCTTTTTCAACTATCGGAACAGGAAGATAGGATGCGAATTCCTCAGTAACTCCTACTGGTCCAGAGCCGGGGCCACCTCCACCATGAGGAGTGCTGAAAGTCTTGTGAAGATTGAAATGCATTATATCGAAGTTCATAGCCCCTGGATCTGTCTTTCCCATGATCGCGTTCAAATTAGCACCGTCGTAATAGAGAAGTCCTCCGGCTTCATGTATTATCTCTGCTATCCGACAAGCGTCTTTCTCAAACAGGCCTAGAGTGTTAGGGTTAGTGATCATAAAGGCCGCTGTATCATCTCCCGCGGCCTCCTCCAATGCCTCGACATCTACACATCCATCTTCGGAAGGGATCTCGACCAGATCATAACCTAACATGGAAACGCTTGCTGGGTTAGTTCCGTGAGCTGTATCCGGAAGTATAACCTCGTTTCTATCCTCATCGTTGTCGTTGTGATACTGGTGTGCGATCATCAAACCGGTTATCTCCCCGTGAGCTCCAGCGGCTGGCTGAAGACTTACGGCGTTCATACCGCCCAACTCTGCTAAGAGTTCCTGCAGTTCGTACATTATCTCTAAAGTTCCCTGCACCGTCTCTTCAGGCTGATATGGATGTAGTTCAGTAGCTTTGGAATGCGAGGCGACCTTTTCCGTGAATTTAGGATTGTATTTCATGGTACAGGAACCCAAAGGATAGAAACCGGTGTCGATACCGTAATTCATGTGGGACAATCGATTGAAGTACCTGATCACTTCATGTGTCGGCATATCTGGTATTTTTGGGGCTTCATCTCTAGCTATCGTAGATGGAAGAGGATTGTCTTCTACTTTTCTATCCTCAGCTCTTTCTACCAAAAGATCTTCTTCATAACGAGCCTGACGATAGTTTGAGTTCATCCGATCACCTCCTCTAGTGTTTCCACCAATATTTCTATATCTTCATCAGAATTCATCTCTGTTACCGCGGTCAAAAGCGTATCGGGTAGAGAACTGAATCTATCTTTTACATTTAACGGGATGCCGGGTAAAACGTCTTCTTCAGCACACCTATCAAATATCTCTTTTGAACTTTTCGGGGTCTTTACCGTGAATTCCTTATAAAACTCGCCATCAAAATAAGGTGCTTCGAAACCGTCGATCTGATTCAGGCTTTCCGCTAGATGATGGGCTTTCTCATAATTTTCTCTGGCAAGCTCCTCTAGTCCTCTGCCTCCTTTGAGATGTGCATAAGCAGCAGATGCTAAGGCCATCAATGACTGGTTGGTGCAGATGTTAGAGGTAGCTCTTTCCCTCCTTATGTGCTGCTCTCTCGTCTGAAGAGTCATGCAGTAAGCTCTTTTACCCTCAGAGTCTTCAGTCTCCCCGATTATCCTTCCGGGCATCTTTCTTATATACTTCTCGCTCGATGCAAAAATACCTACAGTAGGTCCTCCATAGGATGGGGGTATCCCTAGCTGTTGACTCTCTCCGACCACTATATCAGCACCCCAATCAGCTGGAGGTCTCATAAGAGAAAGAAGTATCGGATCCGTCCCTGCCACGAGAGCACAGTCGTTTTCCTCTTTCAGGTCCTTGAATACATCTACCTCTTCTTCGATTATACCGAAGACGTTAGGAGTTTCTACATAAAAACCGAAAACGTCCTCGTCAAACTTCGATTTTAAGTCTTCCCTATCTATCTTTCCGCTTTCTTCGAACTGTACCTTTTCGATGACTATATCTTTTCCTCTCAAGTAATTCTTAAGGACGGGTTCTTTTTCCCAGTGGATGTTTTCTGGGAGGAGAAATTTATCTCCTTTTCTTTTGATCCGGGCGGACATCAAAACTGCCTCAGCCAATGCGGTGGGATAATCATACATGCTCGTATTAACTGCACCCAATCCGGTCAATTCAGCTATCAAGCTCTGATATTCGAACAGAGCCTGTAAGAGACCTTGACTGATCTCTGCTTGGTAAGGGGTATAAGAGGTATAGAACTCTGATTTTCCTACTATCTCTCCCACAGCAGCTGGTACATAATGATTGTAAATACCGCCTCCAAGGAACGAAGTCAATTCATTCAAATCTCTGTTCTTTTCTAACTTGCTCTTTAGTTCCCCCATAACTTCTCTTTCAGAAAGACCCTCAGGTATCTCGAGATCAGTTCTTATCATATCAGGAATATCCTGAAAGAGATCTTCCTTTTCTTCGATCCCTAAGAAGTCCAACATCTCTTTTTCCACGGACATCTGCACACCGGTCTAGGTAAAGATAGGGGAGTAAAAAGATTTTCGTAAGTTGTCATAAATCGATAGCTAAGAAGGCAAATTAAAAACAGATTTTGGTTAAGGAAAATAGTTATATAGAACATCAATAATCGGATAA
>CAYNOV010000137.1:0-1254 GCA_964398905.1 uncultured Thermoplasmata archaeon
ATCTTTCTGTTCGTCTAAAGCTCTTTTTATACACAGAGGTGCATCTTCACCTGTAAAATCCTCAGTGATTTTCCAGTCCCTTTCTGGATGGACACCTGCCTGAGACATCGGCTTCAAAGCGCCGTCATCACCTTTCATCGATATAACTATGTTCGTGAATCCTTTCGTTCCTATCAATATGGAGGGAACATTTTCTATCACTTCGTTGAAATCTTCATTTTTTAGCAGTTGTTGATTAACGTCTTTTATAGATTCGATGAGCGAGTTCAAAAATTTGATCCTCTCCATGGCTTTCTTGGTTTTGGTGATGTCCTGAACGCTTCCTATCATGTCCACGGGATTTCCTTCTTCGTCAAACTCTATGTCAGCTTTTTCCCTCACCCACTTCGTTTCTCCGTCCACGATTATGCGGTGATCGATATCATAGTCTCCTTGTTCCAGACCTTCTCTCCACTTTTTATCTACGTAATCACGATCTCTTGGATGGACGATCTCCAGAAATTTCTCGTGATCCATCTTTTCGCCGTGGGGAACACCGAATATCCTGTAAGTCTCGTCGGACCAAATGATAGTACCGGCTTCTAGATCTTTTTCCCACGTTCCTACTTTTGCCACTTTCTGTGATCGTCGAAGCCTCTTCTCGCTCTTTTTCAGTTTACTCTCTTTCTTTTTGTTTTCGGTGACATCTTCGAAAATCAGCGAGTAAACCAACGTCTCTTCATTTTTTATCCTGTCTAGAGTGACCCTCAGATGTATTTTTTTTCCTGATCTAGTGAGAGCTTCCGTTTCCACACCTGAAAATTCCTCTCCATTCGAAACCTTTTCTATAGCTTTTTCTAGAAAGTCTTCTTTGAAAAAACCGATAGAATCGCCCAAAATATCTTTTTCGGAATAGCCAGTGATGACTTCACCTTCTTCATTAACGAATATGACGTCCTTTTCCTCGTCTATAACCATCACGCCATTGTGTATTTGCTCTAAGATATTGTGATATAGTTCCGTAGAAGTTTCGATCTCGGCCCTATTTTGTTTTAAACTTTCGTACACATCCAAATTATTCTCCATCGCGGTACTCAAAAAGTAAACTTCACCATAATCACCTATTCCAGAAGGAGTGAGTATATCGTATTTAACCAATACATCGATATGGTGTTTGACGGTACGATAGTTCAGATCCAACTCTTTCGAGATCTGATTTATGTTCCTAGGCCTCTCTTTGAGGAGGTCGATGATCTTGAATCTGTTCTCCCCTCC
>CAYNOV010000137.1:1354-4139 GCA_964398905.1 uncultured Thermoplasmata archaeon
TGTTCCTAGGCCTCTCTTTGAGGAGGTCGATGATCTTGAATCTGTTCTCCCCTCCAGTTTGACCTATTAGAAGATAAGCTAGAGCCTGTTTGAGGCGGTCCATCAATCTGAAATTGTTTAAAAAGATTTAAAGATTTGCATCCGATCACCTAGAAATAATATGGACTCTTTTGTGTAAAATGAAAGTTATTCTAGACGTGATTTCACTCATCGATAAATACGCTCAGATCTTTATAGTATAACTTCCGTCCTCCAGCTGAACTTCTATCTCATTTTCTCCTATCGATAATCGTTCCGCATTGTGAGTATGAAGACTCTTTACCGGTGTTTCACTCTTTACAGTTCCGTCTTTATTAACTTGGAACTGTTTGGATCCATCCTCTAAAAGCACGGAATTGTTCTCATTACTTACATCTACATCGCTTCTCATATCTTTCAAGAGACGGAATATAGTCTCCAAGTTGGAAACAGGGATACGTTCCCTTGAATCGGGTTTCATTCAAACCTCCCTATCTAAAAATCTATTTAGGAATTAATAGTATTTTCGTTTTCTACCTCTTTCTAGCTCTCCAAAGATCGTACACTTCCCGTCTCCCTCTTTCAGTTAGGCCCAGACCTTCAAGGTCTTCAGGTGAATCTAATTCTCCGCGTCCGGCGAGGAAGCCGTTGACCCTCGCAGCGGCCGTAGAATTTATGAAGTCATCTAGCTCAGGATATAGTCTTTTGAAGGATTCAGAGAGTTCATCATGTCTCCCTAGAATATAGCTCTGGTGATGTCTAGTGGTCAGAACGAATTCACCAAAAGGATGCAGTTCTCTTAACTGCCCGGTCTCGGATATCATTTCGTAAAGTTCCATGTATGTTATCTTCTCTGGATCGTAATCGACTTTTAAAGCTTCTCTGTTGATTCCATACTCATCTCCAGTGGCATTTTTCACTTCTTGGAAGCCGGTCTTAGTTCTGATGACTCCTTCGACGACACCTACTCTAGCATCTGGACCCCAGAAACACCAAACTCCGAAAATAGCAGTCTCATAATCCTCATGTTCCTCTCTATCTATCTCTGGGATCTCCCCAGTCATGAGTGGTGTACTTTCATCTATATTTCCAGGATTGCTGACAGCGAAAACCACCGATACTAAACTGACAGCCACCAATACAGAAAATATTATGCGTAAGTAGTTTCCCTTTTCCATCAAGATATAATATCGTTATATGTCGGCTTTATACTTTTCTGTAGGGTTTGATAAAACTATAGTTTTTCTCGACCATCGCGAACAGAGGCATGGTTACAGTGACCTGTGCCCATAATCCGTAATCATAGCTACCGATATTCTTGGTAAGGACAGCGATCAATATAAGACCAGAAACGGTAGAGAAGAGTTTATAGATTCCTATTACACCTAAGTCCTTGATCAGTTTTCCTAACCCATTCCCTTGTTCATCCGTTGAGATCTTTTCTACCGCTTTTGTAATTATTTTTTCTTATTTATATCTGAGGTCATCTTCAATCCTTTCTATTTTTTTTGAACGACCAGACTATAGTGGTGACTGCGAAAACCAGTAAAAGTATCGGAAGAGTGAATCCAGGAAGTCTGGTTTCACCTTCGATAACTATCTCTCGCTCTGAAAAGGACGGTACGTTGACAACGATCTCCAAGATACCGTCATCTCTTTCTTGGACCTCGTATCTCAAATCGTCTTCTGCTTCTAAAACTTCTTGTAAGGAGCCTCTTTCGCCTTCCTCTCCATCGAGTTCGAGTCTGATCTGATCAGCTTCCAGCTCTAAGGAATCCTTTTCTATCCTTATCATCAATGAAGTCCCTTGGGGATCTTCACTCTGGACTCTGATCCTCAATCTTTCTTGCTCCATGGAGATGATCTGAAGATGAACATTCTCTCTGTATCTTACCTGATGTGAGACGTGAGCGGCGCCTCTACCGATTATGTCGATCTCCGCTCCGATGATCTCTTCCGCGATACCGTTTCGTAGCTGTTCCTGACGAGCACTTTCTTCTCCGGTATACGTAGGCTTGTTCATGAACAAGGAATGAGCGGTCTCGCTGTGATTTTCGCCATCTACAGTTATGGTATCGTTGTCCAAGGTGGTGTTCAGAGGTGTATTTATCACGCCTTCGAATCGATCATCTGAAAGTCGATATTTGATCGAGTAAGGACGTGTTTCACCCGTTTCCTCGATATCTATCTCATCGCTGACCTCATAGTCGATCATGAACGGCGTATCTGTATAAGGATTGTTCACCTGCATTATGGTCCTGGGATTGTTATGGATCATGATCCTGGAATCACTTCCGTTCATGGTGAAAACTGCTCCACTGATGTTCGTCTCGATGTGATTGAAATCTTGGATCATCACACGATCGAACACCTTTACGTAAGACTCTCCCGTATATATCTCGAAATCAGAGATCGTTCCGTTTTCATCGTCATGATCGAAGGAGACGAATCTACCCTCTACGGTCCCGTCTTCGGCGCTGAATGTTCCAAAACAGTTCTTTTCTTCCGCTCTAGACATGTTCTGCATCTTTCTCTCTCTTGTGTCGCTGTGGTGTTGTGCGCCGGATGAGATCGCGAGTGAAGTGATTAGAAGTATAACTACAGCTAATATCGTAAATCTTTTCATCATGCTTTTTCACCCTTAGCTATGAATAAGTCGAATGGGGTATATGAAAGTTTTTAGCTATGTGAGAGAGATGGTGATCTTGCTATAGTTCAATACAGGAGACCGCCGTTGGGCACTTTTTTCTCCGGTGTGACGAGCACT
>CAYNOV010000138.1:0-4080 GCA_964398905.1 uncultured Thermoplasmata archaeon
ACCAGCATTTCAACGATATTCCTATAGAGGGACAAAAGATCCTTTTGCTTCACAAAATCTGAATGAGGCAGGAAGAGGATAACGTCAGTTTCTTCAGAGGTTAGATCAGATCCGAACTCATTTAAAATAGACTCTGTAAGTCCAGTTCTTTTGAGATCTAGTAAACTTTCCCTATTTATTGATTCGATCTTTTTACTTTTTAGTTCTTCTCTGACCAGATCTGGTCTCAAGGCTCTGATCTCATCAGTGTATCTGTAATTACCCAACACTTCGATCCTTTCATGCCAAGGACCATAGTACAATTTATAAAAAATCGATTCGTGGAAAGGGAGTTGTGGGCCGATGGAATCATTATAAAGTTCGGAACCATCCTCTACATAAACATTCAAACCATTATTTTTTTTGCAGATATACTGTAAGACCTGAGATTGTGGTCTACCATCGTTACAGGTGAATAGATGATCAAAAGGCAAATCTGAATATCTTTTCTCTAGAGTGTCTATTCCCTCTTTCAATATGCTGACTACTGAGTTAGTTTTAAAAACGTTCATCATCGATTTTTCAGGTATCTCTTGGACCGAAAATTTTCCTTTCACTATGACATGTTTTTTGAAAGGATTCTGTTCCCATTTTTTCAATCCTCGAATGAGCTTATCGGCATCGGAGAAATCCTCGACTATGATCATCTCCTTATCTTCAGTTTTGTTGCGATTCAGAGCGATGCTGGAATTAAGAAGGATGTGATAAGGTGTAAAGCAAAGGTATAGTTCTTTCATTGTTCATCGACCTCTTCGATATAATAACTCGAGAAAAATCCATTATCGTAGATCTTGTTTACTGAATCGTCTCTATCGAATTCTTCATAACTCGATTCGTTGAACCTCCAAAATTGTTCATATTCGGGGAAGTTAGTCCTGTACATCATTATGGCGACTTCAGTTTTGATAAGATATCCTGAATAGTTCTCGCCCATTCTCTCATATTCATCGTATCCGAAATGATCAGGTATATTCGGTTCTCTTCGTAAGTTTCCTGGTCTGGTCTCTCCACGTCTTCCGTACAAGAAATCCCCCCATCTATGTTGTCTTATCCCTTCTTCCCATATCAGGTTGCCTTCGTTCTGTACGTCGAATAACCATCTCATACCTTCATTCTCCTGTTCTGAGACCTGTCTATTACTGCTGAAAGAAGGCGATGAAGGATAAAGACTGAAAACTGACGTGATCAAAATGAAAGTTACTAGAAGCACCATGACAAAGGAGTGTGTGTTTTTGTGTTTTATAGCAGCAAAGTTTACTTTTAGACTGATGTTGAAACTAAATATAAAGCCCATGAGCAAGAAAGAAAAGAGTATCACGAATTTGAAAACCCTAGTAAATGTAACAAAATCCGCGAAAAAGTTTATAGTTGCCCAGGCTGCAAAGAGTAAAACTGAAAGAAAGAGAAACAAAACTTCTCTTTGCTTTATGAACCTTTTAAATTTCAGCCTATCTATATTCATATATATGAAATAGATCAAAACCATCAAGAAGAGGATAGAGACTATACCGAAATCGAATATGAACTTTCTAAC
This sequence comes from uncultured Thermoplasmata archaeon, assembly GCA_964398905.1. Taxonomy (GTDB): domain Archaea; phylum Thermoplasmatota; class Thermoplasmata; order Halarchaeoplasmatales; family Halarchaeoplasmataceae; genus Natronoplasma. The sequence continues at coordinate 1,574 of CAYNOV010000138.1, forward strand.
CATGTCTATAAATTGTACATCGAACATACCGACCGCCTGTATAAGTTCCTCGGCTTTTGGATTGAGTCCTGGCTCGGCAAAAATAGAGTAGATAGCTCTTCTTATCCCCATCCTTATAGATGTGAAGCCAAGATGCCAGAAGGCCCAAGTTCCCGTGGTTAGTAATATTGTTATATTCAGATAAGGCAAGCTACGACCTTTGTACCAAACCTTGCGTGAAAAATAATTAGTCATGTTGAAAAATATCAAAATTCCTAAAAGATATAAAGATGTAATAGGATGAAAGAATATTATCGCTAGGGCCACCAAAAATAAAGCGAAGTTGATCCTTATCTTTGCAGGAATGGATTCGAGTTTAACCAGTAAAAATAAGATCAGTGGAAAGTAGAAAAAGGATAGTATGTTCGGCAGAGGACTCGTGTACTGTGGGCCGAAGATCAATAGTGTCCCCAACACTAGACCATATTTGAATTTTGGAAGCGAATATTTTCGTAAGAGTATGTATAGAGACAAAACAAAAAGTATGTAGAATAATATCGTCAATAACCTGATCGACATCTCGATAGGTATATTGGTCGTTGCGTTTATGTTCGCGATGAGGATATGTTGAAAGGGATAAAAATTTTCAGGTGAGATATATCCTGTGAGGAGGATATCTCTAACGTATCCTATATGTGTGAAAGGATCCCCTCCACCATAAAAGAAGTATCTTCTGAAAAATTGTAATCCGAGCAAGATCAAGTTGGTGATGACTACGAAGTAGAATCCATAGGTAACTTTCTTTCTAGATCTTGAGAATATGATGATGATGGATCCCATCATCAAATTGCCGATAATCAGTGCCCAAAAGTACCAGGGATAAATCGAGTAGATATCTATTTCGTAACCGGTTGCAGATGGTGTTCTAGCTATAATGTATAGTATGGTAGTTATTGACAGAGCAAATATAAACGTCACCAAAAGTTTTGGTTTTTTTTCTTTCATTTATAATCCCTCCAATATCAATTCTTTAAAATATTCTTTATAATCAGATGCCATCCTTTCAGCTTTGAACTCGTTTTCATATCTTTTTTGATTTTTTTCGCCTATCTCTTTCCGCAGATTTTTGTCTTCGAGTAAGATAGAAATGTTTTCAGAGAGAGAATCTACGTCCAGATCATCACATACGAACGGTTGGTTTTCATCACATACGATCTCGTTCAATACGGCTCCTTTAAAACCCACGATCGGGATACCACATGAAATACCTTCCAAAGCGACCATGGGAAGCCCTTCGTAGAGTGAAGGCATCACTAGAATATCTGTTTTGGAGTAAAGTTCAGGTAGGTCGGAGTCTGGAACGAACCCCAACATCTCAGCATTTATACCATGCTTTTTGATGTGATCTTCGAGTGTTTTTTTGAGTGGACCGTTCCCCGCGATGAGAAACTTATATTGTTGGTCTAGTTTTTCTAATGCTTCCAAAGCATACGGAATGCCCTTCTGAGCTCTCAACCCACCTATGTAGAACAGAGTTGGAGTCCCGTTCTCTCTATTTTTTTCTTCCCTAATCCTCTCGTAGTCTATTCCGTTCTTTATCACTGTAACATTATCTATGTTGTAAAGATCTTTTAACTCACCTTTTATCTTGTCAGATACGCAAGTGATATTGGAGCAGTTATCAAAACATGTTTTTTCGATACGTGCTTCAAAATGAGAGATGAGAAATTCTTGTGTGATCTCTTTTTTGGCCTTGTATTTCATAGGCGTCCTTTTCAAAGCATATTTCCTCCTGCCTTTAGTAGTGGTGTGAACGGTGATAACATCGTGCTTATCTTCAAGCAGATCTTTGACGAAATAATATCTGAACTTATCAGTAGGGAAGTGAAAGTTTATTATATCTGGAAGTTCAGAAATATTCTTTTTGAACCAAGCCCGAAAATCGAACATCCTTTTCATTCCCGGTATCATACCTTTTTTTGGCACCCCATCCGACTCTCCACTCGGTATCATATCAAAATCGGCCTTTCTCCCCAGTTCCTCTACGACTCTACCTATACCGTGAGTATCGTTCAAAACGGTATTAGATAATAAGACATCCATCTGATGATCACCTGTTTCCATCTTCTATACCTCTTACCTAGAACCATCCAAATTTTTTCATGTCTTTTATAAGATCATCTACAACTTCATCTACATCATATCCTTCCGACATCTCCCAAGCATTTTTGGATATCTTTTCGAGTAGTTCCTCGTCATCATGAAATTTTTTTATTTTTTCAGCAAGGTCTTCTGGATTTTTAGGTTCACAAAGATAGCCATTAACTCCGTCCTCAATTATTTCTCCGTTGAATCTCCAGTCTGTCGCTATAACGGGTAATCCTGCGAAGAAAGCATCGAGTAGAACACCAGGAAAACCTTCACCTTTATGATGGGTTGGAAAAACGAAAATATCGTGGTCTCTTATCCTCTGGTTTATCTCATCAGGTTTTATCTCTCCATGGTAATAGATATTCTCATGTTCTTTT
>CAYNOV010000139.1:0-4037 GCA_964398905.1 uncultured Thermoplasmata archaeon
TCTGCTACGCCCTCGATTCTTTTTCCACCATCACAATTCACTACTGGTTCTCTGCTTTATCAGAAGAATTTAGATATCTGCCTATCGTTCTTACAGAAATCTAAAATCTCAAATTCTTCAGCCTTCACCTCATCTAATTCTTTCTTCCAAAGCTGCCTTTTTCAATCTATTTTTTGACACCGACGCAAAAATAAACTAGTTAGCCAAAAAGATAGGTCCGATGATATGATTAGAAACGTAAAGATAACGACAGGATAAAATTCACTATTCGGATATCTGTGAATTGATTACTACGTTCTGCTGCCTAGACCACTTCTTATCGTCGTGATTTTTCACGTACTCAGCCCAATACTTGACAAACTCTCTTCTTTCCTTCTTGTTTTTTTCTCTCTTCTCCTCAAGTTCCTTCAAGTTCATCTAGGTTATCCTCCACTTCAAGTTGCTTGGAATATTTTTTCAAATCATCTTCGTTAAGTTCTTCGGCAAAAAGCTTGTACAGATGGAGTGCATCTTCAAAGTCTTTTTCAGAACCGAGAAACAGCTTGTAAGCTATCTGCAGCTCTATAGGGCTTATGTAAAGTATTTTTTGTTCTAGATCGACCCTTACTTTATTTTCAACGGCAGATCTTTCGAACTTGTCTAAAGCGAATCTCACCTCAAAGTTAGGGATGACTTTGTCCTTCTCTGCAAACCTGACAGCTAAATCGTCCTTAAGCATACCGTAAATGTTCGATATCTCGGAGTTTATACACCAGTATCCTTCGTCTTTGACTTTCTCAGCAAACTCTCTAGTCATTTTCTCGTCCAATTCTTCTATGATCACGTCAACGTCTTCAGTACCTCTAGACCTCCCTGTCAGTATCGCAACGTATCCACTCACTATAACGTATTCCAAGTCGAGTTCTTCAAGAATTTCTACAAAATCCAGTACGAACTCGTCCAGCTTGGATAACTCTCTTGCCAACTCCAGTTTCTCGCCGTCGAATCTCAATATCTGCACCCCGATAAACTTCGTAGTGAAAGATTGATTGCGATGAGAACTAATAACGTTTTTGGAGCGGTTCATAAGATGGATTACTAGTAAACTATTTCATTTCACCCACAGTGGTTAAGCGATGATCTTATCCATTAGTTTTCACTTCATTGGAAATAGTTACTTGAACGGTAGATTTGATATCTTCAGATAAGCCCCCTATATCTGCTTCTAATTCAAGGGTATAGGTTCTCAGGTCTTCGTCGTGTATATACCAATTCATATCACCAAGAATCGTGATTTCTTCTCCATGAGCATCAAAGCCAAGGTATGCTGTTTCATTTCCTCTTCCACCAGATTTTATTTCTTCCCTCGGCCACATCGTAGCTCCATCAGTTTCTATATATCCTATGGGAAAATCGAAAACGCTGGATTCAGTATTTTCTCCTTCTATAATATTGGCAGTAAGTTTTATTGAATCAGGTGAAAGTCTCTCATTAAATTCTCCTTCTACAAATAAATCTAGGACAACTGTTGAATAGGGCCCTTGAGAAATCATTGCCGTTTCTATTTTAAATTCAAGCCTGGCATTTCCATCGTTTATTTCTGTAATCGCGATGGCTTCCTCCATTTCTCTACCATCTTCTGTCGGTGGTATCGCTTTGCCTTGGTCAACATATTCTATATCCATCTCCTCGTACCCTTCATCCACATCTATCTGCTCTTCATGCTGCCACCCAGCGACGACCATCGTCACCGCGAGCATCGCCACGATCAGTATCACCATCAATCGGATTCTATTCTCCTCTGACATCATCCATCACCGCCCTCTAAATGGACATCTATCGTAGCCGGGACATCCTCCGAAAGTCCGCCCACTATCGCTTCTAACTGAAGCGTAAATTCTTCTCCGATATTTTCTGAATCTATCTCCCAGTACAGCATCGTCTCTACTGAAAATTCATTTGAATCTAAGTCATAACCCTCGTACACAAAATTCCCTGGTCCTACCATAGCACTTCCTGTTCGCTGTTCATGATGAGGCCAACGATCACCATTATCTATTTGGCTATACTCTGGATGAAATCGAGCAATATTAAATGGACTTTCACTCTCTTCTTTTTCTGATGCTCTGAACTTAAAAGTGCTCACGTCTAACTCCTCTTCAAATGTTCCTTCAGCCGATAGTTTGATTGTGACAAACATTCTTCCCTCACCTCTCATAATCTCCATAGGTTCTACTTCAAATTCCAGAGAACTCTCATTGTTCACATTAGTTGTCACTATCGACTGGTTCTGTGGATAGGTCTCCGGTCCTCCTTCCTCCGGTTGCTCTTCCTCTGGTATCACTATCTCATCATACCCTTCATCCATATCAACTTCGATTGGGTCTTCTTCTTCATGCTGCCAGCCCGCTACAGCCAGGGTCACCGCGAGCATCGCTACGATCGCGAGCACGATCAGCTTTACTTTACCTTCTTCGCACATGCTTATCCTATTGTCCTCAAGGAGTATAATGCACTACTACTTTTTTTTAGATAACAGCGTTATGACCTATCAAATCAAATGTTTTCGATGTCGTAGACCGAGGATTTTTCGCTTTTGTATATATCTTCGTTCATTTGGTATAAGTTCTAATCATATAATCCCGACCCTAAATTTTTTAGAGGATAACACAGATTATTACACGGTGATAAGAAATGTTAGCGGAATTTTCGATAGTTCCTTTAGATAAAGGAGTCAGTCTGAGCGAGTACGTCTCTCAGATAATAGATATAGTAGACGAGAGCGATATCGATTACCAATTGACTCCCATGGGGACCGTAGTGGAGGGCGACTGGGACGAAGTGATGGATCTTATCAGTGATTGTCATGCTGAGATGAGAAAGTACTCAGATAGGGTGGAAACAAAGATAATCATAGACGATAGGAAAGGTGCCGATAACAGATTGACTGGAAAGATAGAATCTGTTGAAAAAAAATTGGGTAAAGAAGTCAATAAGTAAAGCGTATCAAAAGTCAGCCAAAGAAGACTGGTCGGAAGATATCTCTTCTTTCTTCTCTTTTTTATTTTCTATCTTCGCTTCTTCAGAATACTCCCTGTCGCTGAGTCTTTCCGCCAATGTTTTTCCTATACCCGGCAGTTGCTGGAGATCTTCGGGTCTCGCGTCACGTACATCTTCTTCATCTCTGTAACCCGCATCGTAAAGACTCCTAGCTCTCACTCTACCGACGTCTTCTATCTCGACCAGTAGAGCTAGATCCTCTTTTATCCCGTGTTTCACCCTTTCCGTAAGCTCGGCCAACTTACTCTTTTTCTGCTTGTTGAACATATCAGCTAGTTCAGTCGCGGCATGGAGCAGCCATTCCGCGGTCTCCACCTTGTTGTATATGTCTCCAGGTCCTATGCCGAATTTATCGGCGATCTCATCTTCTGGGACCTCCTCTATCCAATCCTGTAACAGTAGAGCAGTCTTCAACGCTCTAAGATATTCCTCCAACTCACCTCTATCATGAGGGACGTCCTGGAAAAGATCGGCTCTTAAAGAATCTGCTTTCCTTCTATACTTCTGCAGTTCGGTCTTTGACGCAAAAAGATTGTACATATCCGGTGTCAAACATATGGTATGGAGATAAGATACGTCCAGGCCCATCTTTCCGCTCTTCACCGCGTCTCTTATCTTTACTGCGGAACGTGGATCTATATAGAGATCAGAGACCCTCTTTCCAAATCTAGTAGCTTTCAAACAATCTTCTTCCGCTATCAGTTCTTCTTCTCCCAAGAACTCCAAGGTCTTCCTGACTCTTTCCTTTATGGACCATATCTCACTCTGCTGAGAATAGAAGGTCTCTTCCATGAAATCATATATCTCCTCCTCGAAAGTACAGTGACCTGTAGCTATCAATGAAAGAAGGTGGGTCCTCAAAGCGGGTTCAGTAGCCATCCTCGAAACTATGGCTTCACTCTCACCGAGAAGATACTCATCGTAGAGTTCTTCCACCTGCCTTCTTTTCTTCGCGACCAATATCGCTTCTCCAAGATCATCGTATCCGGGTCTTCCGG
>CAYNOV010000140.1:0-4035 GCA_964398905.1 uncultured Thermoplasmata archaeon
GAGACCACTCCTGAAGATATACACGGTTTAGCGGCCGCTGAAGGGGTTTTGACCAGCAGAGGTGGTATGACGAGCCATGCTGCGGTCGTGGCTAGAGGTATGGGAAAACCTTGTGTAGCTGGAGCTGAAGAGATAGATATCGATCTTGCAAGTGAATATTTTGAAGTCGACGGTACAAAGGTGGAGAAAGGAGATATAATAACGATAGACGGTACCACGGGAGATGTTATACTCGGTGAAGCACCTTTGATAGAACCTGAATTCACTGTTGAGTTCAAGAAGCTCTTGGAATGGGCCGATGAGATAAGGAACATGGGCGTTTGGACTAATGCCGATACTCCTAAAGACGCTGAGAAGGCGATAGAATTCGGTGCTGAAGGTGTTGGTTTATGCAGGACCGAGCATATGTTCTTCGAACCTGAAAGGTTAGAAGTGATGCAGGAGATGATCATCTCCGAAGATGATGAGGAAAGGCAAAAAGCGTTAGACAAATTGATGCCGATGCAGAAAAAGGATTTCAAGGAACTTTTCAGAGTGATGGACGGTCTTCCTTTAACCGTTAGATTGTTAGATCCTCCGCTTCATGAGTTCGCCCCTACAGATGAGGAAACGCAGGAGGAACTTGCAAGAAAACTCGATATCGATGTAGAATCTATAAAGAGTAAAGTCCACAGATTAGAAGAAGCGAACCCCATGTTGGGACATAGAGGTTGTCGTCTCGGAATAACCTTCCCTGATATCTATCGTATGCAGGTAAAGGCGATACTAGAAGCCGCTTCAGAGGTCAATGAAGAGGGCGTAGATGTTGAACCTCACATAATGGTCCCTCTAGTAGGCAAAGTAGAGGAATTGAAGAATGTGAAGGAGAAGGTAGTCGAGCCGGTAGAGGAAGAGGTCTTCTCAGAAGGAGATAAAGTCGATTATGACGTAGGAACTATGATCGAGGTACCTAGGGCTGCGATAACCGCAGATAAGATAGCTGAAGAAGCTGACTTCTTTTCCTTTGGTACGAACGACTTGACCCAGATGGGGTTCGGCTTCAGTAGAGACGACGTTGGTACCTTCGTGCCAGCCTATCTTGACGAAGGGATACTGGATGAAGATCCTTTCCAGGTGCTCGATCTAGAAGGCATAGGAGAACTTGTCAAGATGGGTACGAAGAGAGGAAGAGAAGTAAAGGAGGACCTTTCAGTAGGTATCTGTGGAGAACACGGTGGAGAACCCTCATCGGTAAAATTCTGCTACCGGTCTGACTTGGACTACGTGAGTTGTTCGCCTTACAGGGTACCGGTCGCTAGGATAGCCGCTGCACAAGTGGTGATCGAAGAAGAAAAAGAAGTAGATGAGGGCGTCGACGGTTACTGACCCCTCTAAAAATCTTTCTTTTTTTTAATCACTAGGTTTGACTTCTGTTCCTTTTTTAGAAGTCCTTTTGAAACGTTTGTGTGTCTGTTTGAAACCGAGTTTTTCGTAGAATTTCTCGACTCCAGGATTGTCCATATTGAGATGAACACTAGAATCCTCATCTTCTGGTATCACCTTTTCAGTGAGCTCTCTACCTATACCCATACCTTGAAATTCTTTTTCAACCGCGATATGACCTATATGGAACTTTTCGAAAAAAGGTGTATGTACGCCTACTACAACACCAACCAATTCATCATCGTTATAAGCGGCGACGACTCTCCCTTTTCTGAAGCAATATTCTACATCTTTTTTTAAAGCGTCCTTTGATATGAATTCGTGTAGATATTTGTGCAGTAGATCAGTGCATCCTTCGACCTGTTGACCTTCGATAGGTCCACCATCTATCCTATCATATTCAATCTTTCTTTCGTTCATCTTGCCCTCTCTACTTTTGGATGGCCTTTGATGAATTCTTTCTCGATCTTATCCGCGGTTTTGGTCGGTCTTCCTAACAGTGCGTCTTCAACAGGAAGGCCATATCGGTCTTCATACTTTTTTATCCACTCTTCGACATCTATGCCTCCTTCATGATTTATACCGATGGATATGACTGAATCAGGATAGAAGAATTCGATGGTCTCTTTTTCCTTGTCGATATCAGGCGGATCGAAGTCCGGTAATCCATCTTTTTCCTCCCTATCGGGGGCGTGGATCAAAACTACGCCGTGAGGATGTACACCTTTCATCAATGCTAAAGGATTACCTCCCTGAGGATGGACTATACATGCTTGTCCTTCGATTATTATCACGTCATGGTCGTTTTCGGTAGAAGCTTTCCATACCACATGTTCTGCTTCTCCGCTCAAGAAATCGCCTCTTATACCATCTAGCGGGAAGCCGTACTTTGCGCCCTGTATGATACCGGTTTGACCAGTTGCTACAAATGCAGGATTATAACCTCTATCTTTCAATTCTTTGTAGAGTTCAATACAGAAGGTCCTTTTTCCTATGGCGCAGTCAGTTCCAGAGACTAGTATCCTTGGTGGATCATCAATTTTTCTTAATTTTCCCGTGAAAAAATGAGGATTTTCTGGCTCTTTTCTGGTATCCCAGATTTTTACGCCGTACTCTTCAGCCTTATTTTTGAATTCTTCGTCTTCTGATATGTGATCGTGGCATCCATGAACAATATCCATCCCATTTTCGATAGCTTTGATGAAGATATCTTTGTGATCATATGGAAATGCTCCACCGTCTCTAGCGATCCCGTTTATGAACGCTTTGGGATTTGTTTCTGATTTATCTAGAGCTTCATCTAGATCTTTGAATATCGGTATCTCTTTTTTCACGTCTTCGAAAACTTCATTCACGTATTTCTCATCTCTACTGCTATCTATGACCCCTATTATATCGTATTTCTCAGAGAATCTAACTAAGCCGTTGGCAGTTTTGCCGTCAATCCTTCCAAACTCACCTTCAGAATATACCAAAGCCGGTACCTTTTCTTCAATTCCGAACATTTTTCTCACCCGATGTTAAGATCACGATATGAACATCTGAATTATTTTTTTTGCTTTCAACAAATTTTTCAACAGCTCCAAGAGCTGAAGAGGATGCAGGCAGGCACTTTATGTCTTCTTTCTCTAAAAGCAGTTCATTGTAATGGATCAGTTCATCGTCATCGAGTCCTACTGCTATACCCTCTGTATCATAGATGGCGTTGATCGCTTCCTGTCCGTCCAATGAGCGCCAATTTAAAAGAGGTTCGTTCACTTCTGACTCACGGATATCATCTGGTGAAAGTTCTATCATCTTCCTTCTGTTCTTTCTTATCGTTTCGATCACGGCGTTATTCCCTGCGCTGGACGCCCCCAACATATGTGGAATATGTTCTGCTCTATTTTTTCGCCAGAGCAGCCTGAAGCCAAGATGTATCCCGGCCAGAGTAGTACCGTTACCGACAGCTACGGAGACACTTTCCGGTGGTTCTCCTAGGTCTTCCTGTATCTCCTCGGCTATATCGACGTAAGCTACTAGAGATATAGGAGTGTTCTTTCCGCCTGGATTCGCGTCGTACCAATCGTTATCTTTTGCATTTTTTCTGCTCGCTTCAACTGCCTCTTCATACCCTCCTTCGACCCTGTGTATTTCTGCTCCATATCCCTTGATTCTATCGACAGTGTCTCCCTTGTACTTCTTAGGGATGTATATATGACAATCCAATCTGGATCTGTTAGCGACAAAACTCATCGCCACGCCGTAATTCCCGCATGAACCTACTGTTATGGTGTCATAGTTCCTGATGATAGCGTCGTCTATATGCTGAATAGCCAGTCTGTCTTTGTGCGTACCGGTAGGATTCGTCCCTTCTAGCTTCAGATAGAGTCTATTAACGGCGAAATGCTCTTCAAGTTTTTTGGCTCTTATCAGCGGTGTTTCACCTATTCCGTAAGTCATCTTTAAACTATATCTGCAGGTAGTGGATAAAAAACTTTCTGTGATTTTTTCAAGAAAAAAAGTAAAAAGGTTTTATCGTTCATCGTTTCCTTGTAGATCTAAAAAGGTTCCTCTGAGATCTCCGTCTCTTCCTCTGATTTTTCTGGTGGTGGTACTTCCTGTTGTTGCTGC
>CAYNOV010000141.1:0-4026 GCA_964398905.1 uncultured Thermoplasmata archaeon
CTCCAGATGATGGTAAGATCAAAGATATACATGTAAATAAAGGACAGGACGTTGAAGAAGGCGATCTCATCGCAACGATGGTTGGATAATATGTCTCCTGTAGAAGTGATATTGATCGGTATAAGTGTGGTGTTCATAACCCTCACCATACTCACATTATCGACTTATTTTTTCGGCTGGATAGTCAACAAGTACTTTATCGATGAGGAAGATGATAAGGAGAAGATCGCAGCTATCGTCGCGGCCATACAGGCAGGAGGTGGTGATTAGATGTTCGAGATAGGCCTTTTCGCTATGTCCTGGCAGCAGGCCGCCATGATAGGTATCGGTCTTCTGCTGATATATCTAGGTGTAGCAAAGAACATGGAACCTCTGCTTTTGGGACCGATAGGATTCGCAGTGATCCTTGCAAACATGCCTCTGACCGGTATCACCGGAGAAACGGGACTTTTGAATATCGTATATACGGAATTGATCGGAACTGGTATAATCCCACTTATCATATTCCTGGGCATAGGCACCATGACCGATTTTTCACCTCTTCTAGCGAATCCGAAGACCTTTCTGTTGGGTGCCGCAGCACAGATCGGCATATTTTTGGCTCTAGGACTGGCGATAATAGTCGGCTTTGATTTGAACGCTGCAGCATCGATAGGCATAATCGGAGGAGCAGACGGACCGACGGCGATCTACGCAGCAACACAGCTCGTCGGAGAAAGACCTGAGATAATAGCTGCGGTGACGGTCTCCGCTTACTCTTACATGGCTTTAGTCCCCATAATACAGCCTCCTATCATAAAGGCATTGACCACCAAAGACCAGAGACAGATAAGGATGGGCAAGATGAGAAAGGTCAGTAGAAAAGAAAAGATAGTCTTCCCTATAGGAGTCACTATCATCGTCGGTTTGATAGTTCCTTCAGCCCTTCCCCTAGTAGGTCTGCTGATGCTGGGGAACCTGTTCCAGGTATCCGGTGTCATGGATAGACTTTCGAATACCGGCGGCAACGCATTGATGGATATAGCGACGATAATGCTGGGTCTCGGTGTCGGTTTTCTTATGACAGGCGATACATTCTTAGTACTTGAAACACTTAAGATATTACTGCTCGGTGTGTTCGCCTTCGCGACAGCTACCGCAGGAGGTACGTTGTTCGGGCAGCTTTATTACAAGCTCTCGAACGGCAAAATAAATCCGATGATCGGTGCCGCGGGAGTCTCCGCCGTACCGATGGCGTCTAGAGTGGTACAGAAGATGGGACAGGAAGAAGACGCTGGAAGCCACCTATTGATGCACGCGATGGGACCGAACGTAGCGGGAGTCATAGGTTCAGCTACCGCAGCTGGTATCTTGATAGGATTGTTGGCGTGATAATATGAGATCCGAATTGGTAAGAAGAGGAGAAGAGAAGGTTAGGGAGGAAGTGAACGGAAAAACGTTCCGACTGATGCAGAAATCCAGTGAGATGGAAGCTATAATCGCAGAATTGGAAGTCGGTGTTAGATCTGACGAGTACCTCCACGAGGGCGAAGAGATACATCTCGTTCTTAGTGGGAAGATAGACTATCACGTAGGCGACGAAGTCTACAGATTGAATGAGGGAGACACCCTCTGGCATCCTTCCGATGTTACGCATTACGCGGAAAACGTAGGAGATGAAAAGGCCTCTTATGTTACGGTGAGTTCACCACCTACTTTCATGTGAGGTAAGAACATAAAGATATACAGACTTGAAGAAACGGGATCTACCAACGAAGTCGCAAAGAGCCTCTGCGCCGAGCGGGAGGAAGATTTCGTTGTTCAAGCCAAAAAACAGACCGCTGGAAAAGGAAGAAAAGACCGTTGTTGGGAATCTCCTCCTGGAAATCTTTACTTTTCTCTTTGTACGGATAAAGAAGATCTTCTACCGCTGAAAGCTTCTGTAGCAGTGGCGAAGACCCTTGAAAGTCTAGATATCGATCCTCGATTGAAATGGCCCAACGACGTTCTCGTGGAAGGAAAAAAGATATGTGGGATACTTACTGAGGTATATGAAGATAGAGGGATCGTAGGTATAGGTCTGAACGTCGAGGTCGCGCCTATAGAAGACAGCGTCTGCATAACTGATCTTGCGGAGAATGAAGTCTCTATCGACGGTCTTTTGAAGGAAATAATCAGCAATTTTTACGGTATCGATGAAGTCCTTGAAACTTACAGGGATTACTGCTCCACTATAGGCAAGAGAGTGAAGGTGAAAACAGTCAGCGGTGAAAAAGAAGGAGTTGTCGAAGGTATAGATGAAAGCGGCAGGATAGTTCTGGAAAACGGTAAGAGATTCATCTCCGGAGACGTTATACACATAGAAAAAGAAGACTGAAAAGATCAGGTAACGATATTTTTGACGAAAACATCATCTTCCTCTATAGCTATCTTTATCGCGCCTTTATCTTCGTCGAGGCAGTAACCGTCGATGAATTCCTGGAGCGTCAATTTTTGAGAGGCATAAGGTGGAAAAAGAGACGACTCCAAAGCCTCTTCCACGCCGTAAGGAAGTCCGTCTGAACCGAATATCAGGTCTTTACCGGGAATAAATCCGACTTCATCTATCAGCATGCGGAACGGATTGTTCTTTTTGAGATATTTCTCCGACAATCTGTCGGAATACTGTTCCGAATCGATACTGAAGTTGGGCTGCATGCTCAAAGTTAGGCCCAAACGTTTTGCCTCTTCAGCCGTTTTTTTGTCTATGAATTGAGCGTGTTCTATACGAGTGTCCGGTATCTTATGACCTCTGGTTTCTATCGTGTTCAAAGCGTCGATCACCATCTTTATGGCTCTATCACCTATGGCATGAACAGCTATCTTATCTTTCTCCAGGTCGAGCAAAGTCTCTTTGAATCCTTCCTCATCATGAACGAGAACTCCATCACTTTCATCGAGATAAGATCCATTCAAAGCGGCGGTCCTAGACCCCAGCGATCCGTCCGCGAACAGTTTGATGCCTTCTATCTCTTCCTTCGCGCTTTCACTGAGCTTTTCGAACGTCTCTAAGTCGGACCAGAAAGTGGTCTTCTCTGCTAGACCCAATTGTTTGAATTTTTCAAGAGTTCCTTCCGAAGGCATCAGCATGTCATCTACGCTGTGAATACCTTTTTTCAGAAAAAGATCATCCGTCCTCGATATCTTGTCTTCAGTTATCCCTTCTATCTCGATCATCAATTTCGAGACCTTCAAAAGGTTCCGTTCTACCCAATCCGGGTCTTTCATCTTTTCTATCGTGTGAGGATCGCTGCACTCATCTATCGCTTTACGTTCAGCCTTCTCATTGAAGATGAGTCCATGCCCCGAAACGTTCCATATGAACACAGGAGGCAGCACCTCGAGTTCAGTCTTGTCGAAAGAGTAGTATGAATCGTTCCAGCCCTGTACCACGTTCAGTTCATCGTCAGAACAGTGCTCTTTTATTTTAGAAACAGCTTTCTCTTTCTTCTCTACGCGTGAAATATCGAGACAATCGAGATAAGCCGCTCGACCGCTGAAGTGTGCGTGATGATCGTGAAGCAAAGGTATGGTCTTTTCAGTCATGATGGATCCTCTACCGGAGAAAGTTGACAAAGGATATATTAAAGATTTGTTAGATTAAGCAGCGATGTCGATAGAACTGAAAACCCCCAGTATAGAATATTATGAGGACATACTCGAGCTCTGGGATGAGGCTGGACTTCCTTACAAGCCTGAAGGTAGAGATACTGAGGAGAACATCGAGAGAGAACTGGAAGAGCAGCCTGAGTATTGGATAGGAGCCTATGATGGGGATGAATTGGTAGGGATCGTTTTTGGTACGGACGACGGAAGAAAAGGATGGATCAACCGTTTAGCTGTGGCTAGAAGTCATAGAGATAGAGGGATAGGAAGAAGATTGGTGGAAAGTTTGGAGGGTGTTTTCGAAGAGAAAGGCTTCAAGATATGGGCAACTTTGATAGAACCTGACAATCCTGAAGGCATGGAGTTCTTTGAGCATCTGGGATTCGAAGATTCTAACATAAA
>CAYNOV010000142.1:0-3971 GCA_964398905.1 uncultured Thermoplasmata archaeon
CATTCTCTTCTGTATAACCGTACTTCCTCGGTATAGGAGCGCCGTGGGAAAATTCGGGACTGCTCAACTCTAAATCTTTCATTTTATCACCTCTCTCTAGAACTCGTTAATAGATTAGTTTAGTATTTTAAAAATATTTCGTAAGCGTCATTCAGACAATTCCTCTCTTATCCCTCTGAGTTCCTCTTTTATATCTTTCAATTCGTTTCTCAGTTTCCTTACCTCATCGGCTAACTTTTCCTGTCCCGGTTCTCTTCCCGGAGATGCACCTCTGCCTCTTCCTCCCATCATGCCCTGCATCATCTGAGCCATGGGATTTTGTGCTCTTCCAGAACCGCGTTCTCTTGGATCGCCTCTAGAACTCATCTCTTTCCTTCTTTCCTCCATGCGTTCCTGTATCTTCTCTCTCAAGTCTTTCTCTTCGTCTTCTTCTTCCGTCTGCTTCTCTTCGTCTTCTTCTGTCATGTTATCGATTCCGCATGCTAAAAAAGGCTTTAAAAAGTTGTTCATTTGATCATTGTTAGAGCCGATTCTATATCTTCAAGAGATCTGGTCATCATCGAGGTTGAATTAACAGGGTTTTTATCTGTTTTCAATCCAGATCCAGTTATTACAGCAACTACTTTACTTCCCATTTCAATCTCATCTTTCTCACGAAGTTTTTTCAAAGCTGCCACACCGACCGCAGAAGAAGGTTGACAGAATATGCCCTCTCTTGCTGCATCTTTTTGAGCAGATAGTATCTCATCATCCGAAACCGCTTCACAGATACCATCGAACCTTTTGAGCAATCTCAAAACTGAGTTTCCTCCGGGTGGATAAGGATTCGATATGGCCTCAGCTAAAGTTTCAGTAGCAGACCACCTCTCTATCTCTTTCTTTCCGTTCTTGTAAGCTCTATAGATAGGAGAACATCCCTCAGCCTGAACACTGATCGGAGTAGGAACTTCATCGATAAGTTGACTTTTTTTCAATTCTGTGAAACCCTTCATCACGCCTCGAAATAAACCCCCGGAGCTCGTTGGTATCATCACATAATCTGGTTCGATCTCCTCCGCTATCTCGAAGGAGATGGTCTTGTATCCTTCGATCCTGAATGGAGAATTAGATATAGAGGAATATATCTCCTCATTTTTTTGGACTTCATAGTATAAGTCCCCATAGTCTCCATCCACTTTGATGATATGAGGAGCATATACTGAGATCTGATCTAACTTTTTATCTGATATATCCGAGGGTACAAGAACTACACAATCGATCCCAACATGAGTACAATAAGCAGAGACACTAGCCGCCATATTGCCAGTCGAGACAGTGGAAACAAGATCGTAGCCAATTTTCACCACTCTCTGTAGATCGATGACCGTCCCTCTATCTTTGAAACTCCAAGTAGGATTCACGGTTTCATTCTTGAGGAATAGATCAACGCTTGATGACCTTGAAATCCTTTCAGCTTTAGTGAGCGGGGTTCCACCCTCTCCAAGTGTGTAATCTTCAGATACTTCAAAGGGTAAAAATTCTCTGTATCTTTGCATGACCCAATCATCGTTTTTTATCTCGCCGAAAAAGTCTTCAAGTTTTAAAGGCTCGTTGCATTCGCAAAGCTGTGAACCTCTGTCTAGCCTGTATTTATTGCCGCAAACTTCACACTCGAACATCTGTGTCAAATAATACATACCGTATTATGAAAGTTATCATCAAAAAATATAATGTGCTCAGATAGAATATAAATCGATGTAAAACATCTTAGGATCATATCAGTTCGATGAGAATATCTGATAAAGAGATTTGCTTCAAAAGATCATGTATCCGAAAAGACAACATTTATAAATAACCTTAACCACTGCATTGAGACACTCTATATTAAGAGAACGACAGAAGGAAAATCGTAAAACATTTTCCTTTCCCATGTCGGAGGAGTCAGATATGTCAATAGAAGAAAAAACTAATCCAAATTTGATCAGCCTGATCCAAGATTTGAAAGATCGGGCAAGAGAAGAAGACGCACCTATCTGGCGAGACGTCGCGGAAAGGTTGGAAAAGTCCTCTAAACACTGGGCTGAAGTGAACCTTTCGAAGATCGAACGGTACGTTGAAGAAGGAGATACGATCGTTATTCCAGGAAAGGTGCTCGGAGCGGGCATCTTGAAAAAAGAGGTGACCGTCGGGGCGTTCAAAGCTAGTGATAGTGCGAAAAAGAGCATAGCGGAAGCTGGTGGAGAATTTTTAAGTATCTACGAGCTGGCAGAACGAAAACCTGAAGGTAGTGGAATAAGGATAATGGGGTGAACAGTATGAAAGTGTATGACGGACAAGATAAGATAATGGGAAGACTCGCCAGTCAAGTCGCTAGTGAGATATTGGACGGAGAAGAGATCAGGATAGTCAATGCTGAAAAGATATTCATCAGCGGAGATAAACGGAAGATCTTGGAAGATTACGAAATAAAAAGAGCGAGAGGCAAGCAGATGAACGGTCCGTACTTTCCGAGAAGACCTGAGAAGATATTCAAAAGAAGTGTCAGAGGCATGATACCACATCAAAAACCACGAGGGCGAAAAGCATTTAAAAGGCTTCGCGCCTATATCGGTACACCTTCAGAACTGGAAGACGAAGAGATAATAGACCCAGATGTGAAGGACTCCACCGGGAAGATAGGTTTGACTCTTGGAGAGATATCTGAACATCTTGGAGCTAAATTCTAGGTGTTAAAATATGGCTGATAAAGAAACTATAACTAGAACTGGTAAGAGGAAAGAGGCGATAGCTAAGGCAACCATAAAGCCTGGTAAAGGAAGAGTCAGAGTGAACACTAAACCTTTGGAGATATATGATCCAGAGATGGCCCGTCTCAAGATAAAAGAACCCGTGCAGTTGGTCGGTGATAGAGCGGGAGACATAGACATCGAAGTCAACGTCAAAGGTGGAGGTATAATGGGTCAAGCAGATGCAGCGAGAACCGCCATAGCGAACTGTCTCGTGGATTATCTTGATGATCCAGAACTTGAAGAACTTTTCAAACAATATGATAGAAGTTTACTCATCTCGGATCCAAGAAGAAAATTACCCAAACAGCCCATGGGTCCAGGAGCCCGTGCGAGGAGACAAAAATCTTACAGGTGATATGATATGATTGTACCTGTCAGGTGTTTTACCTGTGGAAAAGTGATCGGTAACGTATACGAGAACTACAAGAACAGAGTCGATAATGGAGAGGATCCGGAAGAAGTGATGGACGATCTCGGCATAGAGCGGTACTGCTGCCGCAGGATGCTGCTCAGCCATAAAGATCTGATAGACGAAGTGATGCAGTACTGAACCTTTTCTTTTTTTCTTTATGGGGCCGTGGGGTAGCTTGGTCGATCCTTCTACCGTGGGGCGGTAGGCACCCGAATTCGAATTTCGGCGGCCCCATCCATCTTACTCTAGACAGTTCAGCTAATCTTGTTATGTAAATTCAATTCTAGAAAGAATAGATACTTTTATCTCAAGAAAGACAAACGTCAGACAAAAATGTAAATTAGAACCAGCATCTTCTTAATCATAATTATTCTAAATCATCAAAGAAATCCAAAAAAATAATAGGAAAGGGGGGTGGGAGGGTGTTATCGTCATACGATGATGTGTGATTTTTGACGTTCTTCTAAATGAGGGGTTGATATATATAATTTTCCCTGAATCAGATTTGAAACATCATCTGTACATCATCTCTCTGCTCTTTTCGGAGCCTTTATCGTCCTCTTTTTTTTGCTGTTTCTTCTTGATCTTCTGTTCTTGAGTCGGGTTGGTCCCGTGAAATCTTATATCGGATCGTTCCAAGCGAAGGTATTTTTTGTCCGGAAGTTCCTGAACTTCAATTATACCTCTCGAAGCTAGTCCTTTCACCGCTCTTTTGACTCTAGAAGCGGAAACTTTGAGTTCCTGCGCAGTTTCCTCTAAAGTGAGAGGGCGTCCATCCATCAATAGCTTGA
>CAYNOV010000143.1:0-3847 GCA_964398905.1 uncultured Thermoplasmata archaeon
TCTCGCCTTCGTCCGGATCCAAATCAATCACCTCTTAACTTCAAGGCGTCTATCGGGCAGGCTCTCACGCATGTTCCGCATTCGATATAGCTTTCATCTACTTCTAGGATGAACTCTCTCAAAAACAGGCTGTTCTCGGGACAGCTTCCTACGCAGGCTCCGCAGTGCATGCACTTATCATCGTTTATCTCTAGGCTCATTCCTCATTCCTCCACTCTTCTAAGGGAACAGAAAATTTCTTTTCAACTTCTTCTCTATAAGTCGGTCCTCCATTGTAAGCGCAGAAAGGTATTATCCTACCGTCCGGAGTCGCGTACTGGATAACGCATCTGTTCAATCGTTCTAGATCATAGTTGTAATCATCCTGGAAGTGCATACCGCCTACGAACATAGTTCGCCAGGCGAACTTGCCGACTGCTTTTTTATCCCCCTCTGATATCACGTCTTCCATTATCTGAGAGATCGTCATGCCGCCAGGGAGTTCTTCATCTTTCAGATAATCACCGAAGTGCTTTCTAAAGTTCTTGATCATACTCGTTCGTTGGCCTTTTTCACTCTTCAGTTTGCTTCCCACTTTAATTGCCGCCTTCTTCATGAAGGTGTCCCATTCATCGGCTTTTTCTTTCATCGCTTCCATTAACCCTTCTACATCTATGAAATCAGTTATCGGTCTGATCTCTCCCTCGTCGCCTATCACGAGATAGGAAGCAGTACCGCAGTGAGGATGGGAAGTGAATGCGACCTGAGGTTCGTCTTTGATCACTGAAACCAATTTAGTTATCGGCGTGACAAAAGGCACTGGATAAAAATCTTCTTTAGATAGATATCCTGTTTGCTCCTCTAGGCCTTTTGCCAAGTCGGGAAGGGTATATCTCTGCTTCTCTCTCTCTTCCTTGGAGATACGGCCGGTGAAAGCGACAGGTTGATAGTTCACTCCACGGATCACGTCTTTATTCTTTATGGCGAAATCCAGTATTTCTCCGACTTGGTCGTCGTTTATTGTATTAACTATGGTCGGGACTAAAACAGTTGCTAACGGTCTAGGTTCTGTCTTCCTGCAGTTCTCGATGACTTTTTTCTTGACATCTAGAAGATCTTTACCTCTAGCTTGGACATAGTTTTCTTTTTTCAGCCCGTCGAACTGAAGGTAAACTGTATGGAGACCAGCATCAACACATTTTTTTGCGAAATCCTCGTCCTTTGCTAATTTTATTCCGTTCGTAGCTACCTGGATCTGTGAAAACCCCATCTCTGAAGCTTTCTTGATGACTTTGAAGAAATCCGGATGTACGGTAGGCTCTCCCCCCGAGAACTGTACCGCAGTGGTAGGAACGGGTTTTTCATTCCTCAAAGTCTCAAGCA
This sequence comes from uncultured Thermoplasmata archaeon, assembly GCA_964398905.1. Taxonomy (GTDB): domain Archaea; phylum Thermoplasmatota; class Thermoplasmata; order Halarchaeoplasmatales; family Halarchaeoplasmataceae; genus Natronoplasma. The sequence goes on from CAYNOV010000143.1 coordinate 1,363, forward strand.
TATCAACTATCTGATCAAACGAAGGTTGATACACGTACCCCTGCTGATTGGCGTTAGCGAAACATATCGGACAGTTGAGGTTGCACCTATTGGTTAGATCTATGTTTGCTAGACAGGTATGACTCTTGTGTATATCGCACAGACCACAGCTGTCTGGACAGCTAACATCATCTTCTATGGCTGGATTATCCACCCCTACACCATCGACAGCCCACTTCTCAGCTTCTTTATACATCTCGACATCGGACCAATATACACTTTCGAAATGACCGTGCTCTTCACACTCCTTTTTCATCATCACTTTCCCGTCTTCTTCCACGATATCTGCTGAGATAACCTTTTTACACTCAGGACATATAGATGCAGTCTTTTTAGGTAGACCTCTCTTAAGAGAGGATTCTCGGATCACCATATTATCAATCAAGATAGTTGAAACGGGAACTATTAAATATTTTGTAGCGCATATCGCTAATAATGGAAGAAAAAAATTTCGAGATGGACGAATTGGAAGAGGAATACGAATTGATAAGTGAGGGATTACAAAAGTTTGGTCTCACCGAATATGAGGCAAGAACATACACTGCATTGGTCGCTCACGGTGTAGCGGATGCCGAAACAATAGCATCGTCGGCCAATTTACCTAGAACTTCGGTTTATAAGTCTCTAGATTCTCTACATGATATGGGCTACGTTCTGGTGAGCGAGGGAAGACCTAGAGTTTACAAACCAGCCGATCCGTTAGAATTGAAGAGCAGACTATCCAGAGAACTCGATGATATATTCGGTAGACTGAACACGCTCTCGGAAGTCCTAACCGAAAGGGGAGAGCCCCAGTTGGTCTATACCATCAATGGAGAGGCAAAAGTTCTAGATAAGATCGGTGAGATGATCAACAGAACTGACGAGAAGATAATATTGTCTTCTCCTAATTTCTCTATCATCTTGGACCGCTTCAAAAAAGAGCTAGAATCTGCAGATAAGAGAGATGTAGATATCACTGTGATAACTACTCCTAGGGAAAGGGTTTATGATAACGCTGAAGTGAAGAGAAAAGAGAGGCTGATAGCCACGGAACTTATCAGCGACGGGAAAAGGGCCCTTCTTACTTCTCCTGGGTTTGAAACATGCGGTTATACTAACGATCCTTCCTTAGCGAAACACCTAGTCGATTTTATGGACATCCTTATGAATAGAGAGTAGCGATATCTAAAGTAGATTCGTGACAGGAAAAATCTTTAAATCATCTGTGTTTCTGTTTAAACGATGATAGAATTCCTTAAAGATACTGAGGTGGCGAAATTTTACGACCCCTCTGATGAAGAGTTAAAGGAAAGCGAGATAGAGATAAGGACTGATCCACTCACCGGAAAAACCTCTAGGATATTAGATAAGCCGTTAGGTCGAAGCGGAGAGGGTGACATGAGTGACGTGGAAAAGAACGGTTTCTGTCCCTTCTGTCCGGAGAGTGTAAAAAAAGTAGGAGCTAGAGATACTAAAGTTCTCTCTAGAAAGATACTAGAAAGAGGGGAAGCAGTATTATTAGGAAACGTGACTCCCTATTCTGAATATTCGATAATCATAAGACTGACAGAGGAACATTACCTATCACTGGAAGAATTTGAACCGAGACATTTTTTTGATGGATTCAAACTCATGACAGAGTATCTGGAGAATATCGAGGATAGTGATGAAAAGAAGTTTCCGATAGCTATAATGAATTATCTTAAGCCTGCTGGGAGCAGCATAGTCCATCCTCATATGCAGTTGCTAATTTCTGGGAAGATGATGGATTACCAGAGAAGGTTGGTCTCAGGGGCTAGAGAATATTTTGAAAATAAAAAAACTTCCTATTGGCATGATCTTTTAGAGGAAGAGCGAAACGGGAAACGATTTGTCGGGAAAACTGGTGAAACTGAATGGATCTCAGCATTCGCTCCGAGAGGGTTCGATCATGTGAAAGGGATCAATACGAAAAGCCTTCTCGAATTTGATGACGAAGATATATCAGATCTTTCACAAGGCATAACTAGTGTATTACAGGCTTACAGCGAGATGGGGCGTAATTCGTTCAACTTTTCCATATTTATTCCTCCATCTACCGAAAGTCAGAAGTTTTCAACTGTAATCGACATGATAACGAGGTCGAACCTAGATAAGTTCTACAGAGCTGATGATTTTGCGATGCCGAAATTGTTAGATGAGTCCTATTCTAACATGAAGCCGGAGGAATTGGCCCAAAAGGTAAGGGGATCTTTTTGATTTGAGATCCACATTGATTTTTGAGAGTTCTTAAAGAAAAAATCACAAAATAGTGTCGGGGACGGGGAATTAACGCTAATTTGCCCGTAAATGATGGCAAAATCATCCAGTCTAAGGTGCTTTTTCATTCGATGAATTTATAGATGAACTGGAAAAAAATAAGATGAAACTCTACACTATGTTAGAATCGATTCGATCGAAGAAGAAATATATGAAGCTAAAAAGT
>CAYNOV010000144.1:0-3845 GCA_964398905.1 uncultured Thermoplasmata archaeon
TAGCTGCATTTGTCAATTTCTCCCAACTTATCCTGTTCTTCACATGTTTTATTTTTTCTCTTTTGTCCATATCCTTGCCTATGTATACTTTATCTCCTACAAGGAAGTTCTTTCCCTCTTTGGGTATGAGTTCAAAAAGTTTGAACTCGTCTTTTCCTAGAGCTAGTATTATACTTTCGTGTTGATAGTCTTTTGAGCTGGGCCTGCCTTCTGGCAGGTAGTCTAACACATATGCATAATCCTCCATAGTTCCTCCCTCAAAGATATTTTTTGATGGTATTTATTATTTTTTCCGATTCATCATCAGAAGGGGTATATCTATCTTGTTGGAAGACTGCACGAACTCCGTCCTCGTCTTCCGGCAGGATATCAGCAAGTTTGAAAGCCGCTTCTTCTTTCACGAAATCGAACTCTTCCATCAATTCTTCTATGAGTTCCTCAGTGTCTTCTAGAGATATTTTTACGAACTTCTCCGCATGGCTAAGTGCCAGACTCTGTTCGTATCTGAGTTCTCTTTCTTCAGCCTCCTCCGAAAGGAGCTTTTTTACCTCAGCTAGTGAGATATATCTAGGTTCTTCCTCTGACATCGGAAATACGCTCCTATTTTACCTCTTCAAGATGCTCTGACCTGGTTATCACTTTTTTGGTGATGCCACCATCCTTCACTTTAACGACGAAAGCGTCACCCTGTTTTCCGTGGACCACGCCTTCCTTACCATGAAATCTCCTATGAGGTTGAGCTTTCTGAACACTGGGTTCTATCTTGATCCTAACTCGCTCACCTTCTTCGAACTCCTGTAGGGCTTTGTTGATAGGAGTAAGGCCCCTTTTGCTTGGTTCTTTTCTCAGTATCTTGCGCGTTCCCTGCCTGGTTCCTTTAGACCTCTTCATTTTCTTCACCTTCAGAGTAATGAATTTTCATCACATCTAATTTTCTTACTTCACATTCTGTTCCGAGCAGATCAGCCAAGTTGGGCTTAGTTCTGCTTTCGTCCCCATGGACGAACTCTTTAACATATGTTCCTGCATCGCAGGTTATCTCGATCGTCATCTTTTTATCTTCCATGGAGATCAGTTCCAGACCCCTTATTTTGCGCTTCCGAGTTTTATCGGCTCGTCTATGATTTACACGACGAGGGGTCTGTTGATATATTTCTCGCCCCACCAATTCATCCTTTACCTTTTTAAGTTTTCCCCTTCCTACGCCGTCTTTCATAGCGATCTCGACTCGATATGTCTTTACGGCATTCGCCTGTTTGATCTCGACCACTTTTTCTTTTTCGGTGAATTTTAGAGAATTTATTTTTACCATATCGCTTTTGTTCACTTTCTCTTCTAACTTTTCTAAGTCGATATATCTTCTGGAAGGTTCTTTAACTTCGATTACGAAAGGCCTTCCATCACCCAACATCTTGGCATCTATATCTTCTCTACCCATCCCATGTAATATGAAGTCTTCGCCTGAAGTCATATGGAGCAAAGGTTCTCCGATGATCTCTTCGACGCTGATCTCGTACATCTTTCCCGTACCTCCACACTTTTCGCAGCCCTTCCCCCTACATCTTTTACAGATCCATTTAGTCTGTGGTATCTCTCTGCTCAGTTTTTTATATCTTCCGTAGATGAAAAGAGGAGATATCTCTATATCTACACTATCGAATCTCGTATCTACTATGGCTTTTATATCTGGTTCTTCAAGGTCTACCTCTTTATCCAAAATTTCTTGAACCTTTTTACCGATCTCTCTATTCATCTCTGATTTTATCGGTTCTGCACTCGTAAGGTCGATTTCACTCCACAACCGTTCTTCGTTTTCTTCTATTTCAGGGTCTATCCTAGAACCCACCAAGAAGTCCTCGAATTCATACTTTTTCAGATCCTGGGCTGCGATCTCTGCAAATTTCTCTGTTTCGTCAAATAGATCATAACACAGTTCACAATATTCTGATTCGTTGGGAACCTCCGCCCTTTTTTCCTCTGAAAGGAACATCGCATAGACCTTACGAAGAGTTTCACCTCTTTCTCGGTTGCTCATCCCTGTCCCTAGTTGTGCGAATAATCTACCGAGGCAGTGATCGCATAGATCCTTCTGTAAAGCTTTTTCTACCTTATCGAGAGATCTCATGGTTCTATCCCTTAACGAGAGAGTTATTTAGATTTAACGAAACAAATTGCTGACTGTTTCGGAAAGATCACCTTCCTAACTCATGAGCTATCCTGTGAAGTCTTTCTTTGGTTATCAAAAGGGCCGTTGTGAGTATAGTGATGAAAAATGCTTCCAAGATGAAACCCTGCTGTATGTATATCCCTATTATGAAGGTTATGAAGAGTGCAACCGATGTGGTGATCCCGATAGTTCTGATCTCGTACTTCAGATAGGCCAAAATTATCGAGAATATACCGAATATGATGACACCAACTTCTATGAATCTAAGACCCAGTGATGCTGAAAGATACGAAAAAAGAACACCGGACATCGAAGTAAGAGGGAAAGTCCTAACTCCAGCTATAACTCTCGGTTTTTTCTTTTCATGTTCTCTCTCTAGTCCTATCAAACCACCCATACCTACAGCTAAAAGAACGTGTATCACGAACGTCAGATCGATGGTCGCAGGTTCCATATAATTAGGTATTGATAGGATATTATTTTTACTTTCGCCCGATAAGAAACAAATAACACTTTCATATTTTTTGAAACCATGAATGAGAAAAGGACCGCTGCAAAGGATTTTCTTTCAAGAGAAGCGATAGTTAATTCATATCAGATAGCGAGACTGAATGAGGATGTATCAGAGGTCTTTCTCAAAGAAGATGAAAGACTTTCAGGTGTATTGATAATAAAAGACGGAACAGTAACCATGAGAGGGAGTTTCAAGGCTGTGAAAGAATTGTTGGATGAACATATGATCGAAGATAAAGAATATAGATTTCATGCGGTAGACCCCAACTCATTCAGAGCCTCGGAAAAGGTTCTTGAGGTTGAAGATGATAGACCGACTTGGTTATTGAGGCGGGAGTACGAAGAACCAAAAGAGCCTGAAATAGAAGTTTCACAATTGAAAAAGGAGGATGCGGATGTTATAAACGAATATTGGGGATTATCCGACACTGATTCTACAGATTATATCAAGCATCGTATCGAAGAGGCACCTGCTTACGGAGTGAGGAGAGATGGTGAATTAGTGGGTTGGTGTTTGACACATTTCTTGACCGACGAAGCCATGGTATTAGGTATGCTTCACATCAAAAAAGAGTGGAGGAGAAAAGGGTTCGCGAAAGCACTAACAGAAAAACTCTGTCTTAAAGCGGATGAAAAAAATATTGTTCCAGCTGTCCAGATATTCAAAGACAACGAACCATCGATTTCCTTAGCTTCAGATCTTGGATTTGAGATAAGAGCCGATCATCATTGGTTCGATGGGGTGAAAAAGTGACCTCCTCACCGACCTGAAGGACGGAGTTTCCGGTTCCATTCGTGAGTCATATCCGAGTCGTCCTCACTACCGAAGTAGTCTGTTTGCAGGTTATCGGCTGGCTCGGAGAACTTGAGCCCGTGGTCCCACAGTTTGTTGCGAATTTAACGCACCACTGTTTGGGAACTTCCCTTTTGGGTGTTCGCAACCTTTACTGTGTTTCCCGATAGGGTTACAGAGGTCCTTCCACATATGCCACCGACTTCAAAGCCCGAGTCACTGGGGCTCAGTTTCCAAGACCAGCAGGGGTGTTCAATCCCTGCAGACCTGTGCCGGAACCCTCGGCGGTTCCGACTCGACTTTAGCCCTGAAAACTACAATATTTACATAGTTAATACGATATATATGCCTTACTATCGGCCTGTATCCTCC
>CAYNOV010000145.1:0-3821 GCA_964398905.1 uncultured Thermoplasmata archaeon
ATCTAAATACATAGAAAAAGATCCAAGGTCCTGATGTGCAAATAAAGCGGGCTCGGTGACCAATCCGACCCATCCGTATCTCAAAAAGATAAAAAGGATCGAAATTGAAGGCACTATAAGAAGGGCGAAACAAAGAAAGGAAAGTGTTTTTTTCTCAACTTTATTTTCAATGATAGGAAAAAGAAAAGATCCTAGGAGCGGGACAAGAACAGATACAAACAGTATCGGAAAATCGATTTTTGCAGTCATAATACCTAATTTCCCAATTGATTCCTCGCTATAATCATTAATGATATTAATTTTTTGGTTTTCTGGTTTTTACTTTATAAAATATTTAATTATATAAATAAAGATACTAGTGCATGATTTGGACATCAAGCATGGTAAATATTTAAATAAAAATAAAAATCATAACAACACTTACAAAACCAATCAACAACCAAAGCATATATTTAGAGAATTCAGAAGGATGGATATCTTCCAGCGATTTGTCAGCTCTTTTTATCCAGTACACCATACTTTCATGGAAGAAACGATCAATTATTTCACTTTCCATTTTATGAGAAAACAAGACAAGATAATATCTTAGGTCACCAGAAAATATTGTATAAACGCCAAGGTAAGCCGTCAAAAACATCAAGCCTTCGATGGTCAAAACAGATAGACTAGGAACATCGGCCGGTCCGAAAAGGATTTCTGGAACGAAGAAAAGAAATACGCCAATTATCGCTATGCCGGCCATCGCCACAGTTGTATTCGAAACACCTATCGTTCTGGGCTCAATATCTGTTTTGAAAAGACCGAAGAACATCCTTTTTATTGTGATAAAAACATAAGCAGCGGTTATCCCTCCTGCAAAAACAATTGCAAAAGATACGATTATGAAAGTGATAGGACCAGTTATGAAAGGCATGCTTATAGCACCGCTGAATATCAACGCTTTTCCCCAAAAACCTATTGTTAGAGGAGAACCTACGAGAGTCAAAAAGGCTATTATCATTATGATCGATAGTACGGGGTGGTCTTCCAATAAGCCCCCCATCTCTGAAATGTCTTTTAAACCATCGTATTTAATAACCAATATCCCGGCACCCATGAAAAGAACTGAAAGACTGACTGCGTCATTTATAAAAAGTAAAACAGCACCCATTATACCTTGATCGGTCATAGTGGATATTCCAAACACAACCCATCCCATCTGAGCAATTGCGGCGTAGGATAACATTCGCTTCAAATCATCTTGCGCAAGGGCGTTCAATCCTCCGTAAATCATCGTTATGAAAGCGAAAATCAAGAAGAAAAATGACATCTGCTCGAATTGAGTCGGAAATATATCGAAAACGACCCTTATCATAGCATAACCAGATATCCCAATCAAGTTTGCAGAAAGAAGTGCAGAGATAGGAGCTGGAGCATCGACGGTAGAATGAGGTAACCATATATGGAGCCCAGCCATCGCTTTCTTAACACACATACCAAAAAAAATGAGGAACGGAATTATCATGGGGAGCCCTTCACCTATCCCAAGGTTCAATCCAAGAGTATCTATATCGACCAAATTGAAGGTGTCCGCTATGAACCCTAGTCCTATGATACCCAAAAGAAACAATACACCTCCTATCAAGGACCATATCATATACATTGTTGCGGTCCGTTCCCTCTTTCCATATCCATACATCAATATCAAAATAAAAGACGACATCACAGTCATATTTAAAAAAATATATTTTAAGATTAAATTAGTAGATAAAACAAAACCGATCATCGTTGTTGAGAAAATAGTATAAAAAAGATAAAATTTGCCCATGGACGGGACTTGTTCTCCTTCATTTTCCATGATCTCTATTCTATTTTCCATATAAGAACAAGAATAAAGAGCTACGAAAGGGGTTACCGAGCCAATACCAAGGAAGTAAAAACCGTTCAGTCTATCCAAATACATCGAAAAACTACCTAAACTATGGTGATGGAAGATGGGTGTTTCTACGATGATCTCATTGAATCCAGTTGTTAATAAAATATAAAATGATGTGATATAAGGTATGAACAGTAGAAAAAAACTAACTAATGAAAGGGTTCTGTTTTTAACCTTTCTTTCAAGCACTAAAAATAAAAAAGACCCAGAGATAGAAATTAAAAGGGAGATGAACAGGAAGGGGAAATCAAGTTTGATTATAATTATACCTCCACATGTTGGTTAAGTCATCTCTGATGTTATAAAAGTACTAATTTGGTATTAATCATTTTGGGAAAAGAAAAACAAGTGCTGATACTATAGTCACAAAACCTATGATGAGCCAAAGAAGATATGTGGAAAAATCTGTCGGGTGAGCTTCTTCAATGGCTTTATCTGCTGCTTCAACCCATGATATCATCCTTTTATGGAAGAACTTATCGATGATCTCACTTTCTATCTTATGAGATAAAAGAACGAGATAATACCGGATACCTCCAGAAAATATCGTATAAGCGCCAAGATAAGCCGTCAAAAACATCAAACCTTCTACCGTAAGTACGGTCAATCTCGGGATCTCTCTCGGATCCATTATACTTTCTGGAGTGAAGAACAAAATCACACCCGTGAGCCCAACGATAGCCATGCTCAAAGTAGAAACACTCCAACCTATGTTTGGAGGTTCTACGTCACCTTTGAACATACCGAAAAGCATCCTCTTCATCGTGATCAGTGAGTAGCTTGCCGTTACACCTCCAGCAAAAATGATCGCAAGCGCCACAAGTATGAAAATAATAGGACCATAACCGGCTGCAACAGTAGTTGCACCACTAAATATCAGAGTTTTGCCCCAAAATCCTACTGTGAGTGGCGCACCTATAAGTGTTGAAAAACCTATTACGATAATACTAGATAATACAGGATTAAGGGTCATCAGTTCACCCATATTCGAGATATCCCTCAAGCCGTCGTATTTGTGCATTATTACTCCAGCACCCATGAAAAGAAGCGAAGAAGATAATGACTGGGTAACAAAAAGAACAGCACCGCCTATCATAGCTTTTTGAGTCATTATCGCTATACCAAATGTGATCCAGCCCATCTGTGAGATGCTAGAATAGGCTAACAAAGTCTTCAAATCATCCTGCGCTATCGCATTCAGACCACCATAAAGCATTGTGAGAAACGCCAGTGTTACGAAAAAAGGGGCCATCATTCTGAACTGAGAGGGGAACATCCCGATGACTATCCTGATCATGACATACCCAGACAATCCTATAAGATTTCCAGACAGGAGAGCGGAAACAGGTGCAGGAGCTTGGGAATGTGCCTTAGGCAGCCATATATGAACTCCGAAGAGAGCCATCTTTATGGACATCCCGAAAAATATCAGAAAAGGTACGATGATCGGAAGTCCAGCACCCATACCAAGGTTAAGTTCAAGTGTAGATAGATTTAAAATATCGTAAGTTCCGGTCTTCGCTCCGAGACCGATCACCCCTAAGAAGAACGCGGCTCCGCCGACTAGAGACCATACCAAATAGATATTGGCTACACGTTCTCTCTCACCGTGACCATAAAAAAGTATCAAAACATAAGACGAGACCAGAGCTAAACTAAGGAAAATATACTGCATGAAAAGGTTTGTAGTGAGTACAAATCCGAACATACCTACTGAAAATAAAGTATAAAAGAGATAGAAGATACCAAGAGAAGGAGGGTTTTCACCTTCTTCCTGCATAGAAACCAATCTATTTTCCATGATATCGTACGAGTACAATGCCACTACTGGAGTGACGATACCCACACCTAAGAAAAAGAGAGAATTCAGGTTATCTAAATACATGGCGAAAGATCCTATCTCGGG
>CAYNOV010000146.1:0-3687 GCA_964398905.1 uncultured Thermoplasmata archaeon
GCACCACCGAATATCAGTATCGCTACCGCGATCGCTCCGAACCGTATCGCGTTTTTCTTCTTTTCGTTCTTGCTCATTTTGTTACACCAACTAAGAGAATTACAGTTATTTATATAAAAGTTTTTTAATAACAATAGTTCTACTTTTGTTTTACAAAAAGATAACATAGAGTAAACAAGTGTTAACACTTAAATAAGAAAAGTCGGGAAAATAGTTTTTATCGCAATTATTACATTATAAAATAAGATGCCTAATTTTTCGAGATCTCTTCGACCAAGGCTTCCGCGAGCTTATCGTACTGAGAGCGAGCGTCACCATGTTTCCGTATATAACGGTCGGCGCCGAAATTCAAAGCCTGTTGAGCGACTGTTTCGTTTCCCTTACCTGTGAACATGATGAAAGGTAAAGTCTCGCTCTTCTTCCTGATCGCTTTCAACAGATCCAGACCGTCACGCTCTCCCATCTTGTAGTCCGAAACAATAGCATCGTAATCTATCTCTTCGACGAGACCTAGAGCCTCTCCTACATCTCTAGCTGTATCTACATCGAATTCGTAATCCGATCTCTCCAAAAATATCTTGGTCTGTGTAAGAAGCAATTTATCATCATCTACGAACAATATTTTGATCTTTTCTGGCAATTCTTCTACCATTATTTTTCTACTCTCCTTTCAGCTAAACATCCGAAGGGTCTACCTTCGGTCCTTCTATCTGGATCCCGTTTCCATCTATTGTGTACTTGTAAGCCTCACGGGCGTGTTCGCTGCCTCTCATCTTGAGGATCTTCAATTCTCTGTTCAAGTAATCATCTATAAATTTGGTTTCAAGGTATATCACGGAATCTGCTAAATATTCCTCGAACGAAGCCTCAGACACTTTAGGAGTATGTTCTACTATACCCAACCACGTGCAGTTTATCCTGTCCAACAGCCTGGAAAGTGTTCTCACCAACCTTCTCTTCTTCTGTCCTTCTGGAAATCCTAAGATCCAAGCGGATAAACTATCGATCACCAATCTCTCACAGTTCATCTTGTTCACTTCATCGACTATCTCTGTAGTGAGATCTTCGACATGCATCTCTTCACCGACCGGCCTGTCGAGGACCTTGAACCTGCCTCTCTTTTCGTATTTAGAATAATCTATGCCCAAGTTCTTACCATATTCGAATATCTTCTCTTCAGGCTCGACGAAGGTCACATATATGGAATTCTCACCATTCTCCAAGCCATGACCGATAAAAGTATTGGATAGCATCGTTTTCCCACTGCCCGGTTCCCCAGAAAGTAGTATAAAAGAACCTTCGATAAAACCTCCACCTATTAGATCATCCAATTTTCCTATCCCTGAAGATACCCTTTCATTCATCTATTCTCCTCCAGATCTCCCAATGAAAGCCTATCCGGAAGACTTTCCCTCTCCCTTAACTCTTCGATCAATAGATTTCTTATCCATTCAGAAACGTCGCGGCCTTCTCTTCTCGCCTCTTTTTTAATTGCCTGTTTTAACGGAGGGGTCAATCTAGTAGCGACTAATTCACTTTTTCTATCTCCGGTCTTCTTAGGCATACAATCGTTCAATTAGACCTTATTACTTAAAGTTTTTTTAAATTATGGAGATGAATTAGTAAATATTCTATCTTATCTTCTCATAGGATTCAGGGTATAACCCAACATTTATAACGTATTTGTCTTGAAATATATGAACGTCCAAGATCTGAACGTTCTTCATCCTTTTCAATTCGAAGGAAAATTTGTTGAATTCCGAGCTAGAATCGAATTCGAAGATCAGTGTTTCTTTATCTGTGGAGGAACCCGCGGTTATCTTAGTTTGAAACTTTTTGACCATCTCAAGAGCCTCAGTAACCTTATCCACATTAACTCTATTTTTTCTTTGGAGATCACTCTTCCTGACCAACTTTCCAAAGACTACCAACTTGACTTCTTGACTGTTCCACGGATTTTCTATATAACCATCGATATGTCCATCTCTCAAGGCTTTTTCCGCGACAAAGGTATCATGCTCTTCCATGATAAGTAATCTTATCGCATCGGAAGGATAACCGTTCTTCACTTCTTTTAGGAATTCGATACCATCCATATCCTCCATCTCATAGTCGGACATGATAAGATCATATTCATGGTCTTCAAGATAATCTAGGGCGTTCTTTCCTTTAGCCACAGTAGTTACATCGCAGTCGAATCTTTTGTTGTTTTTCAGTATCCTTTCGAGCTGGTCGGATATCTCGAAATCTTCCTCTACAAGTAAAATACTAAAATTTTTTTTATTATCAGTTTCTTCAGTTTTTCTACTCATCATAATTCGATTTATTAGAACAGTATTTAACATTAATGCAGAGCACGAAGCAATAGATTTTTAAATTTTGATCGTATTGACTCTTTGGGAGCATGACGAAGAGCTTGGAAGAAAGGATAGATGATTTCGGAGATGAGATGGAAGACTTGGGAGAAAGGTTAGGAGAAGATATCGAAAACTTCGGAAGAGATATCGAATCAAGCTATCGCAGTTTTTTCGGACTCGCCGGTCCGTTCCTTTGGAGTATAGTCGGTTTGATCTTATTAGGCGTGCTCGTTTGGATACTCTACTGGATAGGAGAAACTATACCAAGTGCTTTATTCGTCTCAACAGGTGATTTTATATTGGATCACCTTGCACTTTTCTTCCTTTTGATGCTTGTTTTCAATTACTTCTCTTACTTCTCGAAGAGATACCCCTATAAGAGCAAATATATATCACCTATATTCACAGCTTTATCGATAGTTATATGGGTATGGATCATAACCAGTTTGATCCTACTTTTAGAGCCTCGATTCGCAATGATCAGGAGAACGATACTATCGATACACGAAAATCTTTTAACCATTTTCGTTCTAGTACTCATAATATCTTATCTACTCCTCGTCATCAACGAGGGTAAAAAGTCAGAAAGGAGATCTGGTACAATGGACTATGAAGATGATATAGGTTATGAAGACGATGGATGGAAAAAAGATCGAGAGAAAAAAAGACTGTATCGATCAGGAAAGGATAAACTTCTCGGAGGAGTTTGCGGGGGTATAGGTGAATACTTCGATGTAGATCCGGTTATCATAAGACTGATATGGGTCGTCCTGGCTATCGCATCTTTAGGGACCGCGATACTTGTCTATCTGATACTTTGGGTGATAATCCCTAGACATCCTTCACACAGATGGTGATAATATCAGTGATCTGCAGATAGCATTTTTGCTCACAACTTTAGCAGGTCTTTCCGCGGGTATAGGCGGACTCGTTGTCTTTTTCATCAGGAAACCAAAGCTCAGTTATCTCTCTCCTTTGCTGGGATTCGCTGCCGGCGTTATGATCTACGTATCTATGGTCGAACTTCTCCTTGAATCTATGGAGGCAATAGGTTTCTTTCTTGCGAACGTGGCATTCTTCGTAGGGATACTGTTCATGTTCCTTCTAGATAAGCTAATCCCTCACATACATATAGATACCGAACCAGAACCGTTTCACGAAGAAAAGGTGAGTTCTTTCGATCAAGAAACCGAATCGAGATTGAAAAAGGCGGGAGTTTTGACCGCGATAGGTATAGCTCTTCACAACTTCCCTGAAGGTATGGCAGTGTTCACCGTTTCTCTTTTAGATGTATCACTCGGGATCCCGATAGCTATAGCGATAGCTGTTC
>CAYNOV010000147.1:0-3649 GCA_964398905.1 uncultured Thermoplasmata archaeon
AAGAGAAACTGCAGGGCTACCTCTAAAACAATTTTTTTTAAATTTTCTTTTCGACCGAAATCTACTTAAATATTTTCCTTTTTACCTCAATTGGTGGATGTGATGGTAGTAAAAGTAGGTATAAACGGATACGGAACAGTGGGAAAGAGAGTAGCAGATGCTGTGAACCAACAAGATGATATGAAGATAATCGGTGTAGCTAAGAGGAGTCCTACTTATGAGGCCGAGATGGCCGTTGAAAAGGGCTTTCCATTTTACGCAGCTTCAGAAAAATATCTTGATGGGTTTGATGAAAAAGACATACCCATCGAAGGGATGCTAGACGATCTACTCGAAGAGGCCGATATAATCGTTGACTGCACTCCAAAAAAAGCAGGATATAAACCCAGGTATGAAAAGGCTGGTGTTAAAGCCATCTGGCAGGGTGGAGAAGATCATGAACTTACAGGATTATCTTTCAATTCGATGGCCAATTATGAAGAGGCCTACGGTTCGGATTATTTAAGAGTGGTTTCTTGCAATACAACAGGATTGTTGCGGACTTTATATCCTCTTTATCGTGAGATCGGAATAGATAACTGTAAGGCGGTAATGATAAGAAGAGGAGCTGATCCATGGGACACCTCAAGAGGACCTATAAACTCGATAAACCCAGTATTGGATATACCTTCTCATCATGGGCCAGATGTTCAGAGCGTCGTTCCCGAGATAAATATCCAAACCACTGCTGTTAAAGTTCCAACTACAGTGATGCATTTACACAGCAATATTGTCGAATTGGAAGAAGAGGTGGATGCTGATCAGATTTTAAAGATTTGGGATAAAACTCCCAGGATCAAGTTCTTCAACGCTTCACAGGGTGTAGATTCGACCGCTAAGGTGATGGAATATGCCAAGGATAGAGATAATCCGAGGGGGGATCTCAACGAGATAGCGGTATGGGACGACTCAGTGAAAGTCGAAGGTTCAACCCTCTATTACTATCAGGCTATACATCAGGAGAGCGATATCGTGCCTGAAAATATCGACGCTATAAGAGCGATGATGGAGATAGAAGAGGACCCGATGAAAAGTATAAAAAGAACTAATGAAGCAATGGACATTGAGTGAGAACGATGTTAGTATGCCCGCTGGACTACCGCTACGGTAGAGACAAGATGAAGTCGGTTTTCAGCAAAGAAAACAAGACCGATAAGCTGTTGAAAGTAGAAGCCGCTCTATCTAGAGCGCATGCAGAACTAGGTAACGTTCCTAGGAAGGCTGCGGAGATTATAACCGAAAATGCAACTACAGATGTAGTTGACTGGGAAGAAGTGGAAAGAGTAGAGAAAGAAGAGACCAAACACGACATCATGGCTCTGGTAAAAGTGTTAGGTGAGCATTGTGGTGACGCTGAGAAATACATCCATCTAGGTGCGACCTCTAACGATATAATCGATACCGGCATGGCTCTACAGCTCAAAGAAGCTTTGGATGTGTTGGAAGAGGACCTCAAAGATCTGAACGATACCTTATGTGAGAGAGCTAAAGAACATAAAGAGACAGTTATGATAGGAAGAACCCACGCCCAACATGCTATACCGATGACCTTCGGTTTGAAGATGGCTGTTTATGCTTCCGAGATCCAAAGGCATCTAGAGAGGTTGGAAGAAGCGAGAGAGAGAGTTTTGGTAGGAAAGATGAGCGGCGCTGTAGGAACTGGAGCCGCTTTTGGTGACGATGCTAAGGAGATACAGGAATCGGTCATGGAAGACCTTGGATTGAATATCGACAGAGCCACGGGACAGATCGTTGGAAGGGATAGATATGCGGAACTAATCTCATTAGCGGCTAACATCTCGGCTTCTCTCGAGAAATTTTCAACCGAAGTCAGAAACCTTCAGCGGCCGGAGATAATGGAGGCCGCGGAAGCTTTCGAAACGGAGAAACAGGTCGGCAGTTCCACTATGGCACATAAGAAGAACCCAATCCTTGCTGAGAATATATGCGGCCTAGCTAAAACACTCAGAGGTTTTGTGACTCCCACATATCAGAACAACATCCTATGGCATGAACGTGATCTTACTAACTCCTCTTCTGAGAGGATAACGGTCGCTCATGTTCTAGTTCTCTTAGATGACATATTGAAGAAGAGTGAAAAGCTGTTTACAAATCTCGAAGTGTTCCCGGAGAACATGATGAAGAACATAAAGATGAGCGACGGCTTGGTGATGGCGGAAGCGGTTATGATACACCTGACCGAAAAGGGTTTGAGTAGACAGGAGGCTCACGAGATCATGAGGGAAGCATCTATGGAAGCTAGAGCAGAAGAAAAACCTCTCAAAGAGAAGATGTTGGAAAAAGAGGATGTGATGGAAGTCACTACAGAGAAAGAACTAGAAAAGGTCTTCGATCCTGAAGAATATCTTGGTAGATCACGAGAGATAGTCGACGAGATAGTTAATAAGTGATAAAATCAACCCTCTTCCATCTGTTTTTCTTCGATTTCTTCTCCATCTATTTCATCTTCTTCAGGTTCTTTCTCTTCCTTTTCCTTTTTGAGCTTTCGCTTTCTAGGCTTCAATCTGAGTCTTCCGTATAGTAAGATCTCTATCGTCGTAGCTGCGAATAATTGTTTTTTATACATATCCAATGCTTGATCTCTTTTCAACTGAGCATTGATCTGAACTCTCACAAGAGCTTGTCTAAGTTCTTTAGTCTTCTCAAGGTCCATGATCTCTGAAACGAGAAAAGGTAGTCTATCGGGATATTCTAGAGCCTCAGCTAAAGGGAACCATTCCTCTTTCAAGTTTTTAGTTCCCCTCTCACCCATCAATACTTCCACTAACTCTCTGGAGAACTTTTTATCCTGGATTTCGACTTTCGATGTTTTTTGTGTTTCTTTGTTCATCGATGAGAACAATTGTAACGGGCCCACTTTAGTTTTATCCTGATTTTTCACGGAACAACTTTTCCCGCATCCAATATCCTTTAGTTCTTGCCGGGAAATCTTTTTCGTCTAATCTTAACTTTCTCTATATCCTATTCTATTTCTTGTATAAATTCTTCTGGTGAGGGTCCATAGTCTACTAAATCGCCCATGCAGCACAGTCGGTCGTATTTTTCCTTAGCTAAAACCTCTTTCAGAGCTTCGTTGTTCCCATGTACGTCGGAGATGAGTAAGATTTTCATGTTAGTACCTCTTTTATAAGTCGGTTATTCCTTTGACTTTTTAATTATATTGGAAGACGCAACTTTGAGGAATAATTTCCCGTCTCTATTTTCGGAAAATGTTTCAAATTTTCCGAATATCGATGGAAAATCTTATTTTCCAGTAGATCTCGGTCAAAGACACTCGTGATTATTTGTATCATGAAAGCTACGCTTGAGTGAGAAAAGGAATTATATTCCTTTGTAATTGCGTTGCGTGAGTAACTCTCTGATTTACGAGGAATTACATTCTTCGAGTCGATGGAATTGCCAAGAAATTCAGGTAGGTATTTCAGGAACATCGTTCCTGATATCACAGGAAAGAGTTGTTCTTCCCTGTAAGATGTCAAAGACGTAAGAAAATCACAAAAAGTTACGTCTTTGACTATAGATTTAGGGCAAGCATGTTTTAAAGATCAAAAAAAGATGTTCATATTCACGGAAAATTTCTTTAACACCA
>CAYNOV010000148.1:0-3627 GCA_964398905.1 uncultured Thermoplasmata archaeon
TATACATATGAAGCTCATTTCGATATCGAAAATACCGGAAGTTTAGAGGAGACTTACGATCTATCTGGCTCGACTGAGAAAGAAGGTTGGTCTGCAACTCCTAAGGAGGATTCTATTACGATTCCAGAAGGAGATGAGGAGACTGTTTATGTTGATGTAGATATTCCAGGGGATGCAGGTGGGGAAAGCAGTGAAATAAAACTAGAAGCGGATGGGATGTCTAAAGATACAGATTCTTTCACACTTTCTGTAGAAAAGTATCACGATCTGGAAGTGGCCTCTCCAGAAGATCAAGAAGAGAAAGAATCTGGAAACGTGAGTTATACCTTCTCGGTGGAAAATACCGGAAATACCGAAGATGAATATTCTCTCTCAGTTGAAGAGACTAAAGACTGGTCAGTAAGTATATCGGGTGAAAAAGAGATATCTGTGGAAGCGGGCCAAAATAAGGATGTTGAGATCACACTGAAGATCCCATCAGATGCAGGAGGTATTACAAATACCGTTACACTTTCAGCGCAGAGCCAAGGAGATGAAACTATGACTGCTTCCGATTCGATGAACGTTTACCTAGAACCCGTGGTTAGTTTTTCTGTTGATGTTGATGATATAAAAACTGGAGAGAATCCTTCGATCGAGATCACAGAGGCGAAATATGATGACGGGAATTCCGTTCAAGGAGAACGGGAAGTTGAAACAGAGATAGATGATTTTTCTTTGACAGAGTCTATAGATTTTGATCATGGAGGGGCTACTTATCTCTGGGATGAAGAGTTAACAGAAACGGGTCAATATGATGCGGAAGTGGTGATCGATGGGATTGAAGAAACAGATGATTTCTGGGTAGGGTCCGGAGATGTAGAGGATTTTGACCTTGATGTCGAAAACATCGAAGCTGGAGAGGAACCCCTCGTCTCTATTGAAGAGGCTGAAGATGAATACGGAAACCTTATCGAAGGGGAATATACGGTTACGATTGAAATCAATGACGATCAGATAAACAAATATCTATATTTCGAAGAAGGCAGTGCTGAATCGAGTTGGGATGAGATCTACGAGGCTGGAGATTACACCACTGAAGTGACCATCGACGAAGTTTTACGATACGACAGTTTCATCGTAGAACCGGCGCAAGCCTCATACTTCGAATTCGAAGAGATCGAAGATCAAAAGATTTACGAAACTTTTGAGATAACTATCAAAGCCTATGATGAACATGGTAATCTAGCTACAGGATACGAAAAGACCGTGGAGCTGATGGATACGACTGAAACCATC
Source organism: uncultured Thermoplasmata archaeon (assembly GCA_964398905.1). Classification (GTDB taxonomy): domain Archaea; phylum Thermoplasmatota; class Thermoplasmata; order Halarchaeoplasmatales; family Halarchaeoplasmataceae; genus Natronoplasma. The sequence continues at coordinate 1,279 of CAYNOV010000148.1, forward strand.
TCTCCCGATGAAGTTACTTTTTCGGATGGAAAATGGATAGGTGAAGTAACCATAACAGAGGCCGAAGTAGAGGTTACGATAACCGCTAAAGAAGGTGAGCGATCAGGCGAAAGCAACGAATTCGAAGTCATCGAAACATACGGAGAGATAGAAGGAACGGTCTACGATGAGGAAGGATATGAAGTAGACCATGGAGAAGCTAAACTTTACGGTGATGAAGATCTCGAAGATCTGTTAGAAAACACTCAAGTGAACTCCCACGGCTTTTATGGATTCGATACTGATGTGATCGTAGGCGAAGAATACTGGGTAAAGATCACAGATGTAGAGGATCATTTGAATGGGAGCGGATCTCTTTTGATCGAATCAGATACGACTCACACCCTAGATTTTCATCTAGACCAGATAGAGATCGATGAATTAGAGATCACTGAACAGCCGACTCTGACTTACGATTCGGGAGATGAACTTGAGCTAGAAGGCATGGTGATTACGGAACATCATAACGATGGCACTGCTGAGGAAGTCACATACGGTGATAATATCTGGATAGAGTATTATTCGGCAGAACCTTCTTCAGGTAGTATTTTGGAAGATTATCATGATGGTGAAGCTGTCGAGGTGATCCACAAGGATGGATTTTTGGCGGAGACCGATCCGTTGACGGTCTATACTGTGATCGACTACATAGAAGTCACTGAGCAACCTCGACTCGAATATATATCCGGAGAAGAACTCGATCTTACTGATTTAGTTGTGACCGAATATTATACTGATGATTCCAGCGTTCTTGTTGAATTCACTGATGGCGTGCCTGAAAATTACACCTCAACTCCAGTCGATGGAATCGAATTAGACGGTGAGTATCACGGAGAAAGTATAATGGTCAAACACGACGATATCGATGAGAAGGCTGAGACCGATAGCTTGACGATAAAACACGAGTTGAAGATCGACACGATCGGGGAAGGACATACTGAGCCAGATGAAGGCAGTCATCTTTACGAGCACGGAACTGAACTAAGCATCATCGCGAATCCCGAAGATGGTTGGTACTTCGTTGAATGGATCGGCTTGGAAAGTGAAGACGAGGATGTAAGGATAACCATCAACGAAGATAAAGAAGTGACTGCGGTTTTCGAGGAAGATAAATTTACATTGGATCTTACAGTACAGGGTGAAGGCGAAGTAGACGTTGATCCCGTTGAGGAGAAGTATGAAGGCGGGACAACGATAAATCTCACGGCGATCCCGGAAGAAAAATGGTATTTTGTCAATTGGACGGGAGATCATCATAGCGAGAACAGAACTATAAAGATCACCATCGAAAGCGATCTAGAACTGACAGCGAATTTTGAGGAAGGGGATGCTGTCTTCGAAGTAGAGATCGAATCTTTTGAAGAGGAAATCGCTATCGGCGAAGAACTCAGATTGGAATACAGCGTGATGAATACTGGGGGAATAGAAGGGACCCAAGAGATCGTTTTCAGGGTAAGAGGTGTAAACATAGAAGTCGTAGAAGTCTCTCTTGGTGGAGGGGAAGAATATCATGGCGAATTTTCGATGGAGATCAGAAAAGCTAGGTTCGATGATGGAGGAGAGTTCGACTTCGAAGTTCTCAGTGAAGATGAAGTAGAATCAGTGAGTATTGTTGTGGGAGATTCAGATCAGGAAGATGGGAGTTCTCTCGTTGGTGAGAGTTCATTCTTCGATTATTGGTGGTTGACTCTAGTCATAATTCCACTGTTGGTAGCTAGCGTTCTGTTATTTAGAAGATCTAAAAGAAGCGGTGGAGACGGAACAGTGTCTAAAAAGAATGGATATGTGGGAACCGTGATGAACGATAAAAGCGGAGGACGAAATTACCAGTTAAATGGAGATGTAACGTCGGCGGTAGAGAACGTGTTTAGAGAACTTGGAAGTGCTACGGAGAAACAGGCATACCAGAAATTGACGAGTAAGGGTTATGAAGATGTAGAAATACAAAAGGTCAGGAACATAGCGAACAAGTTGGTTAAAGAAGAAAAACTAACGCTTCAACCGAGAAGGGATTCTGAAAACCTATTTGTATGGAATGAAAGGTGATATCTATGATCGATAAAACGATGAAAAAAAACCACTCCTACCCAATCTTTATTTATTATATTCTAGTACGGAGTTGCTTTCGTCGAGCGCTACTGAAAAACGATTTGTCTGACTTAGCGAGGTTGTAAAGATGAAAAGAGATGATTCACAAGGTGAGATCAAATGAGTGGAAAAATAGTATTGAACGAGGATCTAGAGGTGCATGAGATATGAGGGCTAGGAAAGCTTTGATCTTTGGAATAGTGCTACTGCTACTGGTGAGTG
>CAYNOV010000149.1:0-1126 GCA_964398905.1 uncultured Thermoplasmata archaeon
GAGGGAAGGATATGCTAGATGAATTGTTAGAAAAGAAATTGAAAGATTTAAAAGAGGATGATATACTAGTCGTAATGGATGACGGTTTAGCCTTTCTTGGAGAGCTAGAGCAATTCGACAAGAACACTTTGATCCTGAAAGATGTTTACCAAGCACCCGCTAAACAGATAGATTGGAAGAGGATGCCTTCTGAATCGGACGAAGTCAGGGAACAGATGGATGAGAATAGAGAGTTTGGATTTATCGATTGGACCCATATCAATCTTGAAGAGGTTTACATCCGAATAGATCATGTCAGTAGGATATGGCGGTGGTTCAAGGAAAAACAGAAAAAAAGAGACAAGGAGGAATTCAGGCGAGCTAAAAGACCTGTATATTCTAGAAGAGAAAGCGTGCCTGAAGAACGACAATCTAGCGTTGGAGATATACCGGATAGGTTCTTAGGTTGAAATAACACTGATCGAAAACTTTTCTTTATATCTAAAGCTTTAAAAACGATGAATTAAGTGAAGGTCTGTTCCATAATATGCAGATATGATCTAATTAGATAGAATTCTAAGATTGACCGATCGTAAGTATCAAAGGTAATATACATGGAAAAAAGAAAACTCTATGGATATCTGACCATCGGTGCAGCGTTCTTGGCTGTTTTCACTCTGTTCGGCTACAGGAGCAGCTTCAGTGTTCTTCTAGAGCCCATGTCCGATGATATGGGATGGAGCATAGGAGAGACCACAGCTGGTTACGGTCTGATGATGATGGTATATGGGGTAGCGGCCTACTTAAGCGGAGAGATAGTAGATAGATGGGGTGTCAGATACGCCTATGCATTAGGTGCCATCTTTGGCGGTTTGGGGTTTGCCCTCTCTTCGATGGTGAATTCATACATCCATTACCTCGCCTCTTACGCTATATTCGGAGGGATAGGTACAGGTATGTGCTGGGTCACCTCTACAGCTTCAGTAAGAAAATGGTATCCTGGTGCTAAATATGCAACTTATTGGGGTATTGCTTTTCTCGGTGCACCTGTCGCACAAGTTTTGATGTCTTTAGGAGCTAGTGAATTCATCCTTAGGATGGGATGGCGTTATGCTATGAGGGTACTTGCTCTGGTAGTGTTTCTCGT
>CAYNOV010000149.1:1226-3547 GCA_964398905.1 uncultured Thermoplasmata archaeon
CTGTTTTCGGAAAAAGGAACATGGGTCATATCTGGGGCTTCGCCACTCTATGGGCGATGAGTTTAGGTCCATTTTTCGGAACTATCTTTGGGAGTAGAATATATGATGTTACTGGCATCTACGATCACACGATATTATTTGCTATGTTCTTTTTCTTTGTTTCTGCACTTATCGCATGGACTCTCCCTGAAGAATATCTTGGAGAGAAGGACCGATCAGAATAAAACCGTATAAGATCAGAAAAAGCATAGTTTCAGAAGAAACTAAAAAGATTTTTAAAGGGGTGTTTGTATGAAGATGAAAACGGTAGATCGCTCATGGATTCTCCTATAGTCGGGTTGAAACGAGAATACCACCATATCAAAGATGTATTCGTTAAAGATGCAGAAGATAGAAGAGACGAGATATTGAACGGCCCGATAGTAAAAACGATATTGATCTTGGCAATACCGGTCATTGTATCCAGTGCTCTGCACACTGCCTTCAATATCGTCGATACGTATTGGTTGGGAAGATTGGGTGCAGCAGAGGTGGGTGCCCCGACTGCAGCTTGGCCCGTTCTTTTCACCTTTCTATCTCTTGGGATGGGCCTTTCTACCGCAGGCGTTTCTTTGGTCTCACAACACACGGGAGCGGGAGGAAGTGAAAAAGCTCAAGAGGCTGCGGGACAAGTATTTGGATTTTTGATGATCATAGGTGTGATGACTGCTGCGATAGGTTTTTTCGCCGCCCCTATAATCTTGAGTTTATTAGGCACACCAGAAACAACGCTTGTACATGCAGTACCATATCTTCAGATAGTGAGTTTAAGCATGCCTTTCGTTTTTGCCTATATCGCATTCAGATTCTTACTCAGGGGTATCGGAGATATGGTAACTCCGATGTTGATAAGAGGATCTTTGGTATTGGTAAATCTGATTTTAGATCCATTTCTCATATTTGGATGGTGGATTTTTCCAGAATTAGGAGTAACAGGTGCGGCGATCGCGACTGCTCTAGCCAGGACTACCGCTGCCTTGATAGGGATCTATCTTCTTTTCGATGGCAGAGTCGGGATAAGGATAAGTCTAAAAAGTATGAGATTGAAGTTGAGATGGATAAAAAAGATACTCAGGATCGGAGCTCCTGCTACAGTAGCTAGAGCTGAGAGTGCTATTGGTTTCGTTTTCTTGTTCGCTCTTGTAGCCACTTTTGGAGAGGCCCCTGTCGCAGCATACGGTATCGGAAGAAGGGTCATACACGTAATGACTATCGGCATATGGGGATTTGCAGGAGCTACTATGACGATGGTGGGTCAGAACATCGGAGCGGATCAGACAGAACGGGGTGAGAAAATAGTAAAAAGGGCATTGCTTGTTTCATTTTTGATATTGGTTATTGCGGGTCTGTTCATGATCGGATTGAGAGAACATATCATCGCATTTTTTATCGATGACCCGGCTGTAATCTCAGAAGGTGCTAGATATATAGCTATATTTGCTATGTCAATTCCTTTCTTTGGTATCTACAGGATTTTCGATTCAACCTTTAAAGGAACGGGTCATACCATACCGGTCTTGTTCCTCACACTGTTCAGGATATGGGGCCTAAGACTCTTCCTATCAGCTTTACTAGCGCTCTCTGCGATAAACTTAGGTGTGGTCGTATTGAATATAGGTTTTGAGATAGGTGTAGTTGGAATATGGTATGGTATGGCCGCTAGCAATATCATCGGAGCGGGATTATCTTCAATATATTTCCTATCCGGAAGATGGAAAGAGAAAACTATCGATACTTGAATCCTTTCTCTTCTGGGGTAGCAAACGTTCCATAAGAGTCACTTATTTTTACAAGTCCTTCCGATGTTCTGTGTTCTCCTGTACTTTCTGTACCATCTTCTTCGACAGTTACAGTTGTCGTCTCAGATTCTACTCCTTCGTATGTCGCGGTCACTTCATACTCTCCTGGAGTATCGTAGTAGAAGACACCTCTCGTTGCGTTATACCACTCGAAAGCTTCCACGCTATCCGCGATGAGATTGCCCTGAGCGTCATAAGCTACTGCGGAGAACTCTATCTTCTCGCCAGATACAATGGTCTGATCTTCTGATGGAGTCAATTCGACAGAATCTACTTCACCTGGCTCTACAGTCAGTAAAGCAGTGTCTGTCAATTCATCATGATCTCCTGTGACTGTCCAATCACCAGCTATTTCAGAAGAGTACTCGTTTTCCGTCCAACTGCCGCCTGCTCCTTCTTCTATGGACCATGTCGTGTCTTCACTGACCTCTCCTATCTCGTTCTCGTACTCGTCGTATGCTGTCGCGGTATAAGTCACGGTAC
>CAYNOV010000150.1:0-2143 GCA_964398905.1 uncultured Thermoplasmata archaeon
AAAAGCTTGTTCAAAACGACATCGGGTATCACACCTCTCTTCAGGTCTATAACCACCCTGACACCGTCTCTGTCGGATTCGTCTCTGAGATCAGATATCTCGCTGATCTTGTCGTCTTTTACAAGCGAGGCGATATCCTCGACCAGTTTTGATTTATTGACCTGATAAGGTATCTCTTCGACGACTATCCTCTTTCTCTTACCTCTCAGGTCCTCTATCTTTGTTTTCGCTCTTACCTTTATCTTACCTCTTCCCTCTTTGTAAGCGTTATAAACTCCGTTGTAACCGTGGATTATACCTCCAGTAGGGAAGTCAGGTCCGGGAAGTACATCCATCAGATCGGTAATCTCACTCTCGGGCTCGTCGATTAGAAGTTTGATGGCATCGACCAACTCGTTGAGATTATGAGGGGGTATGTTTGTTGACATCCCGACCGCGATACCGCTTGAACCGTTCAACAGCAGGTTAGGAAGCTTTGATGGCATCACGACAGGTTCTTCTAAAGTACCGTCGTAATTATCACGGAACTCGACCGTATCTTTATCGAGATCGTCCATCAGGTCTTCAGCGATCTTTTCCAAGCGTGCTTCAGTGTAACGCATCGCCGCTGGTTCATCACCATCTAAAGAACCAAAATTACCCTGACCATCGACAAGTGGATAACGAAGAGAAAAATCCTGGGACATCCTTACCAGAGCGTCGTACACTGCCTGATCTCCGTGAGGATGGTATTTACCGAGAACGTCACCGACCACTCTTGCAGATTTTTTGTGAGATTTGTCTGATGAAAGTCCTTCCTGCTTCATCGAGTACAATATCCTACGATGAACAGGTTTCAGACCATCTCTCACGTCTGGTAAAGCCCTACCCACGATCACGCTCATCGCGTAATTGATGTAAGAATCTTCCATCTCCTCTTCTATATGTTTAGTATAAACTTCGTCAGCTATCTCTTCTTCTGCTTCCATAAAAAGCACCTCATACGTCTATATTGGTCGCGGCCTTTGCGTTCTGTTTGATGAACTCTTTTCTAGGGCTGACCTCTTTTCCCATCAACAGATTGAAAAGTTCATCTGCTCTCTCCGCATCCTCTACGGTCACTTTAGCCAGTTTTCTATTTTCCGGATTCATCGTCGTCTCCCAAAGCTCCTTGGGATTCATCTCACCCAGACCTTTATACCTCTGGATGCTTACTCCTCTCTTCCCCCATTCGTCGAGTATGTCCTGCTTATCTTCTTCCCTGTAAGCGTATCTTACCCCTCCGCCTTTAGTTATCTTGTATAGCGGGGGCTGAGCCATGTAAAGGTACCCTCTTTCCAATAATGGTCTCATATACCTGTAAAAGAAAGTGAAAAGCAAAGTTCTGATGTGAGCTCCATCTACATCTGCGTCAGTCATTATTATTATCTTGTGGTATCTGCACTCATCCGGATCAAAATCTTCTCCAATCCCTGCGCCTATAGCTGAGATTATCGACCGGATCTCCTTGTTCTCCAACATCCTGTTGAGTCTGGCTTTCTCGACGTTTATTATCTTGCCTCTAAGAGGTAATATAGCCTGAAAATCTCTGTCTCTGCCCTGCTTTGCTGAACCGCCGGCAGAATCTCCCTCGACTATGTACAATTCCGACTCGGTAGGATCTGGATTCGCACAATCTGATAATTTACCGGGAAGATCAACACTGTCGAGTATGCCCTTCCTTCTTGTTAGTTCCTTAGCCTTTTTTGCCGCCTGTCTTGCTTTTGCGGCGGTGGCGGCTTTCTCCACCATAGCTTCTGCGACCTTCGGATTTTCTTCAAGGAAAGTCATCAATTCTTCACCGACGATGGACTGCACGATACCTCTTATCTCGCTGTTACCTAACTTAGTTTTTGTCTGACCTTCGAACTGTGGCTCTGGAAGTTTTACGTTGATAACCGCGGTGAGACCTTCTCGATAATCGTCCCCTCTGATGTTGACATCTGTCGCTAAATCGTTATTATCTGCATAAGCGTTCAAAGTTCTTGTAAGAGCGGCTCTAAAACCACTCAGATGAGTTCCACCCTCGCGTGTATTTATATTGTTCGCGAAGGCCAAGATCTCTCTAGAATAAGATTCAGTCCTGTGCTGCATGGCGACTTCGACATGAACACCATCTTCTCTT
>CAYNOV010000150.1:2153-3463 GCA_964398905.1 uncultured Thermoplasmata archaeon
TTGTTGAAATATATGGGTTCGGAATAAAGCTTTTCTTTTTCTTTATTCAGATATTGTATGTATTCGACTATGCCGCCTTCGTAATGAAAATTATCCTCCAGATCTTCTCTTTCATCTTTTATCGTTATCTCCAGACCTTTATTCAAAAAGGCGAGTTCCCTCATCCTTTCCTTCAACTCTGAATATTCGAATTCTACAGTCTCGAAGATGTCATTATCTGGTCTAAATGTCGTTCTGGTACCGCTTACCGTTCCGTCTTCGCCTACCTTCTCGACATCAGTGACCGGCCTACCTTTCTCGTATCTCTGCCTGTATATCTCGCCTTCTCTTCTGACTTCGACTTCCAGCCACTCTGAAAGAGCATTGACGACTGAGACGCCTACACCGTGTAATCCTCCTGAAACTTTGTAACTCTTACTGTCGAATTTACCTCCAGCATGGAGCTTTGTCATGACTATTTCCAGACCAGGTCTGTCATATTGAGGATGTTTGCTCACAGGTATACCTCTACCGTTGTCACAGACCTCGACTGAACCGTCTTCCTTTACCGTCACCTGTATACTGTCACAGTAGCCTTCCATGGCCTCGTCTATGCTGTTATCTACAACCTCGTATACAAGATGATGAAGACCCCTTTCATCCGTACTACCTATATACATGCTGGGTCTTTTTCTAACAGCCTTTAAGCCTTCGAGAACTTTTATTTTATCAGAATCGTAAATATCTTCTTTTTGCAATATCGACTCTTCATCCATTATTTGACCTGCCTTCAAATCCTGTTTTTGGTCTCTCTAAATATCTCCTAAATATAGTTATTTCGAGTGCATCCCAAAACGCCGAATAACTACCGTCTAGGGACACTAAATGTTATGGGTTAGGGCTATATTAATCTTTTTACCCTCTGGGTATAAAAAGCCTATATAGGTATATAAGTGGAATAAAATAATTTTATATTTGTTTCTTGATACTTTTTTCTAGAGCTTCCTCGACTTGCTTGTGATAGATATGATCGTATAGTAGGCCTGCTCCGGTCAAAGGAAAAGTTAACCATATAAGTAAAAATCTGCTCGATAAGAAACTAAACAGCAAAATCAAAGCGGCTAAGCCAGCTAATATGAATGGAACGGACCCTTCAAGACCTCTAGAGATCTCTACACTTTCTAAAGGAGTATCACATATCTCGCATTTACCATCTTTTTTATGAACTCGTCTGCAGTCTCTGCAAAGGTAATACTTCATCATTTCCAAATCTACTTAACAATATATTAGTTATTTGACTGTTAAACGAACATAAACCGTGAAAAATGACA
>CAYNOV010000151.1:0-3436 GCA_964398905.1 uncultured Thermoplasmata archaeon
GTCTTTCTTCATCATCTAGAAATGCGCCGTAAAAATGTAATTGCAAATCTATCTCATCTTTTAGCGATTCGAAAGCATCGATAAGAACGAAGATACCTTTTCTGCTGGCCATCCTCCCAAGATATACTAATTCTAGATCGTTAGGGTTCGAATATGAAACTTCCGGTAATTCTGAAGGTCTTTTTTTAAAATTTGATATATATGAATAAGATCTTTCCATTGAAGTCATCTCCACTAGATCGTTTTTCAATTCTTCCGATTGAACGTAAACATGATCGAAATCTTTCAATGATCTGATATAGATATCTCTTATGAACTCTGGAAGCCTTTTCAACTCGTCAGCCATCTTCCCTCCGACCGGCATCAGTATTGACCTTGAACTGTTGAACCTGGTCAAGAAAGATATGTAAGGTATCAGGATCAGTCTGAGTTTTGAAGAAGCCCCCACTATTATCTTTTCATCTCTTTTGAATAGTAAACCAATCGATCTGAAAAGGAATCTTATCTTTGAATTCAGCAGATTTATGACATCTACGTTAAAATCTCTTTCCTCTAGTGATTCTATCAAGATCGAATGCTTCACCCCGGGACCTGATATAGGAGGAGCAACTGAACCTATGAAAACCAAGTCTTCCTCCATCATATCATACCTTTTCTTTTAGGAAATTTACCAGCTCTGTTTTTATTTTGTTAACGTTCTCTAAAATTTCTTGGCTCAAACTTTCGTTATGTTCTATAATATGATCGATCAATTCGTTCCCCTTTTTTGAATCGAAAGAAGATATATCTAGGACATAATCACCCATGTTCAACAACTCTAAGGTTCCAGGCATCTTTGGCCCCCATTCTTCTTTATAGATTCCAAGAACAGGAGTACCTGCGGACAAAGAGAAGATAGCGGAATGTAATCTCATAGCTATCAATAACTTGCTTTCCTCGTATAAGCTCCTCAAAACTACGGGATTGTATTCCTCTATCATTTTTACCCGGTCTTCATCCTCGTACATGGATTCTAAAAGGCTAGTACTCTCTATATCTTTTTTAGTTTGACAGACCAGGAGGACTTGATAATCGTAATTTTCTAACACGTGATTTATGAGCTCTTTTAATCCATTTATTATGTTCTCCGATCTTTTGCTATCCAGCGAGTCTAGATCGCCCAGTGTTGCAGTTCTAACTGTGATAGCAACAAAATCATCATCTATCTCTGTTTTAAATAAGATCTCCTCGGCCTTTTCCTCATCGTGAGAATCGATGAAGAAGGCAGTGTCTATGAAGACTGGATGCTCCTGGTCAAACAACTTTTGAAATTTTTTCTTTGAGATAGGTTCCCTGAAAGTTAGGAATTCCGAACTTTTGAATATATCTCCTAAGATAAGCTTACCTGTACCCTCGATATCCCCTATGGATTGTGGAAGAAAACCATAAGGCCTTCTTATCTTTTCTGCGTATTTGAACGGAAACAAGATCCCGTATAGATACGCTAGGTCTTTCCTGTATTCGTTCCAATAGAATAGATTTCCACTGTTGCAGAATACGAATTCTGACTCGTTTATAGCTTTGATAGCTGGAAGTCTACTAAAAGCACCTGTACCGGGTATCTTTGCATAGTAGAGGTATCTAGCGGCGGCTTTACCTATGTTTAATGATCTTTCTATTTTGTTTTGGCGGTACCTGTCGACATCGAAAAAACAAGGTAACAGTGTAACATCAGGTTCGTATTCTTTTAATAATCTTTTAGATTCTTTAAAATCTGGCGAATCTTCTCCGAATCTAGAGATCATGTAAATATTTTCCTTATCATAGATCTCAGAAAGAAGATTAATAGTCCCTAAATTAAGTGCGAAATCCCCTGCATTTTGAGGTCCATATGCATATGCTATAGTTACTTTATCTTTCATGGTGACCCTCCTTGATAGGAATGAACATAGCTGAGACAGTCGAAACATTCCGTAGTCATGAAAAGATCAGGATAGTTTTTCGACGGCTCTATCGTAGAACTCTTCAAAGAAAATATATCATTTATCGTTTCGAATAATATATCGTCTTTAGGATTTTCGGTGAATCTCCTTCTAGAGATCTCTCTGTAATATCCGTATCCCGTCTTATGAAGAAAATCGATCAGATCTTCATTACCTTTGTTAGAACTTTTCAGGACTGAGAAGAAAGACGCTAAGATATCTGAATCATAACTCCTCTCCCATCTAAGGACCAAGTCATCGATATTCTCGTTCAGTATCTTTAGACATTGAACAGCTTTTTCATCGTGATTAAGATCATCGATCAAGTTGTAAGAAGAGTAAGCGAAGGCGTATGCTCCGGTCAATCGGTATGCGAACATCAGGCCGCTTTCAGACCAATCGAATCTCCCATCACGTTTTTGCGTTTCTGCAAGCCATCCTGTGGCCTTTCTCAACCATCCTGTATCCTCTAGATCGAGGTCTTTCATAGCCTTTTTCAGATAATATATGGTGACTCCCTGGTAGTGTATACACGGTACTTTCATCGGATTTTTTTCTCCACCGGTATCCACTCGATAGGGAAAGATTCCGTTGTCGAACTGATTTTCCTTTATATGTTCTACCGTTCTTTGAGCTGCCTTTTTCACTTCTACATCGGAAAAATATCTTCCATATGATGAAAGAAAATCCGCACAGGTCGCGTCCACGTTGAGATGGTCTTGATGGTATTTTTTAGATTTTATAAAATATCCCGAACCTCTTTCGTTGGATAAGACGTAATTTTTAGCGGATTCGATGGATTTTCTTATCGATCTATCTTCATGTTTTTTGTACCACTCGATCAACGCGTCTCCTACGATCGATGTGATCAGCGAAGATGGCTCATCGTAGTTTGCATGTATCTCGTTCCAGGAACCGTTTTCATTTTGATTCTCGATGAGAAAATCGATCATCTTTCTAATGATGTTTTCCTTTCTATCCAACTTGATCAAACCTTTGCAGTACTCCGCGCTCACTCTGTTTCTGACGATGTCGAAATAAGGGTCATAGAGGTAAGCGTTTTGATCTTCTTCGATCAAACATCTCTCTATTTTAGAGTCTAGTAGATCTATCGTTGTTTCCAATCTCATCTGTTCCCCTCTATCGCATCTTTCAACTTCATCGCTATCTTTTTTCTGTCGAAGTTCTCCTCGACATATCTTCTACCGGTCTTCCCCATCTTTTTCAAACGATCTTCATCCTCTAACAGATAAGCGATCTTTTCGGTGAAGGACTGAGCGTCGTTTTTAGCTACTACCCCTGCATTGGATTCCTTCGTTATTTTTTGGACTTCTCCTATACCGGATGTGATGAAAGGCAGTTCACACGCCATGTATTCGAATATTTTGGAAGGGACAGCGTAGTCCAAACTCTCCAAACCTTTTATAGGAGCTATCCCTATTTTTGAGGAAGAAAGGTATTCAGGTATTTCCTCT
>CAYNOV010000152.1:0-3386 GCA_964398905.1 uncultured Thermoplasmata archaeon
CGGGAGAGGACCTTCAAAACACCTGGGGGCTGACTCACTGATTCACACTTTACTTATTTGATTTCGACAAGGATTGAAATAAATGAATAAACTTTATTAACTTATAAGTCCAAACAAATCCGATATGATGAAGGCGTTTTTAGATGGTGAGATAAATACGATAACCGATGGAACTTTCAAAGGCTCGATATTGATAGATGATGGTAAGATAACTAAGATCGGGAAAGATATCGAGATCCCGGATGAAGCTGAAAGGATCGATGTTCGTGGAAAGACCCTGATGCCGGGACTAATAGAGGCTCACTGTCATACGGGGATACATGAAGAAGGCGAGGGATGGGAAGGTAACGATACTAACGAGATGTACGATCCGATAACACCTCACTTGAGAGCTTTGGACGGTATAAATCCAGACGATGTCGGTTTAAAAGAAGCGGTCAGAGCTGGCATCACTACAGTGAACGTAACACCTGGTTCCGCCAATCCGATCGGAGGACGATCCGTCGCGTTGAAGACTACAGGATCTAAGATCATAGATGATCTGGTCATCAGAGAGCCTACAGGTATGAAGATGGCCTTTGGCGAGAATCCAAAAAGGGTGTACAAAGAACAGGATAAGATCCCCTCTACCCGGATGGGAACCGCAGGACTTCTCAGAGAGACTTTTTCTAAAGTTGAAAATTATGATAAGGAAGAAAATGAAAAGTTTGATTTCAAACTAGAAGCGTTGAAACCTGTGTTGGAAAAAAAGATCAAAGCTAGGATACACGCCCACAGGGCGGACGATATGATATCAGCTATAAGGATCGCTGAAGAATTCGATTTTGACCTGGTACTGGAACACGCTACTGAGGGGCACAAGATAGCTGATCATATAGCGGAAAAAGATATCCCTGTGGTGGTCGGTCCATGCTTATCCTCCAAATCAAAAAGAGAGAATGCGGCTAGAACGTTCAAAACGCCGGGCGTACTCGCTGAAAAAGGGGTAAAGGTTGCATTGATGACGGATTCGCCCGTTATCCCTACTAAGTACTTGGATCTCATGGCAGCATATTCAGTCAAAGAGGGTATGGATGAAGATGAAGCTCTAAAAGCGATAACGATCAACGCCGCTCAGATATGTGGTATAGATCATCGTGTAGGTTCTTTAGAGGAAGGCAAAGACGGCGATATCGTAGTTATAAACGGAGATCCACTGGAAATAAAATCAAGTATCGAAGATGTATACATACAGGGAGAAAAGGTAGTTTAGTCATATGATCAGATCTAGAGGTCGTCTCTTCCGGAGTGTCTGTTCTCTCTAGAAGGAGCTTTGTTCTGGGAATTGTCTATCTTGTCTACGCTGCCTATACACAGTGGACAGGTACTCCTTTTCTCTATTATGGTTGGTTCTCTAGTCTCGCCAGTCGGAGGATTTCCTGTAAATCCTCTTAGGAACTCTTTCAACCTTTCTATTATCTCCATCAAAATACTATATGCGCCCACTCGCATATAAGCTTGTTGTATTTTTAGATATGAAGATCAACCAAAGAATTCCAAAGTTTTTTCCTCGCTATCATCTTCCTCCACGATATCGTCGAATAGATCTATCTTTATGGGGATCGCGAACTTTGTAAATATGCTGCTCACTATCGCTTCTCCTTTGTCCAGGCTAGCTATGTTCTTACTGTCCTTAGAGAGGTCTTGGGCTGCGCTCCCTATTATGGCATCTCTTTCGCTCTTCATCTCGTTACCGAGGATTATCTTGGTGTTCATGTTCGCGAGTATCTCTCTCGGTATCATGCTCGATAGTTGAGTTATAGCTATAAGACCGACTCTGAACTTCCTACCTTCCCTAGCGATCCTATGAAAGACGTTCCTGCCGGCCCGGTCACCTAGAACTCTAGGAGCCTCTTCTATAACTATACCTACAGAAGGTTTATCGGCTAGCTCATCTCTTTCCTTATAATTTCTGTATCTTTTGAAGATAGTGTCGGCGATTATACCACCTATGAGGAGTTCTTTATCTTCTGGAAGAGAACTGGTGTCTAGGATAACCTTTTTCCCGTTTTCGACTCCATTTACGATGTCGTCTATAAGACTTTCAGAACCGTTCGTAACGAAAACGTTACCTCTTGGTCTCACACTGCCATCTTCGACTTTGAGATCGAAGGTCAGTTTTAACTTTCGTTTTAGTGCGTCCAGAGTAGTCTCTTTTACACCTTGTCTCTCATCGGGCTCAGATGTGAGTATTCCCTCCAGCCAATCTTCTCTGTGATGGTTATAATAGACATACATCGCCTGCTTCTGAGCTTCTGTGAGGTCGATTATACCTTGAAGATTCCAAGGCCTCAATATTGATATATTGATCCTCAGATGATAACCTCCTGAGGGAGGATCTGTTGAGTAATAATCTACCTTTTTGTCCGCTTCTGGATGATCTTTTATGCCGATCTCGTTCCTTCCATAATACTCATCGTGAGGATCGATAACAAGTATGCCTGCATATTCTTTTGGAATCAGCTTCCAAAGCATGACTTTGACCAGGTTGCTCTTTCCTCTTCCAGTGGTCGCGGGGATCAACATATGGTGAGAAAGAGCTTCCTTTCCGTTGATATGTATGGGAACGTCTAAAACATTACTTCCGCTTCTGACCCTTCCTAAGTAGAGGCTGTTTTCCGGCTCCTCTAAGAACTCAAAATCGACTTCATCGACCCTTTCCAGGTCTCCAAAAAAAGGTGGTAAAGTCTTTGGCTTTTTTGGCTCGCCATCTTTCACCCTCAATACTGGCTTGGCTTTAGCATAGATATAGTTCCTTATCTCTTCTTCCATTATATTCGTCTCTTCGTATCCCTCTAGAGACATCCCGCTTATCCTTTCTATATCGTCCTGTTCTAAAAGAGAGCCGTACTCTAGGTCCAAGACTTTCATTATCATGTCATCGATAGAAAGAAGATCGCCTATTTCGATGGTCCTGCCGCTTTTCTGTCTTATCCTAACTTCTCCGTATTCTCCTCCGATTATCTGACCTATAGACATGTTATCATCTCGATTCAAAGCTCGCTCAATCTATCATGAGCGTTAAGTGTATTTATCTTGTCTCTGAACGCATCTTTCATCCTGTTGTCGCACATACTTTTGAGATAATCCACTTCTTCGTCGGTGACCCTCGCTTTTTTATCCGCGTCAACGAGACCGTAAGGGTACCCCAAAAATACTGGGTCTTTAGCTTGAAATGCGAGTTCCTTCAAGACTTCTTCCTCGTTAACGTCCACTTTTCTATAAAATTCAGTTCTGAATGCGTATCTTGAAGAGGGATGATATTTAACTATATACATATCTCCCATATGATCAGGGTGTTTGTTCCTTGCGATGGGATGGTAGTACCAAGCTTTTTTATCAGTTCC
>CAYNOV010000153.1:0-3356 GCA_964398905.1 uncultured Thermoplasmata archaeon
AGCTCGATCTTAAAAGAAATGAAGGAAAGTATATATCTGTGTATTTCAATTAGTATATTGAGGGTGTTAAACATGCAACATAGATTTAAAGAGCTTGGAGTCTTGATTCTAGCGGGACTGTTGATGACCGCCCTATTGGTACCAGCAACGACTTCCGGACAGGCAGAAAGACCGGAATGGGAAGAAGGAGACGTATGGGCCATGGGTGCCGAGGGAGATATAGAGGAGATCTTCAAACCTACTCTAGACATGATAGACGGATTCATAGAACAGGAGTTGGCCGAAGATGAAGAGATAGAAGAGTTCGACTACAATATAGAAGGAGAGATGGGATTTTATCAGGTGTACGAAGTCGTAGAAGTCAACGATGACGGATACGTTATGGAAGTAGAAGCAGGTGGAGGAATACAGGCCTCAGTAAGCTTAGAAGTGACCGGTCAGTTCTACGAGGAAGGGGAATACGACTGGGATGAGGATATCCCGACAGAAAGTAGAACGATGTCATTAGAGGCAGATCTGTCTTTTACATTGGATATAGAAGGCACCGTTCACTTCGATGAGGATATGGCCATAGAAGAGATGGAGCTGGAATACGCATTGGACTTCTCTCTAGAATTCAGCGCGGAGAACTTCCCCATGGAAGATTACGACTGGCAGAACGATACCATAACGGTAAGATATGAAGATTTTTCCGGAGGTATCTTCGTAGAGATCACAGTAGAGATGTTCATGGAATTCGAACCTGCGCTAGATATTTTCAATTTCCCGATCGATTTAGGTGACTGGCTAGTAGAATCTCAGATGACCATTTCGGGCAGTTATGAAGGAGTTATCGATATAGATTATGAAGATATGCCTGAAGAATTCCAGGAGATGATCAAGGAGATAGAGGAAGAATTAGAGCAGGAATTTCCGATAATACTAGAAGAGCTCGATACGGAAGACGAAGATATGAACTTTGGCGAGATCAAAGAAACTACGGAGCATATGGAGATCCACATGAGATGTACAGGAAGGGAGGAGATCGTACTATGGGACGGTTCAACAACCAATGCCTGGGTACTCGAATCAGTTGTAGAAGAGGATATATTTCCACCGAACGATATCATACCTCTTGATATGATAACTCTGCAGCAAGTAGGACCGTCTCTACAGATGTTCTATTCCGAAGAGGCTGGATTCATAGTCTCACAAAGGATGGACCTGGGCCCTGAGATGGGGAGTATGTTGGGAGTCCAAACCATGGAAATGAGATCGATGGATGTAGAAGAAGCTAGAGAAGGAAAGGAAGAGATACAGGAAGAAGAAGACGACGAAATACCGGGTTTCGGTGTTCTGACGCTTCTATCAGCTATCGGTGTTATTGTGATAATCACTTGGATATCTAAAAAAGATGGTAAAAGACCCAAACAGGAAATGGAGCACGATGATCTCGACAGATAAAATCATCAAAACCCCTTTTTTTTCTTTTTCGATCGCTCTGAAAAGTTGGGAAGAAAATGAACAAATACCTAGAAGTTGAAGGCTTATACAATGATATAAACGGTTTCGCCCTTGAGGACATCTCGTTCATTATAAATGAAGGAGAGATCGTCCTACTCGGAGGTATTAACAGTTCGGGGAAAACCAGTCTTCTAGAAACTTTATCATTGGTTAGGAAACCTATAGATGGTAAAATCGCACTCTTTGAAAATGAAGTTTTCGATGGAGGATTAAAAAAGAAATCGATGAAGAAGGTAAAATCGTTGATAGGTGTTCAATTTCAAGGCGATGATCTTTTCAATAATCTGACAGTAAAAGAAACATTTGAATTATTTTCCAAAGGATATGGTTCGATAGATATCTTTAAATTTATGGAAGGATGCCCTTATTTGAAAGGAGCTTTGGACAAAAGGATTTTTGAGCTATCAGAAGGTAAAAAACAGCTTGTCAGATTCATGTTGAGTATAATCCATGATCCAAAGATGGTCTTCTTGGATGAACCCGTTTCGAATCTTGATCTAGATACTCGTGCCTGGGTCTACAGGAAGATAAAAAAGATGAGATCTACCGGGACTTCCTTTTTGATAACACTAAACGATATGTGGAGGATAGGGGACATCTCTAACAGACTGATGGTCCTATCTGACGGTAGGTTACACCAGGTTGTAGATGATTTTTCAGATTATCACAAAGGATGTATCGTTAAGATCCCGATCGAAAGCTTTGATAGTCTCAAAGATGAGGCCTGGGTTCTTAGAACGGAAAGAAAGGAAGACCACTATGATGTATACTCTAAACTTTCGATGAGCGCCATGAGGGATAGAGCTGGATTTCCTTATTTGGAGATCAGAAAAGCTGGCTTGAAAGATTTCTTGCCGGAGGTGAAGGGATGAGAGAGAACATCGTCCAACTCGGAAGCTTTCTGAAGAGTCACTTCAAAAATAGGGTAAGGACGAAGAAATTTTTGATCTGGGTCGTGATCACTCCTATGCTCCTCATCGGCTTTTTAAATTTGATCGGAGGAGAGGATGATATAAGCGTAGGTGTAGCTGTTTTGGATAGAGATGATTCTAACATATCTAAAATAACGGTCTCTTTGATCAGATCTGAAGACAGATTGGACGTTTATGAAGTTGAAGATCTTCAGGAAGGCGTAGATATGCTGAAAAACGGTGAAGTAGAAGCTTTACTGGTGATACCCGAAGATTTTTCTGAAAGATGGAGTGCTATCAGGAACAGGGATGAAGATTACGAGACGATAACATTCGACCTTTATCACACGAGCGGTGAACATCAAGATCTGATAGATACCCTGTTGAAAGGTATAACCGCCGATATCAATGAGTTCATCTTAGGGGATGAAATGAAAAAGGCCGTCGAGTTGGTCAATCGACCCCTAAAACTGAGAGACAGGGAAGCATCTTTCTCCGATCTACTTTTACCGGGAGGGATAATGATAGTTCTGCTCCAATCCGGTTTTTTTGCAGCCAGCGATAACGCTTCTGCTATCACGGAGGCGATGCTTGACAAAAGATTGAAGATTTCTCCTGTGTCTGCGATCTATTCTATGACAGGGATGGTTTTGATGGATTCCTTGTTCACCACTTTTTCAGGATTTATCGCTTTATTGATCGGTCTGCTTTTGTTCGAAATTACGATTTCTCTCGTGAGTTTACTCGGCATAACATTGATAATATTTTTGTCATCACTTATCTTTTCTTACCTGGGATGTTCGATCGGCAAGATATCTTCTGACAGAGCTTCTACCCAAGGCTTATCGTCGATGGTCATCTTTCAGCTTATTTTCTTTTCCCAGGCTTATATTTTTTCTATATTGTTACCGGATTACATCATCGCGATATCCAGATGGCTTC
>CAYNOV010000154.1:0-3272 GCA_964398905.1 uncultured Thermoplasmata archaeon
CAGGAACCAATTCTAAATCCCGGGATGTACTGTCTATATTTCTTTTAACTTCTAAATATTCGTCTTCATTCAACTTTCTTGTTATATTTGATATATCAGCAAATTTCTCTCTAATTTGGGAAAACATATCCTGAATATCGTCTTCGTCTAGATCCTCAAAATTCACATATTTCTGTTTAATTGAGCCAATTTCGTCTTCGAGTCTTTCGATTTCCTGTTTTAACCTTTCTTTTTCTTTATTTACTGATTCAAGATTTTCAGCAAAATCCAATCTATCGGTTTCTAGATTTATTCTTTCGATTTCAGGTTGGATTTTATCTTTAAGCTTCCAGCATTTTTCTGAGAGTAATAACATGAATTCGTAATCTTTTTGTTTCTTGTTTTTCGCCCCCAGTATAGATCCAATATATCTGAAAGTTTTTCTAGGAGTATCATATTTTTCGTACCATTCTTTCCCCCAAAAACATCCTTTCTCTTCATTTCCGATATTAAAATAATTTTGTGATAGATTCTGATAAGCATTAACATAATCAAAACCTACTTCATTGTTCTTTACAAATTTCTCAAGTTTTTCAATCGCTTTTTCAGGTTCATTTGCAGAGGTATATGTAATCCCTTCAAAATATTCAACAGGAACACCCTCAACTTCAGCCTGTTTAGTAGAATATTTTAAAGCCTTTTTCAAATCAAAGTATCTTGATTCTTTATCAGAGTACAATTCTCCTAGTTTACAATATCCTCCAGGTAATTGGGGAAATCTGTCGATAAGTTTCTCTGAAAATTTTATATATTTTTCATATTCTTCTATGGATTTGAAATACTGTACTTTAAACAGAAGATAATTATAATAAAGTGTACTTCTTGAATCAATATTAAATTCGTCGCATTTTTCCTCAAAATATTCAAAAAGTATATCTGCTATCTCCGGCTCCTTTTCTACAAAATCTTGGAGAAGTAAGAATACCTGCTGTGGTGTTAGCTCAGGATATCCTTCTTGAAAATGTCTTTTCAGTACATCTTTAACTTTTTCTTTATCTTTATGGTATTGAGCACAGATAAGACCAATTAACAAATCCGAATCATATCCTGATTTTTCATAAGCTGATCTTAGAACCTCATGTCCCTCAGATATTTTTCCAAGTTGAACGAGGGAAGAACCGTAATAATTAGCTAATTCTGGATTCGCTATAATCTCTTCCCTTTTGTACTTAGTAGATATAAAAGATTTTACTTCATCATATTCTCGATTTTTGAACTTAGAATGGGAGAAATATTTTGAAAAAAGAGGTATATCAAAATAATCAAACTTTATGATGTCTACAATTTTTGACATCTTATCATATTCGCCTGAATTTTCATATATAATCAATACGGGCTCTAAACTCTCTAGAATCACCTTTTTCTTTTCCTCGGTATTTATCGTAGACATAATCATTCCATGAACATCATCAAATACTTCTAAAAAATTAGAAGGTCTATCATCAGATAACAAATACTCCGCTGTATCCGTATATGCATCTGCATATTTTTTTGAAAAAATTTGGGACTGATTGATGAACTTTTTATCAATATCATGGTTGTACATCCTATTGTTTTTAACAATTTTTATTAGATTGATCTCTTTTTTATGTGGCAAAATTCTAGCTTGGTATGATAGAGGGTCTAGAGCTATAATCTCTATTGGAGAAAAATCTCGTAACAAAGCTATTGAATACAGAGTTATAGAATAAAAATCATGCAAAGATACTAGTCTTTTCCGTTCCTCTCCAGTAGAAAACTTTATTTGTTCTTCTATATATAGAATAACCTTTTTAAGATCGATATAAGGAAGGAGTTCTGAAATATTTTGAAAAGCGACTTTACTCTTTGAAAAAATGGTAGAAAAAATTTCACAATACAAAGACAGATTTTCTTTTTTTAATTGATCAATTATAAATTTATTAACGGTTAAAAAATTTGTTAAATGTTCATATTCTTCGTTCTCAAACTCCTTTTTTATATATTCAAGTTTCTCAGTTTTATTCATCTTCGATCACCTTCAACATCAGCTTCCCATTTTCCGTGATCTCATTCGAATTCTCCCTTCTAGATCTCCCCTCCTCGATACTAATGAGATCCCATTCTTCTAGATTACGAAGCATACTAGAAAGGTTTCCAGGAGTCAATTTTTCGGTTTTACCTTTATTTCTTACTCTAGTGAACATATCCTTCTTTTCCATGATGTTCAAGACCTCTTTATTGCTGAGCCCCTCTTCATGTTTATCTAGGATCTTCAAGATAGGCAAATAATTGGGATTTTTCTGAACTTTGTACGGCTCGACTTTCGGAGTTTTCAGTAAATCTATCTCATCTTCCTTAGAATGTATGTAGTAAGGGGTAGCGTTTATCCATAATGAAGAAAGAAAACCCCCTATCGAGTAGACCTTAGTTCCATGAGTCACGTTGAAAAATAATCTAAGATCCTTTTCTTCAGGACACTTTTCTCTTTCCTTCTTTTTGATCTCTATCGCCCCACTCACTATCTCATCTATTGAGATATCTTCAATATCCAATATAGAAAAATCTATGTCCCAGTCTTTGCACTTGCTCTTCAATTCATCGATGGCCTTAACTATCTTCTCTATATTTTCATCAGATTCGTCTTCTTTCAGTGATCTATGTCTAAATACATACACAGCGTCCACTCTGAATTTTCTACTCCTAAGTACTTTAGGAAATGAATTTGCTACTCCCTTCCCGGGTGTAATCACGTGTACTGCTCGTCTTTCTCCCATCATTCATGATTTAAGATAAATACCATATATGTATTTTTTCTTCAACAGTTTGTAATTTTACCAACTATTGATTAAAATACTAAATATTATTAGTGTAGTAGATAGTTTTGCAAAATAAAACTAAAAGGAGGTGAGAAGAATGGGAGATGACGATGGAGAAGACAAAACAGAGATGACTAAAGAAGCAGCACAAAGGATACAGTCACATTCAGATAGAACTGGGACTAATGAAGGATTCAAAGAGAGAGCACAAAGAGCAGCTGAGAGAAACGAAGGAGACGATGACTAAAAAATAAAAAACCCATTTCTTCTCTTTTCTTGATTCTAAATGAAGGTTAATCTGCTACCCTTTGCGTGCAAAGGACAGCAGGTAACTGCTACCTTTCGCATGCAATTCACCTGCCATCTTTTGCGAAAAATACCACTAAAACTGCCAACTTTTGCACGAAATATCAAAAGACACCAATCACAACACTCGACGGAGGTGATATCATGTTT
>CAYNOV010000155.1:0-3254 GCA_964398905.1 uncultured Thermoplasmata archaeon
ATATCTGTCTGTTGTTTACCAACCAGGTTATAGTCTCATTGGACCCATAATCGTTGACCAGTCTCCACACATAATATGCAGATACCTGATTGCTCGACCACTCTCTAGAGTGTAGATTACCATTTATGAAAATACTGGGTTCGTCCTGTTCCTCTTCGACATCATCTGAGATCTTGATAGCCCATATGTCTCTACCTTCCCAAGATTCACCTAGATGAATCTTTTCAGTTATATCTGGATTTTCATCTACTATGTCATCGTACCAATCATGAAGTTGTTCAACAGAGGGATATTCTTCAGGAAAAGGATATTCCTCTTCACTTATCTCATCTTCATTAAAATTATCTTCTAGTTCATCGTTCCCTGCAGGAGAAACTAAACTTGCAGAAAAAACAGATGCTATCAAAATCAAAAAAACCATCCAACTAAAATATCTTCTGGAATATTTCATAATTTTTACTCCATATCGGTGAAGCTCCATTAACAAATAGTTATAAAATTTTTTTCCAAAACACTTAAATATAAACATATATAAATCAAAGAGGAAAATATGGATAAGGAGGTCTTCTATCCGTTTAATGTGCTTCATTCGTCCCGCATCTTGTAACTCAACACCGAGTCTCTGATAGCTTTGGTCTCGTCAACTCGCCTAACCGCTGTATTATGAGGTGCTTCTGCTAAGATCTCTTCCTCCTCTTGCATTATAGAGGCTACTGCCTCGGCAAAGCCATCTAAAGCCTCTTTTGTTTCGGTCTCCGTAGGCTCGATCATCAAGGCTTCATCGACTAACTGTGGGAAATATATAGTCGGTGCGTGGAATCCATAGTCTAAAAGTCGTTTGGCTAAATCGGTGGTCTTCAATCCCTTATCTTTCATCTTTTTCCCTGACATCACGAACTCATGCTTCCGAAGCTCACGATAGGGAAGATCAAGATGTGGTTGGAGCTTCTTCCTCAAATAATTGCTGTTGAGAACGGCTCTCTCAGTCACTTCTTCTAGACCATCCTTACCTTTCTTTTTGATATATGCATAGGCCTTCAGAAGAACGAGCCAATTTCCGTAGATCCCTTTAACTCTACCTATACTATTCTCTAGATCATAATCCAGATAGTATCGTTCTTCGTCTTTTTCTACTACAGGCACCGGTAGATACGACGCCAATTCTTCAGTGACTCCAACGGGACCTGCTCCTGGACCTCCGCCGCCGTGCGGTGTGCTGAAAGTCTTATGCAGATTGAAATGCATTATATCGAAATTCATAGCTCCGGGGTCCGTCTTACCCATGATCGCATTCAAGTTAGCTCCATCGTAATACAGGAGTCCTCCAGCTTCATGTATTATCTCTGCTATCCGACAGGCGTCCTTTTCAAAAAGTCCAAGAGTATTTGGATTGGTGATCATGAAGGCGGCGGTATCTTCTCCAGCGGCCTCTTCTAACGCTTCGACATCCATACAGCCGTCTTTCGAAGGGATCTCAACAAGATCATAACCCATCATTGAAACACTAGCAGGATTCGTACCGTGAGCGGTATCTGGAAGTATAACTTCATTTCTATCTTCACCATCATCTTTATGATACTGATCTACTATCATGAGTCCTGTGATCTCTCCGTGTGCTCCAGCGGCTGGCTGAAGGGTCACAGAATCCATACCTCCCAATTCCGCCAATAATTCCTGCAGCTCATACATTATCTCAAGAGTTCCCTGGACAGTTTCTTCAGGTTGATAGGGGTGGATCCTGGTGGCCTTTGGATGAGAAGCGATTTCTTCAGTATACTTTGGATTGTATTTCATGGTACACGAACCTAAAGGATACAGCCCAGTATCGATTCCATAATTCATCTGTGATAGACGGTTGAAATAACGTACGACCTCGTGTTTAGGGAGATCAGGTATACCGACTGTTTTTTCTCTCTTTAAATCGTTGGGCAAAGGATTATCCTCGATTTCTCCATCTTCACCTCTCTCTATCAGTAAATCTTCATCGTACCTTGCCTGTCTGTATTCAGAACTCATCCGATCACCTCCTTCAAAGTCTCGATAAGTAAGTCAATCTCTTCATCTGTGTTCATCTCTGTTACCGCCACCAGTAAAACATCAGGTAATGAATCAAATTTATCTATCTTGTTCAATGCGATACCGGGAAGCACCCCTCTTTCACAACACTTTTCAACAAGTTCTGCAGAATCGATAGGCGTCTTTACTGTGAACTCGTTGTAAAATTCACTATCAAGATATGGGGCCTCAAAGCCGTCTATCTCGTTTATCCTTTGAGCGACTTCATGTGATTTTTTGTGATTTTCCTTGGCAATATCTTCAAGACCTCTACCACCTTTTAGGTAGGTATAAGCGGCGGATGCCAATGCCATCAAGGATTGGTTAGTGCATATGTTTGAAGTTGCTCTCTCCCTCCTGATGTGCTGCTCTCTGGTCTGAAGGGTCATACAGTATGCTCTCTTCCCCTCAGAGTCTTCGGTTTCCCCGATTATCCTTCCAGGCATCTTTCTTATGTAATCTTCATCGGATGCGAATATTCCAACGGTTGGTCCTCCATAGGAAGGAGGAATACCCAATGGTTGGCTTTCTCCTATGGCGATATCTGCACCCCAGTCAGAAGGAGGCCTCATCAATGACAGCAATATCGGTTCGATCCCAACAACTAGTAAACAATCGTTCTCTTCCTTCATCGACTTGAATGCATCTAGGTCTTCTTCTAAAGCACCGAATACATTAGGAGTTTCGACATAGAATCCCAACGTATCTTCATCCAATTTTGATCTTAATTCATCTCTATCTATACTGCCATCTTCTTCGAAACCAATAAATTCTATCTCTATGTCGCTCCCTCTAAGGTAATTATCTAAAACTGGATTTTTGTCCCAATGTATGTTTTCAGGTATGAGAAATTTACCACCTTTGCGCTGGATCCTTCTAGACATCAAAATCGCTTCTGCCAAAGCTGTTGGATAATCATACATACTTGTATTTACAGCGCCTAATCCGGTCAGCTCGGCTATCAAACTCTGATACTCGAACAGGGCTTGGAGCATCCCTTGACTTATCTCCGCCTGGTAAGGGGTGTAAGAAGTGTAAAACTCTGATCGCCCTATGATATCTCCGACTGCTGCTGGAACATAATGATCATATATACCTCCTCCTAGAAATGATACCAATCCATCCAAGTTCTTATTTTTTTCTAATTTGTTTTTGACTTCAACCATCAACTCTTTTTCGGTAAGCCCCTCAGGAATTTC
>CAYNOV010000156.1:0-3232 GCA_964398905.1 uncultured Thermoplasmata archaeon
TGTCCATCCTCCTATACTCTCTTATCATGCTTTCAAATATCTCTTTGTCATTTTCCCCAGCTCCACCGACTATCGTTTGAGTAGTGTGTCCCGCAGGAAGATCCTTCTTTTCCATCAGATCTCTTATGTAGCGCTGTCTTCGAAGTATGTCGTAGTCGTAATGCTTTGTTGAACTCACCTCATGAAGTCTGCTTTTAGAACAGGATTCGATATTTAAACTGAGTCTGTCCGCATACTCTAAACTCCTCCTGATATAATCCTTATTAGTTCCAGGTAATATCTTAAGGTGGATATAGCCTTCATAGTTGTATACTTCTCTCAGAATACGAACCGTCTCGATCAATTTTTCCATTATTATGTCTTCGTCTTTTCCAGTCCCAGAACTCAGGAATAAACCTTCTACATAGTTGCCTTGATAAAGCGAGAGGGTTATATCCGCTAGTTCTTTAGGGGTATAGGAGTAAGTTTTTCCCTTTGTTGAACAATCGTCTGAATTCGGACAGTAGCTGCAGTCGTGGGAACACTTATTGGTGAACAGAGTTTTGAATAGACTGACACATCTTCCATCAGGAGTGAATGAGTGGCAGATCCCTCCTCTAGAGGTGTTACCGATCCTTTGAAGGCCCTGGACTACCCTAGACGTAGCGGTTGAGGCGCATACGTCGTGTTTTGTTCCCGCACCAAGTGTTTGCAATTTATTTAAATTGAATTCATCCCAATTCTTTCTTGGAGTAGAAACATCGAATTCGCTCTCTTCGGCGAGGTGAGCGATCTTTTCTAGATTAGCCATCAAAGTTTATGAGTTCAGTGAATCCATATAAGTGTTGAACAGAGAGGTGACTAAAAGTATACTTTATAATACACTCTTTCTTTAATTTCAGATGATGGACGTAATAAATGAATTCGACCCGTGGGATAGCGATATGTGTACCTGTCCTGAAAAATACTCTCTGAATCCTTATACCGGCTGCGGTCATAGATGCATCTATTGTTATTCGACTTATATTCCAAATTTTTTTCAACCTAGGAGGAAAAAGGACATAGTGAGTAGAGTGGAAAGGGATCTCCAGAAGATACCTAGGGGTTCTCTGATCTCTCTTTCTAATTCCTCTGATCCTTACCTTCCGAGTGATAAGGAATACGAAGACACTAGAAGAGTTTTGAAGGTTTTAAGAAAGGAAGAAATGAAAGTCCTGGTCGTGACCAAAGGAGTTCATCTGAAAAGAGACATCGATATATTGAAGAGAATGGATTCGGCAGTCACTATCAGTATCTGTACGCTACGAGAGGAGATAAAGAAAAGATTGGAACCCGATGCTCCAACAAGTCAAAAAAGATTGGATTTAGTTGAAACTCTTACGGAAGAAGGTATCCCTGTTGGGATCAGATTCGATCCAATATTTCCAGAACTCACTGAAGATGAGATACCTCGCATCGTAGAGAAAGCTAGTGAAGTAGGTGCAGAGCATATAGTTTCAAGCACCTTCAAAGCTAGAGGTGATAGTTGGAAAAGATTCCAACTTGTATTTCCTAAATTGTCTCAGGATTTAGAAGAACTTTATTTTGAGAAGGGTAAAAAAATAGACAACAGCTATTATCTTCCTATGAATAAACGTATGAAAATCTTGAAAAAGGTAGAGGAAGCATCTGAAGAGTATGATATTCCTTTTGCCACCTGCAGAGAAGATTTGCCCAGTCTAAACTCCTCAAATTCTTGTGATGGAAGTCATCTGGTACGATAACAAATTAAAAAAGAAAAAATGGGTTTTTAGATTCCCAATAGTTCACTTTTCTTCAGAGAATTCCTCGTCAGTTTCTTCGAATATCTCTTCTTCCTCTACCGGCTCCTCAGGCTCTTCTTCAACAGGCTCCTCCTCAATAGGTTCCTCTTCTACTGTTTCTTCAGTTTCTTCGAATTCATCTTCGCCCCAATCTTCGAACTCCTCAATCTCTTCTTCTTTCTCTTTTTTTCCTCGTCCTTTAGCGGCCACTGCTATGATTATTATGATTATTATCAATATTATCAACAGCCACCACCAATAGTTCATCGGTTCTTCTTCGGTTACAGTGAATGTTAAAGATTCACCTTCAGCTTCCAAGGTATACTCGCCTTCTTCTTCGATAGTATAAGTTATCGAAGCGGTCTCTGTATCATCAGGTTCTACTTCTACAGTATCGGTTCCGATCGAATCTCCATTCAAGAAGAACTCAACGGTGTATTCACCAGTTTCCCCTCCAACGTTGCTAACATCGATCATGATCTCGAATTCTTCATCAACGACTGGCTCTTCAGGATCGACTCTAAGATTTGAGAATTCGAATTCCGCATCTGTCACTCTAGGTCCTGCAGTCACAGTGAAAGTATCCGAGGTGAAATCTCCAACTCTCGCCCAGATCTCATAGTCCCCTTCTTCTTCGATGGTATAAGTTATCGAAGCGGTCTCAGTTTCTCCGGGTTCAACTGTTACAGTATCTTCACCGATAACTTCAGGGTTCATCTCGAACTCTACTGTAAATTCACCTGTTTCATCACCGACATTAGTAACGTCTATCATGAAGGTCGTTTCTTCTCCCGCGACAGGTTCTTCTGGATCAGTTCTGAAGTTAGAGAATTCGAATTCAGGTTCTACTTCTTCCGGTTCGACCGTAACGGTCACCACATCAGAACTGACTCCGTTATATGTGGCCATGACGTCATAGTCACCAGGCTCAGTCTCATCGAACAATCCGTCATCGTCTGTATTCTCCCAAGTGAATTCAGTATTATCGTCTGTTATCAGGTTTTCGAATTCATCGTGTGCTTCCGCGTGGAATTGTATAGTTTCACCTGTTGTTATTGTCTGGTCCTGTGAAGGCTCTATAGTTACTGTGTCCACCTCCCCTGGCTCTACGGTCACATTTGTCACTTCGGAACTCACTCCTAGATAAGTAGCTGTAACTTCATACTCACCCATCTCTTCCTGATAGAATATAGCTACGTTCTCTTCTTCATCTATTTCTTGTATGTTATGCCATTCAAATTCTGTTACATTGTCGGTTACTAGGTTATTTTCTCCGTCGTAGGCTGCGGCACTAAACCATAGTTCTTCCCCTGCCATAACAGTTTGATCCTCCTCAGGATAGATCTCGACGTAGGCTATATCTAAAACTGTTACCATGGTAATTGGCGAAGTAACGTTTTCATAAGTAGCGGTAACATTGTATTCTCCAGCTTCTTCCTCCATGAATACTC
>CAYNOV010000157.1:0-3215 GCA_964398905.1 uncultured Thermoplasmata archaeon
GAAGAGGCGATCAAAAGAGCTGAAGATATCGGTGCTGAATACGAGATAATAGAGACTTCTAAACTCTCCAATAGAGATTTGAAGGAGAATCCAGAAGATCGATGTTACCACTGTAAAGAAGAACTCTTCAGTTCAATAGATGAGGAAGGAACAGTACTTGAAGGGACTAACGCCTCTGAGGTCGAAGGACACAGACCCGGTTTAGAAGCGGTAAAGAAGTACGGTAGAGCTCCACTCCTTGAGACAAATATGAAGGAAGAAGAGATAAGAGAGATATTGAAGTGGAGAGGTAGAGAGGTCTGGGATCGTCCCTCTTTTGCATGTTTGGCCAGTAGGTTTCCCTCAGGGACTGAATTGACCGAGGAGCGTTTGAAAAGAGTGGAGAGAGTGGAAGATAAGATATTTGAACTCGGAGTGCGCCAGCTACGTGTACGAGATTTTGGTGATACTGCTCGTATAGAAGTATGGCCCAAAGATATGGATAAGATATTAGAGAAAAGAGAACAGATATTGAAATGGTTCGAAGACGAAGGGTATGAGAAAGTATTTTTAGACCTAGAAGGTTATAGGACAGGCTCTATTTCACAGTGATATATATGGATGATTTGGATGAATTGTTGGAGAAGTATAAGGCTTCTGAGTTGAGTAAAGAAGAGTTGAAAGAATTGATCTTGGATTTACCCTACACGGACTTCGGAGATACTAAGGTAGACACTTTTAGAGAATTTAGGAAGGGTTTACCGGAAGCGGTCTTCTGCCCCGGTAAAAGTGAAGAACAGTTGAGGAATATAGCGGGCGAAGGTGATAGATTTTTCACTCGAGCCACTGAAGAGGATTACGAGATAGTGAAATCCGTGAGAGAAGATGCTGAATATCATGAAAAAGCGGGTATAATAGTCGTCGGTGACGTAAAGCAGAAAGTTGAGGGAAATGTTGTAGTGGTGACCGGCGGTTCAACAGACGTTCCTGTTGCGGAAGAAGCGGCTATACCGCTCGAAGAGATGGGTTTTGACATCGAAAGGTTATACGATGTAGGTGTAGCTGGAATACACCGTCTTTTGCCCCATATACACGTTTTGAGAGAAGCTGACGCCGTGATAGTCGCCGCCGGGATGGACGGAACACTTCCCGGTATCATTTCAGGTCTGATAGGTACACCTGTTATAGGAATCCCTACCAGTGTCGGTTACGGTGTTGCAAGAGAAGGCAGATCGGCGTTAGAAACAATGCTGAACAGCTGCGCGACTGGACTTGCTGTTGTAAATATAGATAACGGCTATGGTGCAGCTGCTTTCGTCCATCACATGCTGCAGGATTGAAAATATGAGAAAGATAGCTTATTTTGATCTATCATCCGGTATAAGCGGGGACATGCTGTTAGGAAGCCTGGTGGATCTAGGTGGAGATGTAAAAGTTTTGAACCAGGTCATAGATGAATTAGAACTCAGCGACGTCCATATCGAGATCATGGATGAAGAGCGTAATATAGCTGGGAAAAATTTGAAGATCAGGCATAAAGATCAACCTCACAGAAGCGTTGTTGAAATAATCGACAAAATAGAGGATTCTGATCTTGGAGAGAAAGTGAAAGAGAAAAGTGTAGAAGTTTTTCGATTGTTAGGGAAAGTTGAAAGTGAGATCCATGGAGTTCCTTTCGAAGAACTCGAACTGCACGAGGTTGGCATGGTCGACTCTATTATCGATATCGTTGGGAGTGCGGCCTTAGTGGACGACTTGGAGATAGACAAGATCTACGCTTCCACGGTCCATCTTGGGTCTGGTCACACCGAGTGCGCACACGGTAAGATACAAGTTCCAGTTCCAGCTACCGAAAAATTGCTCGAAGATTGGAAAGTGAAATTTACCGATAAAGAGGGCGAATTGGTCACTCCAACAGGAGCGGCGATGTTGAATGTATTGGCTGAACAGTCTGCCTCTCCAGATATGAAACTAGAGAAAGTGGGTGTAGGATTTGGCGATAGAGAGATGGAAAAACCCAACGCGCTAAGGACCTTTTTGGGCTTTCAAGAAAATTTAGATGAAAATGTTGATGTTATGACTTTTTACGTTGATGATATGTCTCCAGAATTGTTAGAATATGGATTGGAGAAAATCAGAGAGAAAGCTTTAGATGCTTATACTTTGGTCGGTTCAGGGAAAAAAGGAAGAGAGGGTTGGGAAGTTAAAGTTTTGTCTAAAAAAAGTCGGACCGAAGAAGTTATCGAGACTATATTTGAGCATACTTCTACTATCGGTCTTCGCCACGAAGAGGTCAGGAGGATTGTGTTAGATAGAAGCGTAGAAGAAGTAGATACAGAATGGGGTAAAGTAAAGGTCAAGGTTTCAAGCCAGGGTATATCTCCTGAATATGAGAGCTGTAGAGAGATAGCAGAAAGAGAAGAAATATCTATCTTGAAAGTGTACGACGCGGCAAAAGAAAATTACGAAAAAGAAAAATAATAGTGAAAATGTGTTTTTGGATGCAGAAAGCCCGATTAATGTAGTCTGGATATCATGAAGGCTTGCGGAGCCTTCTACCGGGGTTCAAATCCCCGATCGGGCATTACATATCTTTTTATATGTGAGCTTTAAATCTCTTAAATAAGTTAATATAGATAAATATTCGACTGAGAATTTTTTTAATACCTCCACATCATTGTAATGTAATAAAAGTAGGCGGACTCACATAAATATTTATAATCACCTTTTCAATATACTATCGGAGGAAAAAATTAATATGGGTTTAAAGACCAGTGAGGAGAAGATTGGATTGGTTATGGGGATATTGATAGTGATAGGATCTATGTTGCCAAGGGCGACTGGTCCTGAGAGTTCGGTTTCTGGATTAGAGGGTTCTAGTGTAATAACCTTGTTCCTAGGAATTATTTCTATCATCTTAGTAGCTGTTGCTTCATGGGACAGAAAAAACAGGATAGGACAACCAATCATTGGGATTTTCGTTATTATTATAGCTGGAATTAATGTCATTGGAATTCCAGACATGCTTTTAAGTTCTCCTTGGTTAGGGCTTTTAGTTTTTCCTTGGTTAGTAGGAATCTACCTCACGATATTTGGCGGGATGATACTAGTTTTGCTCCCATTAACAGAAGACATGTTTACCGAAAACCGTTCTGATAATACTGAGAGTACTCCTATTGATTGGGATAACACTGATTGGGATAAAGCAAAAGAAGAATCCTCTAAACCAGCGGATG
>CAYNOV010000158.1:0-3202 GCA_964398905.1 uncultured Thermoplasmata archaeon
AGAAAACAAAACCTAAATATAAGTTAGCAGATAAATAAATAGAGGTGTGAATGATGGTCAAAAGAAAAGCTGAATCTGAATGGATCGGAAAACTCAAAGAAGGGGAAGGAAAGATGGAATTCGGGAGTGGTGCCTTCAAAGGTCAATACAGCTTTCTCTCAAGGTTCAAAGAGGGAGAAGGCACGAATCCCGAAGAACTGATAGCGGCGGCACACTCCGGCTGTTTCTCGATGGCGCTGGCAGCTTCGCTGGGCGAAGAGGGTTACGAACCGGAAAGCGTTAATACAGAAGCTGTTGTCGATCTTGAAAATGTGAACGGCGGATTCGAGATCACAAAGATACATCTGAAAAACCGCTCTAAAGTACCGGAGATAGAAAACGAAGTTTTCCATAAAATCGCTCAGGAAGCTAAGAAGAACTGTCCGGTATCCAAAGCTTTGAGTTCGATAGATATCGAACTGGATGCGGAACTTATATCTTGATCTCTCTTTGAATCAAACCCTTTTCTTTCGACTTTTTTCGAATCTTTTATTTGATAATTCCTAAACGGCATCATAAAAGATCCTTGAAATGTCTAGATTTGATCTGCTCTTAGTATTAGATATTTAGAAAAAAATTATATATAATTCCTTAGGTTTCAAAGGAATAAAATTGAAGGAGTCATCTCTGATACTATGATTTTCAATAATAAAGAAAAACAAAAGTTAAAAAGACAACTCAAAGAGAAAAACGAAACACTGAAGAATTGTCAGAGAAAAAAACAGATCTATCACAGTTTTTTGGAGCAGATACCTGATCCATTGGTAAAGGTGGATAAGGACTACAAAATCGAATTCATCAATGAAGCAGTTTCTGAATTGTTAGGGAAATCTCCAGAAGGACTGACAGGTGAAAGATGTGATAGATTTTTCCTTTCCAATTTAGAACAGCTCGACAAATGTCCTATCAGGATCGCTATGAGAGAAAGGGAAAAAGTGGAGAAAGAAGTCGAGTTTCACTTGAAAGAGGAGAGGAGATTATTTTTGAAGTTGATAGGGATACCACTAACTGATCAGAACGGAGATGTGAAAGGCGGGATAGGATTGATAAGGGATAAGACCGAAGAAAAGAAAATCCAAAAAGAATCCCGTTTGATGATAGATGAAAATCCAGTATCTATGATGATTTTGGACGAGGAGGGAAAAATCGAGCGTGCAAACGAATCTATAAGACATTATTTCGGCCTTGGAGATGAAAGATTAATCGGTGAACCCGTAGAGGAAAGTTTCGATTTCTTAGAATCATTCTGGATTGAAATCTTGGAGGAAAAAAAGGAGGTTCTCAACGAACATAAAACTTTTGAGAGAAAGGGAGAGGAAAAAAACTTTCTGATCTCTGGCATCCCTTTGGAATCTATTCCTGATAGATCTAAAATACTCATCTTCGTCAACGATATAACCGAAAAGAAATTTATAAGAAACCAAAAAAAACTGAAGAGAGCTCAAAGATTGGCCAAGATAGGAACTTGGGAGATGGATCTAGAGACCAATGAATTGACCTGGGACGAGGAAACTCACAGAATACACGGCACACCAAAAGATGAAGAGATCACATACGAAAAATTCTTAGATCATATTCATCCGGAAGATAAAGATTTTCTTGATAGAAAATGGAATGAAGCTTTAGAAACTGGAGAATACGATATCGAGCATCGTATCATCGTTGATGATGAAACGAGATGGGTGAAAGTCAAAGTTGACATGAAGTTTGATGAGGAAGGAAAACCTATCGAGGCTGTCGGAAGTTCACAGGATATCACTGAGATGAAGAGACTCCAGAGAGAGCAGGAGGAAGCTAAAAAGTATCTTGAAGAACAAGTACATAAGATTTTAGATGCTGTAGAGAGATTTGAAGAGGGGGATATGACTGTCAGGATAGAGAAGGAGAGGGAAGACGATATCGGAAACCTTATAGACGGTATAAACGGGATGATAGACAGGTTCAAAAACAATCTGCAGAGGATAAAAGATGCCTCTATAGAACTCAACGAGGCTTCTGAGACGATAGCTTCATCATCTGAAGAGCTGAACGCCGTTTCAGAAAATATATCTGGATCTATGGAAGACATCTCAGAAGACACCAACGTAGAAGCAGAGAAATTGGAGAAATTGACAGAGATGATAGAGAACAGCGCCGCCAATATGGAAGAAACCTCTGCTTCGGCACAGAGTATAACTGCATCAGTAGAGGAAGCCGCTAAACAAACTGAAGATGGGATGGAGTACGCCGAAAAGGCTGACCATACCGTCGATGAGCTTAATGAGATATTGAAAAACACGAAAAAGAACGTTGAGGCACTGGAAGAGAGGTCAGAAAAGATCGGTGAGGTAATCGACACGATTTCTGATATTGCGGATCAGACCAATCTTTTGGCTCTTAACGCTGCGATCGAAGCCGCTAGAGCCGGCGAGCAGGGTAGAGGATTCGCTGTGGTCGCGGACTCTGTAAGAGAGCTGGCAGAAGAAACTCAGAAAGAAACCGATCATATCAAGGAGATAATAGAGGAGACGCAAAAGAATACTTCTAAAGTCGTCGATAGCGTTGATGAACTTGCGGAGAAAACCGAAGATGTGGACGATGTGACGCAAGAAAACTTTGAATCCTTAACGAAGATAGAAAAATCCGTCGAGTCCGTATCCCATTCTATAAAAGAAATATCTAGAGCTGTGGAAGAGGTTACCGAACTTTTACAAGAATCCTCAAATAACGTCAACAACATCACGGAGATCGCCGATAGAAATTCCAGCCAAGCGGAATCCGTCGCTGTCTCTACTGAAGAACAGAACGCCTCCGTCGAAGAACTATCTAAATCAGCGCAGAATTTGTCAACACTAGCAAACGGACTGCTCCAGATGGTGAAACAATACGACCTATGATTAATAATAAATCCACTTGAAAAGACACGATGGTTCACATCTATCTGATGGAGAGAAAATATATCTTATTTTGAAGCTATCTCCATCCCAACAGTAGATGATCCGTGTCCCCTCTTTCAAAATCCGCTTCTATTTCCTCTTGTCTTCCTTTATTCATAGGTTTCTTTGGCTTTTCCCCTTTTAAGATCCCTACTACTATCACGATAATACCTATTAAACCTAAATATAGCCCACAAAAAAAGTATGGAGCCCTCTGAGCATAGATAAATTCAGCAAACAAAGTCATA
>CAYNOV010000159.1:0-3193 GCA_964398905.1 uncultured Thermoplasmata archaeon
TATCTCCATGTAAGTCTTACCTTCGATCTTCATCTGGAGTTCGCCTTCTCGACTCCCCGCGAAAACCAGGTGAGTGTGTGGATCGACGAAACCGGGGATCACAGTTTTACCAGAAGCGTTCACCACTTTATCTGCTTCGTATCTTTTTTCGAGTTCTTCAGAGTCGCCAACATCAATTATCTCTCCATCTTTTACCGCAAGAGCTCCCTTCTCTATCTTGCCGGTATCTTTCATCTCCTCTCCTTTCCTAGGTCTTTTCGGACCTTTAAATGTGTGTAACTCGCTTATATCTTTGACCAAGATATCTACTTCTTTCATATGATCACTCCCAATATACCTAAACTGCGCAGTAAAAAGTAGGCGAAGACTATGAAACCTAAGATTATCGCTATAGTGGCCCATATATGAGCTAAAGTTATCAGTATGAACAGCTTTGCTCTTTTTTCAGCAGTATCGAAATATCTTTCTATAAGGTCTTTCAGCCTACCACCGGCTGTTTCTAATTTTCTTCTTCCATCATACTCTTTATCTTCTTCCTTCTGAAGAAGTCTTCCCTTTCCCTCTCTTCAAGCTGCCTTTCGATGTATTTGATGGTGGCTTCGAGCTTCGGTATGTAGTTGTATTCTAAGGAGTTCACTCTCCTTTTAGCCTTCTCTATCTCCTCGGCCAGCCTGTTCAGCTTTCCCTCGACTTCAGCCAGTCGGAGTGAAAGGTCCATCGCCTCTCTGAAATTTTCTACAGCTTCATCCAACCTGATCGAAGTATCGGCGTAACCATAAAACTTCTCTTCAGAGATCTCGGGATGGAGCTCGGGGACTTTTACACCCATGATGTTGTCGGACTCGATATCGACGCCTTCCATCTTTTTCGCTCCGGAGGCGATGCTTTCTACCTCGCTCTTCCCCAAAACCATCTCCGCCTCGATCAAGCTGTCGTAGCTTTTTTCCAACGCCTTTTCCAACTCCTCTCTCAATTCTTTCCTCTTATCCACTATCTTGAAGAATTCGTTGATCAGAGCGTCTTTTTTCTCGCTCAATAGATCGTGGCCGTTCTCTGCAAGGATCTTCCTCTTTCTTATGCGGAGGAGTTCCATCCTGGTGGGTTTGACGTCTTCGAGTCTTTCAGCCATCGTTCCAAGTCAGGATTGAAAGATGTATTATATATTTTCGCCTTTTTGCCTCAATATCTTCAGCACCTGTTCGGTTTCAGGCAACATGTCCTTATCTTCTATCTCTTCTTCAAGTTCCTCTAGACTGACGAACCTTGCTCTCTCGAATTCTATCGGCGAGAGCTCTATCTTCTCTGGATCGACCTCGACTCTATAGAGTTGGACGTTCTCCTTTTCTTCTTCGATATCTTTGGTGAAAGAACCTATATTATCATATTCACCTACAAGACCGATCTCCTCTTCCATCTCTTTTTCCAGAGCCTCTTCGTAACTCGATCCAGAAGTTACGTGACCTCCCAACACAACGCTCCAATAGCCGGGATAGAACCTTTTGTCTTCGCTTCTTTGAGTCATCAAAAGTTTTCCTTCGGGATCGAAAACGAAGAACATCACGCTCCTGTGCCTCAATCCTTTGTCGTGTGCTTCTTTCCTGGTTTTAACATCTATGACGTCATCTTCTTCGTCCACTATGTCTAGTTTCTCGCTCATAGATGCCCAATCGAAGTGATGTATAAGAAAATTTGTTTGTATCAAAATGCAAATGTTTAAGTAATTCATTTTTATCGTAATTTAAGATGGCGGATCAGGAAGACCAAGAACCCTTTGGTATACGCAGCGTTCTATCCGATCTCAAGATAGTATTGAAGTACAAGGAGCTCTTGATATTGATATTCGCTGTCTTCGTCAGTATGATAGGATTCGGATTAGTCATGCCCTTTCTGCCGATCTACGCTTCTGAATTCGGCGCTACAAAAACACAGATCGGACTGATGCTCGGCGTTTTTTCGATAGTCAAGATAGTTATAGCACCGCTTGGAGGTAAACTAGCCGATACCTACGGCAGAAAGCCGATAATGGTCGGTGGTATGTTCGGTTATATGATAGTTATGGCTCTATTCGGTATGGCCCAGACCTTACCTGAATTGTTCATCTACAGAGGAGGTCAGGGCGCAGCTTCAGGTCTTGTCTGGCCTATCGCTATGACCTATATCGGTGACATAGTCAAAGAGGAAGATAGAGGTAAAGCTATGGGCCTATATTCCATGTCGTTCGCGAGCGGAAACGCCTTCGGTCCATTATTGGGAGGGATGATAGCTACTTATTACTCACTTTCAGTTCCCTTTTTCTTCACTTCGGGTCTGGCAGCTTTGAGCGGGATACTTCTTTTCATAGGAGTCAAAGAGTCATACGAAGGTTCGAAATCTAAGGAGATAGGTGAAAAGAAGAGCAGATATCCATCGTTTTTAGACTACCGAAAATGGAGTTTGAGTCTGAAAAACGTATTGAAAGCTCCAGCTAAGTTTTTCTTGGCCATATGGAGATACATCAAAAAGATCACTCCCTTCCCGAAACTTTTCATGGGTCTGACCGTTGGATCTTTCACAGTCTTCTTCGGCCTTGCGATGGTGTGGTCGATGCTCTCTCTCTTCGGGGATGAGATACTGCTTCTCTCTGAGTTTCAGATCTCTCTTGTATTCACACTGATAGGCGTCGTTCAGGTGATCATCATGTTCCCCGCGGGCAGTCTTTCTGACCGTGTAGGAAGAAAAAAGTTGATCGTCTCCGGCGTCGGTCTATCTGCATTGTTTTCGGGCTTCATCGGCTTTTCTACAGGCTTCATATTCTTGTTGTTCGCAGTCGGGATGTACACCGTGGGTCGAGCACTGGCTAGGCCTTCTTTCCCCGCTTTCGTTTCTTCTTTATCTTCGATAGAACACAGGGGGAAGATGATGGGGGTTTACAACTTCGCCCAGAACGCCGCCTTCGCGACCGGTTCCTTCCTAGGAGGTACTGTGGCCGATCTGATGGGACTGAGATGGCCTTTCTTTGTGGCTATGGTGGTAGGTTTCGGTGGAGTCGTGTTCCTAGCTTTCACAGTTAAAGAGCCGGACAAGTCTTCCTTGAAAGAATTGGACGATATGGACAGACTCCAGGACTAAACCTTGTCGCTTTCTCTCTTAGAATAGTATTTTATGTTAGAATCTTCGAATCCCAGATGCTCAAAGAACTCCATGCCTTCAGGAT
>CAYNOV010000160.1:0-3150 GCA_964398905.1 uncultured Thermoplasmata archaeon
CCCAGAAAACGTCGAAGTCGAGAATTACACCAAATTGAACATCAATCCTATGGAAAACGGTCGGACTTCCGATCTGACCTTCGATATCAGAAGATCGCAAGTAGGTGAAGTCGAGATAGTCATAAACAACCTCCACGAACCAACCATATACGAAATGGATGAAGAAGATGAATTCATCGTGAAAGGAGGCACGGAAGTAGTATTCGAGGCCGTACATGAAAACCCGATAAGTCAACCTGTAGACTTCGATTGGGATATCCCTGTAGATTACGAAGAAGACGATGAGGACCCCTGGATAAGGACGGTAACTTTCGAGGAAGATCATTCTGGAACTGTTTCAGTTGTAGTTACAGAAAGTAACGGTGAAACCGTTCAAGACGAGGTTGAGATCGTAGTAGATGTCGAAGGGCCTGACGGATACATCCTCGTAGACGGAGAAGAAGTTGAAGATGAAACTTCTGTAAATGAAGACGAGGAGATCGAATTCAGCGCAACCAATATAACCGATGAGATCACTGGTGTAATCACTCAATACCGTTGGAATTTCAGTGATGAATCTGAAATCCAAGAAGGTGAAAATGTTACTCACACTTTCGAGACTCCTGGTGAATACAACGTTACAGTCAACGTGACCGATGCTGTGGGCAACTACAATGAGATCAAGATAATACTCAATGTTGAGGATACTACTGAACCAATAGGAGACTTCAGCATAGAATGGAACGATGAAGTCAGTTACGAGCCTTTGGTGAGCATCCCTCGTGAAGTCAATGTTACCTTCAACGGAACTGAGATAGAAGCTCATCCTGATTACGAAGGTGAAGTGGAATTCAATTGGACACTTACTGACGAAGATGCGAACGAAACCATAGCTACTAGTCAGGAAGAAAAATGGACTTACACTGAATTCATAGAAGCTGGAGAATACACCATCCTTTTAAACGTAACAGACCAATCCGGAAATTCCAGAGAAATAGAAAAAACCGTTCTCATAGAAAGAGGAGCTGTGCCCGATCTATTGGTTTCAGATCTCAGATTCTCTGATGAAAATCCACGAGTTGGCGATACAGTAACTATCAGGATCAACGTGACAAACGTCGGTGAACAGAATGCGACAGATATAACTGTAAATGTAAGAGTGAATGGAGAACTCATCGACATTGATTATGATTTCTACCAAGAAGGCGAACCACTTAACAGAACGATGATAGAATCAGGTGAAGAAATAACGATAAGGATGGAATGGGAACCAGAAAATGACGGTGAAAACACGGTGAGCGTGAACGTCACAGACGCTAATGAACCTGAAGATCTGCAGTTCGATAATGAACTAGAGCAAACGATAAATGTGAGGCAGGCCGCCTGGAGACAGTACCTGGTCTATGCCCTGATACCGATAATCATAATAGGAGTTACAGTGGGTCTGTACATGTTCAAAGACAGACTACGATAAAAACCTAAAAAAACCTTTTATTTTCTTTTCTCTTACATCTTTTTTGTTTTTTCCATACCTAAAGAGTCTAGAACAGATCCCATAGCGAAGACAAAACTCTTCACGATCAGAAGTCTTAAATCTCTTTTATACTCGGCTTCTAGAACAGGGTAATCGCGATAAAATTGATTGAACTCAGATGCTAATTCATAAGCATACCTAGCCATCTTATGAGGAGCATTATCTTGAGCCGCATTTTTAAGAGTTAGTGGGAGTTCTGCTATCTTCTTCAATAAAGATATCTCTCCCTCTGCAATTTCCGAAGTATCGATATCATCTATTTCTCCTGTCCTTTCACCCTTATCTAAAATACCATGAGCTCTTGCATAACTATACTGAATAAAAGGTGCGCTATCCCCCTGGAAATTTAGTGCTTCATCCCATCTAAAATCAATAGGTTTGCTGGGTTGAACCTTTATTATATTGTATCTTACTGCGCTAAGACCGACCTTTTTTGATATCTCACCTATAACATCTTCGGGAAGATCATCTCTTCTTTTTAGTATCTCGTCCCTAGCTTTTTCTTCAGCAGTATCCATGAAATCGTCGAGGGTGACATAGGTACCTTTACGTGTAGACATCTCGCCGCCCTCAAAAGTAACGAAAGAGTAAAACACTATCTGTGGAGCTTTAACGCCCAAAGATACTAGTGCTCTTTCTATGAATCTGCCATGAGATTTGTGGTCCTCACCCAATATATCGATCAACTTTTCTGCTCTCTCCGCTTTATATAGATGATACGCTATATCTCTAGCAGGATAAAGATTTGTTCCGTCTTCTCTGGTTAGGAATATTTTATCGTCATCAGATCTGAAATATAACGCTCCTTCTTCCTGTTCAGTCTTGTCAAGACTAGACAATCTTCTGATCGTTTCATCCACAGATCCATCAGATATCAATGATGATTCGTGTTTGAAACTGTCAAAACAGATGTTCAATCTATTCAACGATTCGATTATACCCGAAAGAACACTTTCTGAGTTTTCCTTCAAGGAGTTGAATATATTCTCGTCCCCTTCTTCCATGCTTTTTATCATGTCCCGTATCTCTTCTTCGAGCCCTTCATCTTCTTCTAATAGACGGTTAGCCTCTTGGTAATATCTTACCAGTTCATGGTCATTTTTTTCTCTTTCAGGAGGAGGGATCTCCTCTTCTTCCAAATTTTCTCTACCCCAAGTGAGTATAGCCATCTGTCGTCCTATATCGTTTACATAATACTCGCGAACGATATCATAACCAATCTTTTTGTATATCCTGGCCAAAGTATCTCCTATTATCGGATTTCTCGCTCTCCCCACGTGAAGAGGACCGTTGGGATTAGCGCTCGTATGTTCAATTATCATCCTTTCATTTTTAGGTTGGAATGATCCAAAATCATCTTTCTTTTCTATACACCCTTTGATAGTTTCTAAAGATATATGAGCGGGATCTATAGTGAAGTTCAAGTAAGGACCAGTCTGTTCCACATCTCCTTTTTCCAATTCGATTTTAGAAGCGATCTCCTCCGCAATACTTTTTGGATCTTTCTCGAGTATAGGCGCTAGAGGGAAACAGGGAAAAGCAAAATCTCCTCTATCCGATGGAGGTTTTTCTATTTTCAGCTCCTCTTTAGGCACGTCAGTGACTCTTTTAATCTCCTCCTTGATATTTTCTTTAAA
>CAYNOV010000161.1:0-3144 GCA_964398905.1 uncultured Thermoplasmata archaeon
TGCTCTCGGCTCAGAACTCCGTCGTTCCTGTGAAGTTGAAGTCCGATATCTTCAACGCTGGGGCGGTGAAGAATGCTGGGTAATAACCCATTGCGAACAGTTTTCTCTCCTTTCCGATTCCTTCGATATTGTTGAACGCGTCGATCAGATTCTGGGTGAATCTCAAGTTATTCAAAGGATGTTTTATCTCTCCGTCCTCAATTAGCCATGTGCCGTCTCTAGTCAATCCGGTGAGTATACCTTTAACTGGATGGACTGGTCTACAGTAATTGAACCTAGTTATCAGTATACCTTTGTCAGTTTCTTCTATCATCTCTTGATAAGAGTAGTCGCCGGTGTCCATGAGCAAATTCATCGCCAAAGGGCTCATCGGACTTGGCATAGGTAGAGCGTGTCCAGTGGATTCTTTTCCTTCTTCTCTTCCGGCCGTATAAGAATCATACACAACATCGTTAGCGACCCCGTTATCAATTATGTCTACACGCTGTTTAGGCACTCCTTCATAGTCGAATGGATATCCTATCATGTCTGGATCGGAGACATCATCGTAGATGTTCACCCTTTCATCCATTATCTTATCACCGAATTTTCCGGCCATGAAACTTCTATCCTCCTGTACTTTCTTTCCACTGAACCCCATCATGTCCATGTACTGCAATATACTTTTGACCGCTAACGGTTCTAAAACGACATCATATTCTCCCAAGTCTATCTTTTTTGTTTCCATATTGTTGAGACCCTTTTTTACAGCGGTTCTCCCTACTTCCATGTGATCTATATCTCTAACGTCCGCTGAGCAGCTCTCGCTCCACCCGAATCCCTGGTCGTTGTCCCAGTCAGCGATCGCGGTAGTTGTCAAGTTCGAAGATGTGAATCTAGAGAATCTATTTACACCTTTTGAATTTGCGACGAAAAGACGCTGTGCTTCGGTCTGGAAGGCACCGTAGACCCTGTCTACACCTTCACTTTTTGCCATCTCGATGATATCGCTGACCTTTTCAGCTCTTTCATCCGGACTGAAATCGGCAGTTCTCTTAACGTAGTTCTCCCTAGCACTTTTCATCTCGATTGGTTCTGGTAAACCTTTGAAATCTGGATCACTTTTTTGGTTCTTTGCTATTGTCTCAGCTTTAGAAAGACAGTCCATGATAGAGTCTTCTCGGAACGAGTGAGTGCTTGCAGCACCAGTTTTTTTGTCAAAAACTGCTCTGATCGATATATCGATGTCTTCCTGCCCGATGTTCTGATGGATCTCAGAATTTGCGTATCTTGTTAGCGCGGTGTTGCTTTCGATGATCCTGATCTCAACTTCGTCGGCTTTAGCTTTGTCCATAACTTTCTCTGAGATCTTCTCGAATGTTTCTCTAGATCCTACCATTTTCCCACCCCCACTCTGATATCTTTAAATCGAGAGGGTGCGCAACCATGACCCACCTGCATAGTTTGAGGTGGCTCGCCCTTTCCACAGTTAGGGACCCCATGCAAGTTCCATTCTTCCTCTCCGGCAATAGCGTCACAGTTCCTCCAAAATTCGTAAGTTATACCTGTGTAGGTGGGATTTTTGATAAGTCCCGTGATCTCTCCGTTCTCTACGAGATAGCCCGCCTCTGTTCCGAACTGGAAGTTAAGCCTTTTATCGTCGATACTCCAACTTTTGATACCGTCGAATATTATACCTTTTTCAGTTTCTTCTATTATCTCGTCTTTTGACCAATCGCCTGGCTCAAGATTGATATTTGTCATCCTGACTAGTGGTAAATTTTTCCAACCGTCGGCTCTCATACTACCACTTACATCGACGCCGACTTTAGAAGCTCCCTCCCGGGAGGCTTGATACCCAACGAACATACCGTCTTTTATAAGATCGATTTTCCTAGCTTTCACACCTTCGTCATCGTATCCGTATGTGCCAAGACCCCCTTCTGCCGTAGGGTCTGAAACTATGTTAACGATATCTGAGCCATATTCAAGTTCTCCCAACATGTCCGGCGTCATAAAACTAGTTCCCGCGTAACTCGCTTCTGTTCCTAGAGCTCGGTCAAGTTCGGTTGGATGACCGCAGCTCTCATGCACTTGAAGTGCTAATTGATTGGTGTTCAATATTATATCCATCTTACCTTCAGGGCACTGTTCTGCATCTAAAAGGTCAACTCCTTCTTGCGCGGTTTCTTCAGCATGGTCTAGTAGATCAAGCCCTTCAAAAAATTCATATCCCCTTGAATTGAAGTCTCCTCCAAAGGAATTTGGATAACTTCTTTTTTGGGTGTCTTCGCCGTCGGAAACGTTAACGTCGAGGCCTCCGCCAGTTTTTATAAGATCTTGTTCTATCTTTGCACCTTCAGTACTGGCATAAAACTTCTTCGTTTTCCATGCATTGAAGTTACATTTCCTTACTTTTATCCTGTCGTCTATATCCATCCTCTCATTCACATCCATAAGGTAGTCCAATTTTTTTTCTAGACCTATCTCGAAGGGGTCTTTTTTGTGAGGCGTTATATAACTGTCCTGAAAGACCTCTACATCCTTGAGCTCTATCGGCCTAGATGCCTTAGCAGAGGCTCTTGCGATTTTTCTAGCTCTTTTAATCGTGTTTTCGATCCCTTCTTCAGACAGATCCGCCGAGGAGGCAAACCCCCAACCGCCATCTATCACTCTTATTCCGTAACCCTCGCTCTCGCTGCTCTTTATAGCC
Organism: uncultured Thermoplasmata archaeon; assembly: GCA_964398905.1. Classification (GTDB taxonomy): domain Archaea; phylum Thermoplasmatota; class Thermoplasmata; order Halarchaeoplasmatales; family Halarchaeoplasmataceae; genus Natronoplasma. The sequence goes on from CAYNOV010000161.1 coordinate 2,693, forward strand.
TCAACAGTCCCATTTTTAACATTGATTACCTCGGTACTTATTTTTGAGAGACGTATATCTCCGTACTGCACATCTTTTTTTTCCAATTCATCGACACCAAATTCGACTAGATCCCACATGTTTGCACCGTCATACAAATAGATTTGTAGTATAAATATGTTGGCTTGAGTTCTCAGTCGTCAAGATACGGAAAATATTTAAAGGCGTTAGCCTCTTAAAACCGTGGGATAATATGATGAAAGAGAAGCTAGATGAGTTCAGTTTCAAAGAGTTGATGGCTTACTCCATCGAGTCTGAGAAACAGGCCAAAAAATTTTACCTAGAATTCTCTGAAGCTGCACTCGGAGCGCTAGTGAAAGGGAGATTCAAGAGCCTAGCAAATGATGAAGAGATCCACAAGGAAGAACTCCTCAAACGCTATGAAGAAAAATTCGGTACTAGAGAATATAAAG
>CAYNOV010000162.1:0-3130 GCA_964398905.1 uncultured Thermoplasmata archaeon
ATGATGTTATCATAACTATAGAGGACACAAAACCAGAATTAAGGATTGACGATGTGGCGAGATTTGGGGAACTAGAGGATTTTCAATACAAATGGGTCGGAAAAGAAGTAAAAACTTTCAACGGCATATTGTTCATCGATATCTCAGGAAGTATGGAAAGAGAAGACATGAGATGTAAAGGAATTGATTGGGCTATAGACAGGATGAAGCAGGAATTTACGGATCCAGAGGCTCAAGATTTTTTCAGAGAAGTTCAGGGAAAGGAAAATTTGAGTAGATTGAATGGAAGCCTTCTAGCGGCCTTGAAATATTTAGTGGAGAAGATCGGAAGGGGCGTGGGAGAAAAGATTGCCGTCATACTTTACACCACTGAGTCTCACATTGTAGAGTTCGGTGAAGGGAACAAATATTTTAATTCTGCACAACCCACAGAACGGGTCGCTAGCAAACTTCTAAGAGAAGCAAAAAATATTCGCCATGGAAGGACGAATCTTTTGGATGGTTTAAAGAAAGCTAGGAAAATCAATAAGGAATTTCCTATAAATAAGATGAAGATGTATGTTATATTAACTGATGGTCAAGTCGATCATGAAAAAGATTGTCTAAACTTTTTCGAAGAACATATTTATCCAAGGGGAGATATAATCGTTAATACATTGGGCTTAGGAAACGACATAAATGAAGAATTTCTTTCTAAGGTGGCAAGAAATAGTGGGGGGCAGTATCATCACGTGGAAGATCTAAAAGAGTTAGTGGAAAAGTATTCTGAATATGCAATGAATCTTGAAATCCAAGGGGCAAAGGAGTCTATCCAATCTTGGAGAGAATCTAGAACTCAAGATCAAATAATAGATGAACAGATGGTGGAGAGCAACGCTTCAATAAATAAACCTAGGTGTTCTTCATGTGGCAGTGGTTTATCCTATTATGAAGAAGAATGGTACTGCCATAAGTGTGAAAGATATATTAGAGGGGTAGAGGAAAAGAATTTTCCTAGATGTGAAGGATGCGGTAGATACCTCTCGTATTTTGAGGACGATGATAGTTGGTATTGCTATGAATGCGAAATATATGTAGAGATATGAGAGATTATTATGACCATCATAAAAAAAATCGAAAAAAAGCTCAATCCCGAAACATCCTTTGCTGAAAAAGACCAAATCTTAAAAGATTTTGAGATGTTGAAATCGCAAGCTGAAGATCTTGGTATCGATACCTCGAAGGCGGAAGAACTGTTAGAAGAAGCGAAAACCGCTTTTTCAATAAAATCAGAAAAAAGTGGGAAAGCCCTTGCAAATAAGGCGAAACGAGAAATTAGAAAAAAGATTAACAGCCGAGACAAAGCCCGCATCCGGGTAATGCTTTCAAACAAAACCGTTGATCACTATCAAGAGAAAGTCGATTTCGCAAAGAAAGAATATGATTTTACCCCGGAAGAAAGTCAGGGTTTGGAACTATTAAATAAGGCAGATGAAAAGAAATCGGAGGGTGACTACGCTTCTGCAGAAGCACTTGCTTGGAAAGGGAAAAAAATGTTAGAGGAGGAGATCAAATCGAAAAAATTTCGCGACTCATGTAATATGATGCTGGAGTCAATATCGAATCTATATGATTATCTATCAAAATATGATTCTAGCTTTGACGATATCGAGGATGACCTGAAAAGAGCAAAAGAAGCCTTTGAAGAAGAAAACTTCGAGGAATGTCTTTCTTTAGGCTCTAAACTTTTTCTTAGCCTTTTAGAGTCCTTAAGGTCCCTGAAGACGAGTGATTTTTTGGAGGATTTTGAAAATTTAAATCATTTAGAAGAAGTATATAAAAAACTACAGAATAATGTTCGAAGGATAGACGAAGAAATAGTTGGATCTGAAACCATAGAAAATTTGAAGACCGATATTAATAATATACAAGATGAAATAAAACATATAAAATCTCTAAAAAAAGAATATCATGCCTTGAAAAAAGAACAGGAAGACATGCATGAAAAGATTGAGGTTATAAGAGAGAAATACGTCGATTCTGAAGCTATTCAAAATCTAGAAAATGAATTATTAGATGGGAGGAATAGAATTCGTGATTTGGAATCATTAAAAGAAAAATTTAGGGATTTAGAAATGCAGATTGAAAAGATGGAAAACACAACCCTTCAAAAGAAGGATATAGAAGAAATGAAATCGCAATCAAAAACCCTTGGGGAGGGAGGAATAGATAAATATATTAATTTTGAGATAGAAAAAATAAAAGAAAAATGCGATCATTTAGAGAATCAGGAAGGAGTGGAATTGGAATTAGACGAAGCAAAAGAAAAACTCGATTTGTTTAAAAGAAAACTTCAGGAGAAAGAGGAAGAGTATTTTTTAACTAATCTCTCCCGAATAGCAAATATTGAGACTTTGATAGATGGAGCTTTGTTAACTGAGGTTAAGATAAAACAAGATGAGATCCAAAATCAAATAGACGATATACTTTCGATACCTAAAGAGGTTCCGAAGAGGCCAACTACTGTTGAAAAGGAAAGAGAAGATGAATCTGAAATATTAGAAATCTTCAATACCTCTCCTAGAATTGAAACAGAACGTCTTGATTTAGAGTCAGATTTTGTAGTAATTACACATCCTAATTTTCCTTTATACGATTTTTCTTGGATCGAAGAAGTACCCTCTATAATAAATTGGATAGATTATTCAGAGGAGGACATCAGTATCCTCTTAAAAGGTTTGATAACTTTTGACGAAGTCATAGGGATCGATATGATTATCTTGCTGAATAGTTTTGACTTTGAGATAGAAGAAGAATTAATTCTCTTTTCGGGTCTTGGGAGAGAAAAAGAAGAATGGCATAAGCTATTGCCTTCTCAGGTAAGAGAAAAATCTTACATAGACCGATCAAAAGGAGTTCAATCTCCACTATATGAGCGACTAGTAGCTAATACAGGAGGCATGGTAATCGACATCACCTTGAATAGGAAGGCTAAGGGAAGCAATGGAGTATACGAAAAATTAATAGAAAAACTAATTGAATAAAACAAAACCACTTTTCTTTTAGTTAACAGAAAAAAATTTCATGGTATATAGGGTAATATGAACCAAACCAAGCTAGAGATAATACCAATCAACAACAAACTAATTCT
>CAYNOV010000163.1:0-3128 GCA_964398905.1 uncultured Thermoplasmata archaeon
ATAAGTTATTTAAATGTGTGGATATAATTTAGATATGATAAGATATGATGAAAAAAAAATCTGTAACAAAAAAAGTTGAAAAGACGCGTATATATCCAGTCGAAGAAGACGGTACTGAAGAACAATTTTATCTATTTCCTTATAGAGGTAAACCCGCGAAGCCGTTTAAGGCATTACGTGCCCTTGCTTCAAAGGATTCGAGGTTTGCATGGGAATTTCACAAGAAATATTCTCCAAGTCAATCCAGTGGCGATCAGTATATCAGGTTTTGGTCAGAGACAGGTCTCGATAGAGTACAAGATGTCTTGCTTACGAATTTCAAAGAGTCTGACATCACTGGTAATGCAGAGGAGTTGATGGAAGCGGAAGATCATATGATAGGTGCTGCCTTACATCTAGTCAAGCATGACTATTATCCTATTCGTATAAGGGAAAATCCTAATAGGATGCCTGAGGAGGAAAAAGAGCGATTGGCAGAGGTCATTATGGCTTCACTCAGGGATGCTGTGGGAGAATATGTTTTCCAGATCTTGTTCAAACCCTCGCCTTACAGCATTGAAGATTATACTCTCAGAGATGCAGTCGGTTTGGGTGGACCCAGAAAGATTATGAAAAGGAACCGAGAAAGAGAGGATTCTATAAAAAGTCAGGAGCTCGCAACGGATATCGAAGATAAGATGTCCGGAACCACCTTCAAAGTTCAAATACGCGTTCTCGGCTCCTGTGCTTCTGAAGAGGAGTTGAAAAAAGGTGTAGAAAGTTTATCTGCATCATTAAGCCAATTTGGATACAGAAATAACAGAGGTAACAGAGCAAGACTTAAGATAATAGATCCTGAAGAACTGGATGATTTTGTCCACGCTGTTAGGACACGACAGTTTTACAACAGTGCAAAACTCTATCAGAAGATTATCCCTTTTATATCGAAAGACCCTCATCCTCGATATCTTTGTGCTAGAGAACTGAGATGGTTCATGGAGATCCCTATCCATTCGCTTCAAGACTATCAATTACATACAGCGACCATGAAATCCCATTTGAGTTCCGCTGAACAGAGTAAAAGACATAGGCTCGGTAAAACTGAAGGCGACGTCGAAATAGGGACTGACGAACGTGGTAAGCCCGTTTCCGTTCATAACTGGGAGAACCACGTTTATATCTCTGGTAAGACCGGTGTTGGTAAGTCGACTGTCATGCAAAATATGGCGCTCTCTAAGGTGGAGGACGGTGAAAATGTCATAGTTTTGGATCCTCACGGTGATCTTGCTCACGGTATCCTGGAAAGGATAGATCCAAGCAGATACGAAGACGTCATATACATAAGCCCTCTTTCACCTATCGGTTTTAATGCCCTTTCGATTCCAGACTTCCCTGCTGGGGAAGAAGAAAAATTATCGAAGATGGGCCGAAGAAGATTGCGTGAAGCACGTATGGGTGCTGATGAAAAACAGAGCAGAGCTCTAGCAGAGATGACAAAGGACCATTTCGGTGCTGAGTTCTGGGGGCCGCGTCTTGAATCTATTTTCGAATGGTTCACGAAAGGCCTTCTCAACGAAAAAGGTTCAAACTTCGTTGATTTCTATCATATATTGAACGACAAGGACACGGCAAGAAAATTCGCCCAGGACACGTCTATAGAAGAGCTTGAGAATTACGTTCATACTTTCTTCGATCAGCTCGATGACAGGGACAAGCACTCAACATTGAATAAGATCGGTAAGATAAGACGTTCTCGAGTTCTCAGAAAGATGTTGTGTATAAGGGAACCCGATATCGATGTTTCTGATCTGATCCAAGGTGGAAAGATTGTTCTAGTCAATCTATCTAAAGGTCTGCACGATAAAGATAAAGCACATTTCGTAGGATCTGCTCTATCTAATCTCATCTGGTCTTGTATCGGTCATAGGCAGCTGTTGAACGAGGAAGACAGAGGCGAAACGTATCTATTTGCTGACGAGTTCCAGAATTTTGCTACAGACGTTTTCGAAGATATGTTGAGCGAAGGTAGAAAGTTTGGTCTTAGACTGTGCCTTGCCAATCAGTACACTCATCAGCTTTCAGAAGAAGTGTGGAGAGGTATTGCAGGTAATGTCGGTACTTTCGTAACTTTTGCTGGTTCGAACGAAGACGCTGAGAGGCTTTCGATGAACTTTGGTGACAAAGTCGAACAGCACGAGTTCGTTAACTTGGAAAAGTACAACGCACTGGTTAAGTATCCTAAAGCAGACGTGATACGTGTTCAGACTTATCCTCCGCCGGGTATAAAGAATGGAGAAGCTGTAGGTCAAGCAATACAGAGGATGGAGAAACTCAGTCCAAATGTCAACATGAAGCTACAACGTGCAAATACTCCACGGTGGCAGAACGAAGAAGCTGATACGTGGGATATCCTCACAGGGATATACAGGAAGCAAATCGAGTCTGGAGGACCACCGCTCATTTCCGACGTAAAAGAGGTTGAACCACGTAACAATCTACAGGCACGACTGGAAACTTTAGCTGCTGACGGTACTGTGTTATTCAATCCTGATGGAGGCGAACCAAAAACTGTTGGCTTAAATAGAAGGTCAATCGAAGAACTCTGTAGGTTGATCGGTACGTCGAACAAGGCAGGTGGCGAAGAACATAAGGAACTGATCGTCAAGCTCTGGGAGTTCCTCCAGGTTAACGGCTTTGAAGCCCACATAATTCGCCAACACGAAAAAGGAGTGGTCCCTGACTTAACTATAGAGAACTCCAACCATCCTAATTTTGAATGGGGTGGACGAGATATCGAAGTGGAAAAGAGTACAAAAACAAAGCCTACGAAAGTGCTGAAGAATCTGGCGATGGGAGAAAATAAGGACCGGCAAATTTTCTTCGTAGTTAACGATGCTAAAGGTGCTGAAAAGGTTTACAACATCATAGAATCTCCATTCGCAAACGGTAAAAAATACAAGAAACCCGATGGGACGAAGTTCATGCCTGAGAAAGAATTCACGTCCAATTATTGGGATGATAACTGCCCGGTTGACTTGGATGATCTATGCAAGATACTCATTTTCGAAGATGGGATGTTAAAAGAGTATCATAAAAAGGCCGCACCCACTATTCTTCTAAGCTACGATGAAGTCGTCAATGGCGGTGAA
>CAYNOV010000164.1:0-3113 GCA_964398905.1 uncultured Thermoplasmata archaeon
CCCTCGCATTTTCAACCTTCTGAACGATAGTGAAGAAGTTGACAAAAGAGGGAAGTTTACGGGCAAATTAGAGTTGGGTTCCCTTCCCTCGCATAATCTTATTTGTCTGGATGGTTGAATATATAGAGAGAAAATTTGTATACAAATATGAAAATCATGTGGATTTGTTTTATCCAATAGAGGCTATCAGCAGGGGTTCAAGGAGAGGGAGATGATCAGCAAACGAAGTTCAGGTTTCGTGATCATCTGTCTGCGAAGGTCTACAGGAAGATACGCTATATACGGAGGACGGGAGTTCTTAACACGCTGAAATTCAAATTGGGGTTGAGCACTCCGCAGGAAGAATTTGTTATGGAAGAGGATCAGTAAAGAGGTGAAGTGAGGGAGTATATTCAGAGCAAATAAGAGATGGATGACCCGCGAGAGGTGAAGACGATTTGATACCGCCTTAGGAGGATTAGGAAGGTGTTCTGATCTTCTTTTGTCGGATGGATAGGAGAAAGTGTAAGTGTAGGGGATTTAATATCGACTCGGCGAAAATTTTTTATAAACTGATCACGGTATAAATCCCAATCTCGGAGGTCTATCTTCGAGCGAATAATGACCGTATTGGAGGATTGAGGATGATGAGCATGAAAAAATATATGGTAGTTATTGTGACGGTTTTTTTAGTAACGAGTCTTTTTGTTGTTACAGTAAGCTCTGCTGAGGATTTGGATGAAAGTAAAGATGAAAGATTTTCTGGTAATGACGAAAGCATAAGTGCAGATAATCCTATAGAGATCTCCGACTGGTATGATCTAAACGAGACTAGAGACGGCTTAAGTGAGGACTATGTTTTGGTGAATGACCTACACGAAGATACTGCAGGTTACGAAGAGTTAGTAAATACAACAGATGGTTGGGACCCTATAGGAGATGATGAAAAAGAATTTACAGGAACTTTTGACGGAAATGGACAAGAGATAAATGATTTATATATTAATAAATCAGAAAATAATTATGTTGGGCTATTTGGTTTTTTAGGAGAGAATGGATATTTAACTAATCTTACTCTAAAAAACATCAATATAAACGGGTCGGATTATACAGGTGGCTTACTGGGTTGGAACGAAGGAAAGGTCAACAATTCTATATCCCAAGGAGAACTAAAAGGAAACAGACTTTCAGGAGGGTTGATCGGCTATAATGTAGGAACGATAGAAAATTCTCATTTTACTGGAAAAGTAGAAGGTTCTGGTAGATACATCGGTGGATTATTGGGTTATAATTTCCCGGGGGCCGTATTAGAGAATTCGTCTTCATCAGGAACACTAGTTGGAGAAGATTTGGAAGTTGGAGGTCTATTGGGAAGGAATGACGGGATTGTCAAATCATCTCATGCTGAAAGCGAGGTTAATGGTACAAATAGTGTAGGAGGTATAACAGGATCTATACATCCAGATGGCATAATTGATGGATGTTATTTCGAAGGGAGTGTTGAAGGAGATTTCCGAGTCGGTGGCATTGTAGGCCATGTTCTTGCAGGTGGAGAAGTCAATAATTCATTTTACGATGTAGAGAGCGTTCTAATTAATGGGGATCATGAGATGACTACTGGTGCTTTATATGAAGAACAATTTGATGATTGGTCAGAAGATAAATCATTAGATATTGATGATTACTCCGAAACCCTTCAACCAGTTGATGGTTATTACCAGATAAAAAATGTTGAGGGTATGAAGGACTTTTTAGGTTTTGTATATAGGAACGACTATCAATTTCTACTTTCAGAAAACGTGGATATGTCTAGTGAGCCAGGATATTATATACCCTATATGGGAACCAACTTTGATGGAGATAATAATACCATAACTGGTATATCTGTTAATCAAACATTCCATGGTTCTGTAGGATTATTCGGAAGCATCGAAGAAGGAAGTATCATAGAAAACATCGGGGTTAAAGACATAGATATAAATGCAGGAATCAATGTGGGAAGTATAGGAGGGTGGAACGATGGTACGATTATAAATTCATTTGCTACAGGAAAAGCTTCTACCACAGGTAACCGTGCTGGTGGTTTAGTAGGTACCAATCAAGGCATGATATGGAATTCGTACTCTGGGACTCAAACCAAGGGTACCTGGTTCGTTGGTGGATTAGTAGGGAGAAATAGTGGTGGTAGCATCTCGAATTCATATTCAACAGGTAATGTTTCAGCAGACGGTAATGTTGGAGGACTGATAGGTGACCTATCGGGCGATGGTGAATTAATTAACTGCTATGCTACAGGAAATGTTAGCGGCGAAGAGGATGTTGGGGGACTCGTTGGGGCTATTATCTCAGGTGATATTAAGAACTGTTATGCTACGGGAAATGTAAGCGGCGAAGAGGATGTTGGGGGACTCATAGGCACTGTGGTCGTATCGGCCAACATTGATGATTCTTTTTGGGATACCATGACTACGGGAGAGGAAGAATCCGACGGAGGTACTGGCAAAACCACCACTGAGATGAAAGACGTAGCAACTTATACGGATACGAATACTACAGGCTTGGAAGAGCCATGGGACTTCGTCGGCGATCCTTACGATGACGAAGGCGATGAGAACATATGGGATATAGATCAGGATGTAGAGATAAATGACGGCTATCCGTTTTTGAGAGAAATCGAGTACGTGGACTTCGGCACGTTCGAGTACGGAGCGGACCAGCTTGATTTAGATATAGTGATGGAAGAGGACAAGACCGCTAGATGGGTGTTCTACGGGGATGGTACGGAATTGGAGACTATCGAGACGAACGATGTTGAATTCGATTGGAGCGAGCACGGTGAATTCGATGTGAGAGAGTTCAGAGTCGAGATCGAAGAGTATACTGATGTGCTGGAGATCGCTTGGGGATACGTTGATTTAACAGGCGAGATACCGGCGGAACTGGGCGACCTGACCAACCTTGAATGGTTAGGGCTCGGCGGCAACGAGCTGTCGGGCGAGATACCGGAGGAGCTGGGCGACCTGGAGAATCTTGAATCTCTAAGGCTAGAGGACAACGAGCTGTCGGGCGAGATACCGGCGGAGCTGGGCGACCTGGAGAATCTTGAATCTCTAAGGCTAGAGGACAACGAGCTG
>CAYNOV010000165.1:0-3092 GCA_964398905.1 uncultured Thermoplasmata archaeon
CATCTCTACCCAGTTCAACTTCTGCCTTAGCGCCCAATTCAACTGAAAATCCAGCGCCTCTTGACCCCTCTTTATCACCCATCTTTTTGTCATCGAGCGGAAGTGTAAAGAAGCCTGTGATATGAGCCGGGCAGAACGCTGTCGTTGTCATCTAAGTTCCTCTTCTAAACGGTCCAATATCCTCTCCGCTATCTTACGTTTGCTTCCTTTGATCCATTCATTTTCGCCAGTAATATAAACTCGATTTTCATCAACTTCAACATCTTTTAAAGAATTCGCGATGACGATATCTGCTCTTCCTTCTTCGATCATCTGCTCTGCTCTTTTTACTGCCTCTTCTCTAGTATCCTCAGCCTTGTAGGCAATCAAAAATTTCACACTATCTTTTATCCTATCTATGAACTTTGGAGTGGGTTCTAACTCTAGAGTCAAAGATTTGGAAGAAGATATCTTTTCATCTTCTACACTTTCTGGAGAAAAGTCTGAGATAGCGGCAGGAACGATAACTGTACCTTCTAAGTCCGATGACATTTCTAACAGATCTTTGATCGTCTCAAAACTACGATTAGGTATCCAATGGGGAACTTCTCCTTTCATATCTCCGTACCAGAGTTCTACATCTGCACCTTTTCGGTAAGCTTTTTTAGCAAGTTCCAATCCACTTTTACCTGTCGCTATGTTAGTTACAACTCTCATACTGTCTATCGGCTCGATAGTTCGACCAGTGATCACTGTAATTTTCTCACCTTCAAGATCATCATTCAATTCTCTGATTACGGAATCGACTATCTGGTCCTTTTCAGCTACTTTTGCTGCCCCTTCTTCAATCTTTGGACCTACAACAGTGACGTCCAACTTTTCCTGTAACTCTTCTAAATTGTCCATCACGATAGAATGGTGATACATAGTCTGGTGCATTGCCGGTACAACCATTATCGGTATGTCAGAACCGACGCAGGTAGTGGCAAAAGTAGTAACGGGAGTATCATCTATCCCTTTAGCCATCTTAGATATCGTGTTAGCGGTTGCGGGAGCGACCAAGAATAAATCTGCCTTATCCGGAACGTTTCCACAGTGACTCACATGCTCGACTTGACCGGTCAATTCAGTGATGACCTCATTACCTGAGGCGAACTCTAAAGAATTGGGATGGATTATTTTGGAGCCCCAGTCAGATATCACACAGTAAACTTCAGCTCCCTCTCTGATAAGCTCTCTAACTAGCTTTACACATTCGACCGCTGCAATACTGCCAGTTACACCTAAAATTATCTTCTTCCCGGAAAGATCGGTACCTTTTGAACCTCTTAACTCTTCTGAAGGATGCATTGTGAGATTATATTTGAGTTGGTTGTTATATTTTTTTCCTTTTATCATCAAAATATTTCGTAGATACCTGTGTGAAAATTTTCCTTATCTATGGCTTCGATTATCTTGTCCGTATCATCCCTTAAGTCTTTCATCATCACCCTATACCATAGATCTTGATGCCACTTATATCCCATATCTCGTAAAAATCCTTTGTAAGATGGATTGACGTAAGAGAGCACGATATAATCTTTATCAGATACACTTTCAAGTCCCTTCAAAAATATTTTCAAGTTTTCTCTTTCCGCCGCAAATTCCTTGACAGAAAGGCTATTCCTAGAGGACTCGTACATGGCATAACCGATCTTTTTATCCTCTTTAAAGGCGATCTTTAACTTATCAGTATCGGGCCATCCTCTCGCCTCGGCCATATCCCGATAATCTTCCTCTCTCACTACCAAGCCTGAAAAATCTTCCACTGAATTCATATACATCCATCGAACGTAATCCGGGTCCACTTGATCTCTGAATTCGATATCGGATTGTCGGTCTTCAACTTTTTTATATGCTCTAGGAGGAACATGTATAGTTTCGTAACCTAATTTTCGATAGAGATTATAAGCTACTCCAGATTTTGAAGTCATCAGGAATGAAACATCAACCTCTTCTCGCATTATCTCGTGAGCTCTTCCCATAAGGTTTTTTATAACGCCTTTTCGAGATTCGGAAGGTCGAGAACAGACATTTCTGATCCCGCCTACTTTCCTCACTTCTCCCGATATCTTAGCTCTGGGATAGAGGATACCTACACAACCTAACACTTTCCCGTCTTCCTCAGCATATAACTCTCCGCCCCATTCAGGCATCCTTCTATCGGACCGAATCATCTTCTTTAAGTGATCTTTTGTGTAGGCATGGTTAAAACATGCAAGCATGAGTTCTGTCATTTCTGATTCATCGACTTCATCGAAGTGAACTATCTTCATGTTCGATATTACAGAGTCTGAGTTTAAAAAACTTAGCAATCGTGACATCCTCCTCTCTCTAAAGGAAGAGGCTTCCTTGTGGGAAGTTCGAGGTTCATGGCTAGCTCACCTGCAATTGTGCCACAAATCCTTTGGTCAGGCCAAAGATGGAGCCTGTGACACCTTTAGGCTCTTCACTACCATGTTCAGGGCAGTAGTCACTGCCGCCCAGATTGTCCGACATATAGCCAAACAATCTTCTTACAATATTACTGGCTCCGAGCCAATCAGCGTTATACTCCTTCTTGCAGGATTGACAGACTGCCCTGGCTTGAGAGACTCTCTCTATTTTGCCAAGACAGTCCCTGCAAACTTGGGAAGTATATGCTGGATGGACTCTTCTCACAGCGATTGAACTGTTGTGAGCTTTATAGGTGATGAACTCCTGCAATTGACCGAACGGCCAGTTGTGTAATTTCCAATTATGCTGTTTAAAGTTGTCAGTATTATCCCTTATCCCGTCTAGCTTCTCCATAACGATCACTGAATCATCATACTTTTCAACTATATCAACAATCTTCCTGCTGATTTTGTGATTCCTGTCCTCAATATAGTTGCTTTCACGGTCTTTAGTCTCTCTTAGTTTTCCCCAAAGCTTTTTCCTACCCAATTCTCTTCTAAGCTCTCTGAACCTTCTACGTTTCTCTTGTAATTTATCTCCAGAAAAGAATTTAGACTCTAACACGTTGCCTTCTCTATCCTGAACGACTACTGTAGCAATGTTCTCAATACCCATATCCACTCCGATGAAGTGGGCGA
>CAYNOV010000166.1:0-3020 GCA_964398905.1 uncultured Thermoplasmata archaeon
GAATGCAGGTATCATAAAGTCATAATAATGACTGACGCAGATGTTGATGGGGCTCATATCAGGACTTTACTTTTCACTTTCTTTTACAGATATATGAAACCTCTCATCGAAAGAGGATACCTCTACATGGCTCAACCTCCACTGTACAAGATAACTAAAGGTGGAGGAGTGAGATACGCCTACAGGGACGAAGACAAGCAGGATATACTCGAGGAATGGGGCAATAGAGGAGTGAGTATACAAAGGTACAAAGGTCTCGGTGAGATGAATCCTAAAGAACTTTGGGAGACCACGATGAATCCTGAGAATAGGAAGCTTGCTAAAGTTACGGTGGAAGATGCTGAGCGAGCCGACGAATTGTTCGATCTTTTGATGGGAAAAGAGGTCCAGCCGAGGAAGGAATTCATAAAACAGAACGCTGCGGCAGCGACCAATATAGATGTATGAGGTGTTTTTATGGTAGGAGAAACTGAAGAGATAGCAGACGAGGTTTATACAAAAAATTTAGAAGAGGAGATGGAAGATTCTTACATAAATTATGCGATGAGCGTTATTGTCGGTAGGGCACTGCCCGATGTTAGAGACGGTTTGAAGCCAGTTCATCGCAGGATCTTATATTCGATGAGGCAGGAAGGGCTGAGTTCAGATAAGTCGCACAAAAAGTCTGCACGCGTCGTCGGTGACGTACTGGGTAAGTATCATCCTCACGGCGATCAAGCGGTTTATGACGCTCTGGTCAGGATGTCCCAGGATTTTTCTCTCCGCTATCCTCTTGTAGATGGTCAGGGTAATTTCGGTTCTTTAGATGGTGACGAACCCGCGGCGATGCGTTACACTGAAGCTCGTTTGGAAGAGATGGCCGAAGATCTGATGGAAGATCTCGATAAAGAAACGGTAGAGTTCAGAGACAATTACGACGGTACTTTGGAAGAACCGACTGTGATGCCCTCTAAACTCCCGAATCTTTTACTGAACGGAGCTAGCGGCATAGCCGTCGGCATGTCTACTAACATTCCTCCACATAATTTGAATGAATTAGTGGGTGCTATAAAACTACTGATCGATGAACCCGAGAGTGAGATAACCGACCTTATGGATGAACTTCCCGCCCCCGATTTCCCTACAGGTGGGATAATCCACGGCTACAACGGTGTCTATAATGCTTACAAAGAGGGAAGAGGTAAGATCAAGATTAGAGCGAAAACCAGCATAGAAGACCTGAGAGGGAAGAGGAAGAGGATCGTTATAGAAGAGGTCCCCTACCAGGTGAATAAAGCAAAGTTGGTGGAAAGTATAGCTTCACTGGTTAAGGACGACGTGATAAGTGAGATATCTGACCTGAGAGATGAATCCGATAGAGACGGCGTCAGAGTAGTCATAGACTTGAAGAGGGGAGTCATCCCCGATGTGGTATTAAATAAATTGTACAAACACACTCAGATGGAAGTTACCTTCGGTGTGATCAATCTAGCTCTAGTCGATGATGAACCACAGGTTTTGAATCTAAAGGAGACTCTCCAGCACTTCATCGATCACAGAGTAGATGTGATAACCAGGAGGACAAAATACGAGTTAGATAAAGCTCAAGATAGAGCTCACATACTCGAAGGTCTTCTTACTGCTTTGGATAATCTCGACAAAGTTATCAGCATAATCCGTTCCTCCGAAGAACAGTCTAAAGCTAAGGATCGCTTAAAGTCCGAGTTTTTGCTTAGCGACGATCAGGCTCAAGCGATATTAGATATGAGATTGAGAAGATTGACAGGGATGGAAAGAGACAAACTCCAGACTGAATATGAAGAACTTCAGGAAGATATCAAAGAATACAAGGAGATACTCGGAGATGAAGAAAGGATCAAGGATATCATAAAACAAGAATTGGACGAGATGGCTGACAAATACGGCGACGAGAGAAGGACGGAGATAAACAAAGAAGCTGAGGATTTAGAGACTGAAGATCTTATACCTGAGGAAGATCTCGTGATAACCCTGACCCAGAGAGGTTACATAAAAAGAACGCCTGTGGAAACTTATAGAAAACAAAGGAGAGGCGGCGTTGGCCTCATAGGTATGGATACCAAGGAGAAAGATCACGTCGTCGATCTATTCGTCACGAACTCACATGATTATCTGCTGTTCTTCACAGATAAAGGTAAGGTTTACTGGCTTAAGGCGTACAAATTACCTAAAGGGAGCAGAAGGTCTAAAGGAAGGCCTATCGTGAATATGCTCCCTAGGTTAGAGGACGACGAGAACATAGAAGATTTGATACCGGTTAGTGAATTCTCTGAAGACGAATATCTACTATTCGCTACCAAGAAAGGCAAGATAAAACGTACCTCTTTGGCAGAGTACAGCAATCCGCGCGTGACCGGAATATGGGCTATCAAATTAAGAGATGATGACGAATTGGTGGAGACTAGACTTTCTGACGGCTCGAAAGATGTGATTCTCGCCACTAAGAACGGACAGGCTGTAAGATTTGACGAGGAAGACGTGAGGCCGACTGGAAGATACACCATGGGCGTCATAGGAGCAAAGCTGGAAGATGATGACGAAGTAGTTAGCATGACCCTGGTCGATGAGGAGGACACGCTTTTGACGCTTACGGAGAAAGGTTATGGAAAACGCTGCGATGTAGAGAATTACAGGAAGACCAACCGTGGTGCTAAAGGTGTGATCACCATGAAAACGCTGGAGCGAAACGGTAAGGTAGCCTGTGCCCACAGAGTCGATGAAGACGAGGAGATCGTGCTTATAAGCAGGGAAGGCATGATCATAAGGACCCAGGCTGGCGATATAAGTAAACAGGGACGTAATACCATGGGCGTCAAAGTGATGAACTTGAAAGAGGACGATGAGTTGAAGGCGATGTCTAAAGTGATTAGCGAGAAAAAAGAGAAAGAGATTATCGAGGAAGAAGATACTTCTCCTGAATCACTCGAGCATGGCTCTGCGGATATAGATGAGGAAGAGGAAGGAGAAGAGTGAGGCGAAAAACTCTTATCTCTCCTTCAGTT
>CAYNOV010000167.1:0-3011 GCA_964398905.1 uncultured Thermoplasmata archaeon
ATCCTTCTCGTGTTCACCCAATGTGCCATAAGCGATTATCAAGAGCGCGGTAGAAGAAGCTATCACTGCTCCACCCTGAAATCCACCTCCTGGCGTCAGATGACCATGAAGGACAAGATAGATCCCAAAAACGATTATGGGTACGATTAAAAAATTCGTAACGGTTCTAACTATCCTAGACATCTTCCAATTCAATCTAGGGACACCTCCTTTGATATAGGTGATAAAATGACGTTAATCATCCTTACCACCCTCTTTTTTGAGTTCTCTCAACACGGTTAAAACACCTGAGACCGCAGCGAATAAAATAGTTGCTTCCCCCAAAGTATCTAGTCCTCGGTAGTCGAACAAAACAGCTGTGACTACATTGTTCACATGGTTATGGGCTTGGCTCCCCTCCTCTTCATCATATAAAAAATAATCATCCATTTCAGTCTCTTCTGGCTCTCCAAACGGCCTCATCTCAATTGCACCCATAGCTAAAAACACAAACAAAATCAAAAGAGCGAGAACAGCTATCGCTTTTCTCAATGGTATCCCTCCTCTCTCTCAGTTGACCTTATAGCAAATATGAATATAGCAGTAGTTAGGGCCGCACCTACGGCTGCTTCAGCAATAGCAACATCTGGTGCTCTAAGTATAAAAAACTGAAGTGACAATAACAAACTACTTGCCCCTAGAGCTATAGCTGCTGAAATAAGATCCCTAAAGATCACAACAGCCAATGCAGTCAAAATCAGACCGATCATTATCAGAATTTGAATTATCTGTAAAAACCCTATCATTTTATTTCACCTCCGATGATTTTGAACTTTCATCCGTACTAACTGGCTCGGTTTGTTGTAGATTCGCCTCTCTTAACTCATCTTTTTCAGTCAAGAACCAAACACTTTCCGCCTGTTCTTGTTTTATACCTACGATGTGAGCGGCTCTCGCTATCGCGTGTGCTCCGGTTGGATTTGTTACTAATAGAGCTACCAACGCCAATAAAGTATGGATTGCCATATTTAGAAACCTTCCTTCTTCTGTTATGACATACAACCTCACACTATGAGCTATAACAGTGAAGGTCATGAAGATAGTTCCAAAGGTCGTGCATTTAGTAGCTGCGTGTAATCTTGTATAAACGTCTGGGAATCTGTGAAGGCCGATAGTTCCGAGTGCATTGAAGACTACTGAAATAATCAAGAAAGAAAAAATTAAAAGGATCGGCAAACTCATTTTATGATCCACCTCCTTCAAGATATTTTGCTATGTAAAGTGTTGATATGAAAGATAAAATGGCATACACTATTGCTATATCTATGAAAAGTGTTTCAAACATAGCCGCTCCAAGAGCTATCATACCTGCGATGACCATTGTATTCAAAGTATCAAAACCAACTATTCTGTCCGCAACGGTAGGCCCTAAAAATATCCTGACCGAACATATGATTATGTATATGACAATAGCAATTACGGACGCATAAAGTGCAGTAGTCAGTTCGATCATTCGGCAAACCTCCTTATCCATTTCACAAATTTTCCAGCAATCTTTTCAGTAGGATCATCTTCTACTTTTATCCAGTGTATATACATGTCGCTACCTTCCTCACTGAGATCGACAGTTAATGTCCCTGGGGTAAGTGTTATCGAGTTGGCTAAAAATGTGAGACCTAAGTCCGTTTCTAGATCAGGTTCTATCTTTACAATTCCAGGTTCGATATCGCCTTTTATTATCCTATTGGCTACGTCAAAGTTGGCTTTAGCCATCTCTATGAATAAAGGTATAGAATAAAAAAGCATAATGACCCATCTCACAGGGTTCATCATCCTAAAATTTTTTGTCCTACATAAGATATGATCAACAACTGCAGCCACTATCAGACTTATTGATAATCCGAACACGAGTTCTTCAAAACTCCATATGATTTGATTCCAAGGGTCATTCGAGGCCATCGAATATTCTGGCATGCCCGTTGCCAATGTAAGTAATAAATAAACAAAAAGTGCCAGTAAGAAAGTTGCCAAAAATGCTTTAACCCTTTTCATACTTACTGAACCTCCCTAAGAAAATATTTTTCCATTTCACCTTCAATAAAACCTTCGGAAAGAGTAATATTGATCATATGGAGTAACGTAATAACCATCGGTATTTAAGAATTTTGTTTACTCCCTAAAAAGGGTTCAATAAGCGACAATATTAAATATGCTTTCTTTTCTACAAAGGCCGATAGTCATGAAAGAAGATTACAACTGTACTTCCTGCGGTATAACGCTGGTAGGATTGAAGAATACGGTATTTCCCTGTCCAGATTGCGGAGAAGCGGAGATAGGCAGATGTGAAAAGTGTCGTGATCAAGCTGAAAAATACGAATGTCCAGAATGTGGTTTCAGGGGGCCCTAAAATGGGAAAAGTTATGTTGACTTACAAGATCATGCCAGAAGGTACAGAATCTGACCTGGAGCGAATAAAAGGAGAGATCAAAAAGATCGTTGAAGAAAACGGAACATTCAAAGGTTCTAACGAAGAAAACGTTGCTTTTGGTCTAAAAGCTATAATTGTGAAAATAGTGATCCCTGATGAAGGCGGTATCGTAGACAAAATAGAAGAAAAACTTGAAAAGATCGAAGAGGTTCAGAGCGTTAAATCAGAGGATATTACCCTGATCGATTGATCAGGTACCCTCTTTCCAATTTTCTATATATCTTTTCTGTTCTTCAGTCAAGGTGTTTATCTGTATGCCTTCTGATTCTAGTTTCATTGATGCAACTTTCTCATCTATTTCTCTAGGAATAGAATGAACTTTCGGTTCTAGACCACTATTTTTAACAACATATTCAGCGGACATCATCTGTAAAGCGAAGCTCATATCCATTATCTCTGCTGGGTGTCCTTGTCCCGCTGCTAGATTGACCAATCTTCCTTCAGAGAGAAGATATAGGGTGCGACCGTCTTCCATATTATAAGCGGTTATATCGTCTCTGACCTTTTTCTTAGCACTAGAATACTCATCCAATTTCCGTGTAGA
>CAYNOV010000168.1:0-2987 GCA_964398905.1 uncultured Thermoplasmata archaeon
TTCTTCTCTTAATTCTTTTAAAAATTCTAATCCATTTTTTTCTGGCATCTGGTAATCTGAAACTATGACATCAAAGTTTTCTTTTTCAAGCAAAGATAGAGCTTCTTCAACGTCCAAGACGCTAGAAATTTTTATCCCGTTATCTGATCTCTTTAAAAAAATCTCAGTTTGATCTAAAAATGACCTTTCATCATCTACAAAAAGTGTATTGATCGTTTTCATATCCGGGATCTCCTTATCATCTTTGATTGTCTAAATGGAACTATATAAACATTCACTTTGAATATGAGAAGATGACGATCATCTTTGCTGATCTGTGTTTAAAAATATGTCGAACCTTGCTCCGCCTAACTCAGAATCTTTGACTTCAACGCTTCCTCCGTAATTTTCAGCGATCTCTTTTACAATATACATGCCTAATCCAGAACCGCTACTGTTCCGTTTGAAGCCCTTATCGAACAATTTATCTTTGATCTCATCTAGTATCCCTTTACCATCATCTTCAACACTAACTGTGATCGTATCTTCTTCAACTTTTGTATCTATGATAATATTATTACATCCAGAATGTTTGATAGAATTTTCGATGATATTAGAGAACAGTTCTTTCAGTAGCGGACCTCCTTTGACATAAACATCGGGAACTTTAACGTCTATGTCGATATCACTACCTTCTAGTTCTCCATGATGCTCTGAAACTATATCGTCTATAACCGACGACAAGTTTACCATTTCGGTCTCTTCACTTTTTTCGATAGTTCTAAGTTCTTCTATCTTATTCATTATATTTTTACTTTCCTGCAGAGCGTTGTCAGCTTTCTTGAGAAAATCTAAAGCTTCATCTGGAAGTTCATATTCATTCATCAAGTCAAGGTACCCATCTATTATCTGCATCTTGTTCCCGACGTCGTGCCTCAAGATAGAATGTAGAAATTTTTCCCTTTTCTTCATCTCTTTTTCTTCAGTTCGGTCTATACCTGTAGCAATAGAACCTATGATATCACCATCATCATCTTTTAAGGGGTGTTGATTCCAACTGATCACCTTTTCGGATCCATCTTTACATCGGATCAGGGTTTCGTATCCCTTTAACTCTTCGTCCTTTAAGATGGTGGATACTTTTTCGAAGATCTTTTCTCTGTATCTTTGATCTGGATAGAGCTTCTCCCAAATATCATCGTTATTAAGTACTTCTTCTTTAGAGTATCCGCTGATCTCTTCTGCTGCTTTGTTCCAAACCAGTAAATTATTATCCTCATCAATAACATTCAACCATATGTTAGCGTCCTCTATTATCGACTTTCTGAACTTACTAAGGTCCTCGATCTCCTCTCTAGCTTCCTTTTTCTCTATGATATTTTCAAGATCTCTAGCTATGATCTCAAGAAGTTGCCCCTCTTCTTCAAGAAAATACTGTTCTTTTTCATCCTCGTCTAGATAATGGACTTCTATCTGTCCCACGGATCGCTCATCAACTCTCAAATCTTCTCTTAGTGTACGTGAGCTTTCTTCAAAATCGTCTGTTCTGTAGATATCATCTCGATAAGAGATCTTCACACCTGTCTTTTCGGGAAATTGAAAACTACTCGATATCAGATCGACGCTTTTTTTGAAGATACTTTTTAAAGAGTTCTCTTCTGAAGAGAGTTTAGATATACGGTAGAGTCCGTTCAATTCTTTGACTCGCTCCATGAGTTCGTTTTCCATCTTTTTTATATCAGTTATATCTGTTGTAACACCAACTATCCCGATCAACTCTCCGTTTTCGTCCGTTATAGGTGAATCAGTCACTATCGCTGGGAACTCTGTTCCGTCCTTTCTTTTGAGTTTGAACTCTCCGCTCCACTTCTCTCCCGCTCTAATCTTTTCCATTATATCTTCGGCCTTACTTTCAAAAGTCTCGCTAGGAGTAATATCCAATATGTTCTTGCCGATAACTTCATCTGTTTTCCATCCATAGTATTCTTCAGCTTTGTCGTTCCAATAGATAACCTCACCTTCGGGATCCGTAGTGATTACCGCGTTCCCTATATTGTCCAAGACCTTGATTTGAAAGTCCATCTTCCTTTCATATTCATCCCTTTTGATCTCCGTAGCGGTTCTCTTCGCCATCATCCTCAGCAATTTGTCCCAGTTCGAAGGAACGTCTGTGATCTTTTCTTTTGAGACGGCCCATAGAACCCCGAGAGTTTCTCCACTTTCGTCTTTTACAGGAACACCCATATATCCTTCAATATCAAATTCTATCAGTTCATCGTCTTCAGGGAAGTATTCAGTAACATTTTCTCTGTAAAGGCATGGTCCTGAGGTCGTGACCTCTTTACAAGGAGTTCCTGAAAGAGAATAGCTGTAATCAGGTATCTTTTTTCCATCCATGATCATAGAGAGTGTAGATACTTCTCCATCATTATCTACCGCACCGATGAATGCACCGTCCATATCTAGCCATTCACAGAGTTCTTCGACGACAGAATCGTAAAAATCGCTGCTCGTATTTTTAGACATGATCTCGATCAAACGAGAAAGGGATTCCTGCGCCTTTTTTCTTTCAGATATCTCTCTTATATTGCACTGGGCGACTTTCTTACCGCCCGCTTCATAAGTGTTGCTCACGAATTCAACCGGAACTTCTTCACCATCCCTGGTTTTAAGAGGTTTGTCTTCGTACCGGATATAACCCTCTTCGACGAGCTCTTCAAATCTTCTTTTGTTCTCTACTACACTTTTGAAGGTTCCTATTTTCCATACTTTTTTTCCGACGAGTTCTTGCTTGGAATATCCCAATATGTCCAAGATGAAGGGGTTCGCATCCTCGATAGTCCCAGTTTCCGCATCGATTATCAACATGCCGTCTTGAGCCGTTTCGAACAATCTTCTGTATCTTTCCTCACTTTCTTTACGGAGTTTCTTGGTTTTATAGTGATCGAACTCTTGCTTTATAGCCTGGGCTAACATCCCGTATTCAGTATAGGGATCACCACCTTTCC
>CAYNOV010000169.1:0-2928 GCA_964398905.1 uncultured Thermoplasmata archaeon
GATAAAAACATCGCCTCGAACTGCGAGGGCGATAGATATATCCCTTTCTCTAACATGCCTTGAAAATACTTGCCGTAGAGATCCGTATCAGAAGAGTCGGCACTTTCATAATCCATCACAGCTTCGTCAGTAAAGAAAGTGCTCAACATAGAACCCACCCGGTTCAAAGTGATCGGTATATCTGTCTCAGTTATTATCTCTTTTAGCCCTTCAGCAAAATAATCCGATTTTTCTTCCAACTCTTCGTAAATGTTGTCCTTCTGGATCAACTTCATCATCTCAAGTCCAGCGGCCATCGCCAGAGGATTTCCGGACAAAGTTCCTGCCTGATAAACATCCCCGCACGGAGCTATCTCATCCATAACTTCGTCTTTGCCTCCAAAAGCACCGACTGGAAGACCACCTCCGATGATCTTGCCTAAACAAGTGAGGTCTGGTTCTACACCGTAATATTCCTGTGCACCACCAGGGCCTAATCTGAATCCGGTGATTACCTCGTCAAACATCAAAAGACTTCCGTACTCCTCAGTAATATTTCGCAGAAAACTCAAGAAACCGTCCACAGGAGGAACTACACCCATATTCGCGGCTACAGGTTCTAATATAACAGCGGCTATCTCATCTCCTTCTTCTCTGAACACTTCCTCGATACGTTCTTTATCATTGTAAGGTATGCTCACAGTCAGTTTAGCTAACCCTTCAGGCACTCCAGGACTATCTGGCAATCCAAAAGTAGCTTGGCCTGAACCCGCTTTTATCAAGAAGCTATCACCGTGTCCGTGATAATGACCAGAAAACTTCACTATCTTATCACGACCTGTATATCCTCTAGCTAACCTTATTGCAGTCATAGTTGCTTCCGTGCCAGAGTTGACCATCCTTACTCTATCGATAGAGGGTACCATCTCGACGACTTTTTTAGCAAGCTCGGTTTCTACCTTAGTAGGAGCACCGAAACTCGTACCTTTTTCAAGTACGTCCGAAACGCTCTCTTTAACATCTTCATGGCAGTGTCCAAAAAGCATTGGTCCCCAAGAATTGATGAAATCGATATATTCGTTTCCATCAATATCAACTACCTTACTTCCCTCACCTCTTTCTATAAAAAGAGGGTCCTGTTTAACCGATGGGAAAGAACGTGCTGGACTGTTAACGCCACCAGGTATGTATTTGCAAGCTCTCTCATACTCTTCATTGGATCTTTCGAACATGTTTATCACATCTTATAATGAATTAAAATATTTTAGGCTGGTCTTTTTCAATTCTTCAGTACTTCTCAATATAGCGTGATCTTCAGGTTGTATCTCTTCGGCCATCTCCTTCACTCTTTTTTCTAGCTCATCTTCGCTTTCAGCGTGAACCATGCTGTAAAGGTTGTATTTCCACCCGGGACCTGTCTCCCTGAGATAGCAGTGACTAACTTCATCATATTGTGACAATCTAAGACCGGTTTCGTCCTCTCTATCCCTAGGAACCTGCCATACAATCATGCCGTTTGCTTCGAATCCGGCTTTCCTGTGATGTAACAACGGTGCCAACCTTTTCAATATACCGTTATCTGACATCTTTTTAATTCTTTCAACGACTTCTTCTTCATCTAATCCTATTTGCTCACCGATCTTTCTAAAAGGTCTACTCTCCAATGGGATGTCTTCCTGCAAAATACTGATCAATCTTTTGTCTTTATCGTCCAAATTCATCATTTTTCGCCCTCCGCAGAAAGGTCCAGCTTAACACCTAGCTTGTATTTCTTCTTCTTAGGAAGCTGCAAAAATTCATAACCGGTCTTTTCCTCCAACTTCTCTATCTCTTCTTGAAGGTCCTTATCAGGTCCTACACTCAACGTGAACCACATGTTGTAGTCGTAATCTCTCCGATAGTTGTGGGTCACGCCTTGATGTTCGTTGATTTGTTCTGCGACCTCATAGAACTTATCCTCGGGTACTTTAGCAGCCAATAATGTACTTTCCCATCCCATCTTTTTAGAATCGAAGACACCTCCGATCCTTCTAATCAATTGCCCTTCTTTCAGTTTTTTCAATCTTTCAATAACTTCATCTCCATCCACACCTAATTCTTCACCGAGATCTTCGAAAGGAGTCGCAGACAACGGTAGCCCTTTTTGAGCTCTAGTAAGCAATTCCCTGTCTTTTTCAGAAAGGTCCTCTTCACGCATCATCTCACCTGACACCAAGGATCAGCCGCCAGGTAATCCCCATCGGAATAGAAATAGGCTCTTGCACGACAACCTCCGCAGATATCTATATTAGGGCATTCGCCGCATTCTCCTTCGTAGTTTTCGAATTCTCTCAGTTTCTCGAACACTTCGCTCTCATTCCATATCTCGCTGAAACTTTCCTCTCTCAAATCTCCAGCCTTGACGGGGAGGTATGGACAAACATGAACTTCGCCCTCAGGAAGCACACAACAGTATGATACTCCAGCAAGACATCCTCGACTGTAACGCAATGATTTCTCCATCTTTTCGGCTTGAACCATAAATTGTGGGGCGCAGGTGGGTTTTAGTTCCAATTCAGTTCCATCCATCTTTTCTAAGGTCTTTTCAATCATTTTTTGGTATCTTTCGGCTCGTAAAGATGAACTCTCTATCTCCTTCCCTCTTCCGGTAGGTACCAAAAAGAAGGGATGCACAGCCCGCGCACCCAACTCCTCCGCAAATTCGACCATCTCGTCTAGCTCGTCGTAGTTCAGTTCTGAGACAGTCATATTTATCTGAACAGGGATACCCACATCGACCATCTTCTCTATAGAAGAAACGGCCTTCTCCCAAGCTCCTTCAAAACCCCTGAACTCATCATGGGTCTCTGGGTCAACACTGTCTAAACTGACAGCGGCTCCTTTCAAGCCCGCTTCTTTTAAACTTTCTAGCCTCTCCCGTTTCACATCAACCGCATTAGTTCCTAAAAC
>CAYNOV010000170.1:0-2880 GCA_964398905.1 uncultured Thermoplasmata archaeon
GCGACGTCATGACCCCTAGACCACCGGCCCATGAGGGAGCGTATGCGAGCGAATGAGTGGTAACGATCGACATCTGCGGTTTACTGTTAAAATCGAGAGTGATAGGTGATATTTTTAATTAACCCTTATCTCTTTCCAGAAAACCATATTTTATTGGATCCGACCAGTTTATTTATCGTTTACAAAAAGGTCTTTATAGTAGACTTTAATAGGACTTTGGTGCAATTGAGATGATAGAAGTTCGCTTCCATGGAAGAGGTGGACAGGGTTCAGTGGTTGCTTCTGAACTTCTGGCCCGAGCCGCCTTTGAGGAAGGAAAGGATGTACAGGCATTCCCGATGTTCGGTGTCGAGCGTAGGGGTGCACCTGTAACAGCGTTTACCAGGATAGACGAGAAAACCGTGAGAGACCATTCAAAGATCCATGAACCGGATGTGGTCGTTGTTTTAGATACAGCTCTTTTAGAGGCTATAGACGTCACCGAAGGACTGAGTGATGATGGGGAGATCATACTGAATACGGCAAAAGACCCTGAAGAGATGAAATTGGATACAGATGCTGATGTTTATACTGTCGATGCGAGTAAGATCGCTGTTGATCATGGATTAGGGTCAGAAGTCGCCCCGATCGTTAACACTGCAATTCTAGGTGCTGTCAGCAATGCTACGGAGATTGTAAAAAGGGAATCGATGATAGATGCCGTTCTAGAGCATGCTCCTGCTAAAAACAAGGCAAACGCAGAGGCAGCAGAGGTGGCCTATGACGAACTGAAAGGCCCCTACCCCGGAGAGAAGTTAGAATCACCTGATAAAACGCTGCTCTCTGAACAGACGGACATACCAAAATCTGAGGATCTTATCTGTGATGATCCACAGGATCATACAGACCTTCCAAGAACTCCGATAACGGATTGCAACTCCGAATATTTGAACAAAACTGGCAGTTGGAGAACAGTAAGGCCGATCGTTGATCAGGATACGTGTATCAACTGTGGAGAATGTTGGAAATTTTGTCCTGATGTTGCGATATTTGTAGAAGACGAAGGGGCGGTTGTTGACTTCGACTTCTGTAAGGGCTGTGGGATCTGCGCAGATATCTGTCCGGTAGATGCCATAGAGATGGAAAAGGAGGAAAAATATGTCTAAACATAAGATAGTTACTGGGAATTATTCGTCCGCATATGGAGCTAGGTTAGCAGACGTAGATGTCGTTTCGGCTTATCCAATAACGCCTCAAACTGAAATAGTCGAGAAGATATCCGAATTCGTAGCTGATGGTGAGATGGACAGTGAATTCGTGAAGGTAGAGAGCGAACATTCCGCTATGGCTGGATGCATAGCTGCTTCCGCTACTGGGGCAAGATCATACACCGCGACTTCCGCTCATGGTTTGGCTTTGATGCATGAGATGTTGATGTGGGCCGCTAGAGCCCGTTTGCCGATAGTGATGACTAACGTTAACAGAGCTATGGGTCCGCCTTGGAGCGTATGGGCCGATCACCTTGACACGATCGCTCAGAAGGGCAGCGGGATGATGCAGTTCTTCTGTGAGAACAATCAGGAAGTACTTGACAGTGTGATCATGGCTTACAAGATATGCGAGGACGAAGATGTTATGCTTCCTGGTATGATCGTAGAAGACGCATTCATATTGAGTCATACTAGGGAACCGGTAGAGATCTATGACAAGGAAAAGGTCGATGATTTCTTACCTGCTTATGAGCCAGACCACAAGATCGATATAGAGAATCCAAAAGGATTCGGATCGATCGTGATGCCAGACTGGTACATGGATTTCGCTAAAAAACTTGAAGAAGCGATGACTGAAGCTAAAGACAAGGTAAAAGAAGTCAACCAGGAATTCAAAGAAACCTTTGGTAGAGATCCCGGCGGTCTGATAGAGGAGTATAAAACAGATGATATAGACGTTTTGATGGTCACCATGGGCTCCATCTCAGGGACTTCAAAGGATGTGATCGATGAACTCAGGGAAGAAGGGCACAACATCGGTCTGGCGAGATTGAGAACATTCAGGCCGTTCCCAAAAGAGGAGATCAGAGAACTAGCTAAAGATGTGAACGTGATCGGTATATTAGATAGGTCTTACTCTTTCGGTGCAGTCGGAGACGCAGCAAGAGAGATCAAGGAAGCACTTTACAGCTTACAGAATCCTCCAAAGGTCAAGAATTACATCGTGGGATTAGGTGGCAGAGATCTTATACCTGAAGTACTGGAAATGATAATGGAGGATTCGATCAAGCTTCTAGATAATGAAGTCGATAAAGAGGTCGAATGGGTAGATCTTAGAATTAATAGAAATAAATGGAGGAGATAATCATGGCTAGCATACCCGAAAAAGAATTGATGAATTCCGGGCATAATGCATGTCCTGGTTGTGGTGCGGCTCACGCGATGAGATATATGTTGAAAGCTTTGGGCAAAAATACTACAGTCAATATACCCGCTTGTTGTTGGGCTGTTATACCTGGTGTTTATCCCTCGAGAAATTTGGATGTTCCTCTGCTCTACACCGCTTTCGAGACCACTGGTATTTCATCTTCCGGTATAAGAGCGGCTCTAGATTCGCTGGACATAGATGCGGATATCAACGTGGTCGGTTTTGCAGGTGACGGAGGTACAGCTGACATAGGTTTACAGGCGCTATCCGGCGCGGTAGAGAGGAATACTGATACCATCCAAGTCATGTATGACAATGAAGCTTATATGAACACCGGTATACAGAGAAGTGGTGCGACACCAGAAGGTGCTTGGACTACCACCACTCCGGTGGGAAGTAAAGGTGATTGGAAAAAAGGTACCAAAAAGGACATGATGGAGATATTGGAGAGTCACAACATACCCTATGCAGCGACGGTGAACG
>CAYNOV010000171.1:0-2867 GCA_964398905.1 uncultured Thermoplasmata archaeon
TCCTATTTTCTAAAGAGAGGATACAGAAGACTCCATATCAGGTCGATAGATTTGTCGAACTTCTAGAGTTGAGAAGAGGGGATAAAATACTAGATCAGTGCTGTGGGATAGGACGACATTCTATAGAACTCGCCAAGAGAGGTTACGAAGTTACAGGGGTCGATATAACTAGAAAATATCTAGAAGAGGCTCGGGAGCAGGCTCAAAAGGAAAGTTTAGATGTAGAATTCATAAAAGCAGATATCAGAGAATTCAAGAGAGATAGTTTTTATGATGCGTGCATCAATTTTTATACATCTTTTGGATATTTTGAGGATCGAGCTGAAAATATCAAGGTCATCGAAAATGTATACTCATCCTTAAAACCAAAGGGTAGATTTTTACTAGATGTTATGGGAAAAGAGATATTGGATAAAGTCTACACTGAAGAGGATATATGGAGGATAGACGATGGTTTTTTTCAAGAGGAAAGAAAGATAAGAAACGATATAGATATGCTTGAAAGCAGATGGAAATTGATAAGAGATGACGGAGAAATCAGAGAACACAAATTCATGTACAAAATTTACACTGAGGAAGAACTCAAGAGCCTTTTGAGTGAAGGTGGTTTCAGTGATATAGAGACATATGGCGACCTTGAAGGCGGAAGTTATGATGAAGAAGCAGATAGGTTGATAGCTCTAGCCCAGAAATAGGTATTTATATCCGACTCTAAAAACCAATTGAAGGGGAAATATTAAATCCCATATGCTTAGTTAAACATCTTGAATGAAAGATCCCTATGGAAGAGAAGTAACAAATATCCGAGTTTCGCTCACACAGGAGTGTAATCTAAGGTGCTTTTATTGCCATAACGAGGGTGAAGAAATGTGCGAACAGACCACTGGTCTGAAGCTAGATGAGGTTAAACGCTTATTGGAAACAGCTTCTGAGATGGGGGTGTACAAAGTGAAGTACTCCGGCGGGGAGCCTTTACTTCATCCAAAAATAGAAGAAATAATAGACTATTCTTCAAATTTGATGGATGATGTCTCCCTTACCACGAACGGCATTTTACTCCAGCAAAAAGCGAAAAAATTGAAAGAGGTAGGTTTGGATAGGGTGAATGTAAGTCTAGATACGACTGAACCAAAAACTTACGAAAAGATAACTGGTGAAGATAAAGTTTCAGAGGTCAAAAAAGGAATAGAGGAAGCTAACGAGGTCGGTCTATTCCCTGTAAAGATAAACATGTTGTTGATGACAGGTTTGAACGACAAAAATATCGAGGATATGATGAGCTTTGCCAGTGAATCGGGTTCTATCCTACAGATAATAGAGTTAACTAGTAATGAGGAAGAGATCGATAGAAAATTCTACCAAGATCATCATATCTCCTTAAAAGATTTAGCTTCAGAGCTGAAAAAAAGAGCGGTCAGAACAAAGACTAGAAGGATGCACGCAAGGAAAAAATATTTTCTAGAAGATCCTGAAGTCGAGGTTGAACTTGTGAGGACGATGCACAACTCTACGTTCTGCCAAAATTGCACTCGATTGAGAGTTACTTCAAAAGGAGAATTAAAACCGTGCCTGTTGAGAACTGACAATCATGTTTCTATTAGAGATCGATTAGAGAACGGCGGAAACGTAAAAGATAAGTTCATCGAAGCTATTGAGAAAAGAGAACCGTATTGGTGTGAGTGAAATGGATGAAAAAAAGGCGATAGTAACAGAAGAGGATTTTGATCTTGACGAATTGAAAGAACGTGTTCATTCAGATGAAGACGGCGCTGTTGTGGTTTTTAATGGGGTCGTGAGATCAAAAAATGATGGGCAGAAAATCGAAAAGCTGGAATTGCAGAGATATGAAGGTATGACCGAAGGCGAACTTGAAAAGGTAAAAGAAGAGGCTATAAATAATTTCGAGATCACAGACCTAATTTTGGTCCATAGGTATGGATCTCTCGAAATAGGAGACAATATAGTAGTTATAGTAGCTAGTGCTCCCCATCGAGAAGAAGCATTCGAAGCATGCAAATACTCCATAAACAGGATAAAGGAAAAAGTACCTCTTTGGAAAAGAGAGACTACCGAAGGCGGAGAATCCCGATGGTTAGATAGAGAGAAAGATGAGGACGGTGAATTGGAGTGGGAATGATCGATATAAGCGAGAAGAAAAAAGTTACTAGACTAGCGAGGGCTAAAGGAGAGATCGAGTTAACTGAGGAGAGTATAGAAGCGATTAGAAAAGATGAAGTCAAAAAAGGCGATGTCTTCCAGGTCGCAGAGGTATCGGCGATCCAGGCAGTGAAAAAAACTCCTGAATCCATTCCACATTGCCACCCTATACCTATAGAAGGTATCGAATTCTCAATTAGAACAGAGGAAGACGTTATCGAGGTAGAATGCGAAGTCAAGGCGGTTTACAAGACGGGGGTGGAAATGGAAGCTCTTGCCGGTGTGAATGCGGCTCTGTTGACAATATGGGATATGGTCAAGTACCTTGAAAAAGACCAAAAAGGGCAGTATCCTAAAACGATGATAAAAAACGTTTCAGTTTTAGAGAAAAAGAAGGTTGATAAAGATGGGTCGTGAAGAGCACAAACACAATGCTCCTGATCATGTGAGATGTGGTGTGATAACTGTCAGTGATACGCGAGATGTGGATAGCGATGAGTCTGGAAAGAAGATACGTGAGATGTTGATGGAAGAAAAACATGAAATCGTTGGATATGAAATCGTCAAAGATGATTCCGAAGAGATAAAAAACATTATTCAATCCATCGATGCGAAAGTCTATATATTGTCTGGAGGGACAGGGATTAGCCAAAGGGATGTCACAGCCGATGTTCTCGATGATATAATAGATAAAAAGCTCCCAGGATTTG
>CAYNOV010000172.1:0-2865 GCA_964398905.1 uncultured Thermoplasmata archaeon
GGGATATGGTCTAACGGTATGAAGATTGCTGAAGGAGATACTACTGGACCTTGGAGCGCGAACTTAGTATTACAAGATCCTGAAGTCGATTATGCCGTATTGGAAACTGCGAGAGGTGGTATGTTGAAGCGAGGTCTGGGATTCGATAAACCGATGGTCAGCGTGGTTTTGAACATACGTGAGGATCATATCGGTATGAACGGTGTAAGGGATAGAGATGATATCTTCTGGGTGAAGTCTTTACTAGTAGAGGCTACGGATAAGAACGGCTACTGTGTGATCAATGGGAACGATGACTACGCTGAAAGACTGATAAAGGTATCGAATGGTACACCTATACTATTCGGCGTCGATAAAAATCGACTGATTGAAGATCACATCGAGAGTGGAGGAGAAGCCTTCGTACAGGAAGACGATCATCTTATCGCTTATATGAAAGACGGTAGAAAGGAGTTGGCCAATGTGAAGGATTTTCCGTTCTTGAGAGGAGGCGTTAAGATGCTGGTAGAGAATACTTTAGCTGCCATCGCTGCGGGATACGCCAGCGGTTTAGACATCGATAGGTTCGACAACGCCCTCGAGAAGTTCAAGACTGATGAGTGTACTACACCTGGACGTATGAACGTCTTCGAAGTACAGGACAGAAATATAGTGATAGATTACGCTCATAACGCAGACGGATTGAAAAACTTGAGTGATTTTGCGGATCATCTTTCTCAGAACAGCGATGATATCCTGGTTTTTACGGGTCTCGGAGATAGGACCGATAAAGATACGAAAGACAATGGAACGGTCGCAGCTGAAAATTTCGATGAGCTGATCTTTACGGAAAAAGAAGACCTTATCAGAGGAAGAGAACCCGGAGAAGTCTCTTCACTTTTGAAGGAAGGCGCCTTATCAGCAGGTAAAAAGCCGGAGGTCATTCAAAATCCGATGGATGCGCTTTCATTCGCTCTGAGCAAAAGCAAACCCGGCGACGTAGTTGTCTGTGCTAATCTAGATATCACATCAGAACATCTCGAAGAGATATTCGGTAGTAGAGATATCTGGCAGGGCAAAACCACCGATGAGTTAAAAGATTGTGAGATAGATCTGAGATGAGTTCTTTCTTATCAGACTAAAACAGAAACCAGTGATACTAAAAACCCTTTTCAATCATTATTATTTTCAGGAAAGATCGGTTTTTTTTCTTCGATATCGAATTCACAACCGTTCGAAAGTATATGGACTGTGATACCTTCCGCATGCAAGGGGGTATCGGGATCGATCTCTGAAATGTTAGTGTGCTTTATGTTTTGACCGTCTACCACGATTATATTTCTGCTTCCGACCACTCTGAATTTGTTGCTTTGGAAGTCCCATATAGCGGCGGTGTCTTCTCCCAATCCAATACCTAGGGTTATCGGATTTTCGACCACTACGTGGACCAAACGAGGAAATCTACCTCTAGCTGTGAAGTGAGTGTCCACTACTGTTTTAGAAAGGAAATGTAATCCGTGAGTGAGTTCGATGACACCGGCCATCAGCGCGTCCTGACTTTCACCGTAGGCGATCATCAAATTTGTCATGCAAACCGCTCCTGCACTGGTCCCACCAATAGGACAGCCTTCCTCGTGCCTCCTCCTTATCTCTTGAGTCAGCGCTGTTCCACCCAATACCGTTGTGATCCTTAACTGGTTTCCTCCTGTGAAAAAGAAGGCGTCGGCCTCGTATGCTTTGTCGACCATCTCTTCCTGATTTGCTTCTTCCCTGTTTTCTGGGTTCAGAGGTATCACTTCAGCCTCCATCTTTTCTATAGTTTCAGAATAGGCTTTAAGCGTCCTTTGTGGTTTTTGACTCGCGGTAGGAAGTATACCGATTTTTGGATCACTTTTGCTCCTTTCCTTAACAATGTCCATGAACTCGTTCAGTATGGCACCATCGACGGAAAGGTCCATCCTCCCACCGACGGTTATTAAGGGTCCTTTAGACATCTTGTTTACACCGTTTCTTAATTTTTAAAGCGAACAATCTAACTAATAAACCTTCCTGTTTCAAGTGAAAAACCTTTTTTGGAATAATAGAACCTATTAAAAACTCGGAACCAATAAATATCTAAACGATTTTAGCCAATACAGATGATAATATGAAGAAGGAATTGGAAGATCTCTTTAAGGACATTCCCAAAAAAGATATCGGTTTTTTCCCGACACCTCTTCAAAAATTGGAGAATATGAGTGAAAAGTACGACGTAAACTTTCTCATCAAAAGGGATGATCTTTCAGGCCCCGAATTCGGCGGCAATAAAGTCAGAAAGCTTGAGTTCATAATCGCAGAAGCTTTAGAAAAAGGATGCGATTATATCGTAACTTACGGCGGTTTTCAATCTAACCACTGCCGACAATTGACAGCATCTTGTAAAAAGTTCGATCTAGAACCCATATTATTTCTAGTTGGGAACGAAAAACCCACTGAATTCAAAGCCAATCTGTACCTCGATAAGGTGATGGGCGCTGAGATAGACTTCGTGGTCGGGGACCTTGGCGATATAGGTAAGTCATTGGATAAGGCTATGGAAAAAGGTAGGAAAAGGATCGAAGAGTTGGAGGAAAAGGGCTATAAATGTTATGACTGCCCGTCTGGAGGTTTTGACAGGATCGGTACTTTAGGTTTTATTTGGGCATTAGGTGAACTTGTCGAGCAACTTGAGCAGAGAGATGAAGATGTCGATTATATAGTCCATGCTAACGGAACTGGAGGTACGTATACCGGTCTCATGATGGGTAAGAAAATATTGGATCTCGATGTTGAAATACTTCCATTCAACGTCGCACCGATGTTCCCGGAACTAAAGAACAAGATACACGATATGAGCAAAAAAGTAGA
>CAYNOV010000173.1:0-2807 GCA_964398905.1 uncultured Thermoplasmata archaeon
AGTAGGGCCGTGTAGGATCCAATTCGATATCCTCTTTACACCTTATGCAGTGGCCAGTTTCTTCTTTATCTTCTTCCTCATCTTCAGGAACCTTTTCTACAGAGATTTCTACATTTTGAGAGGTTTCTACTATAAAATCAACTTGTTTTTTGATATCCTTGTAAAGATTTGGATCCTCATCTTTTTTGACGTAAATTCCCATTTCGTAATTATTTTCTTGAGAATGTTGATACAGGTTCATAGATGTTATAATAGCCTCTTTTTCGTTTAAATAACATTTAGCATGGAGATCTTCACAATAACTTGTTCTAATTTCATTGAGATTCTTCAACCAATTGTTTTCTTCTAATTCTAATTTATTTTTTCTATAGACAATTCTAGCAGGTTGTTTACGGTTATCCTTAACTTTTAAACGATTTTTTATTTTTTTATTTATTTGCAAATAAGGACTCATTAGAACTAATTTATCTTGGGAATTCTCAATCAAATCTTCAATTTTTGTAGATATTTCATTTGTTCTTAGAAACTCAGCCATTTTTTCACCATCTTTAAGACAAAACCAAATATATTTACTAACTATTAAATATTTTTGAGAAATATGATTTTAAGCGAACTTTTATTAATGTATAATTATTTCTTGATTTGTTGGCTGAAATTTACGGGATCCCCGAGAGTGAGAAAAAGATTCTCAACAGAAGTCCTAAAGGCGTATACAAATTTCAAGATATCGATGAGTTGTACCAAGGTTTAAAAAGCAAACTTGAAAAAAAGAAGAATGATTTTTTTGAATCACTGCCTGAAAGGAAAGATAGGGTGAGAAATAGATTGAAAACATTTAGGAAAGAAAAGTGGGAAACTATAAGAAAATATGAAAATGAAATAAGAAAAATGGAAGTGGAAATCAAAGAATCGAAAACCGAGAAAAGGTGGTTTTCGGTGTTCTCTAATCATATCAAGATATTCTTTAAAAAGCATATTTCAAAACCCTTGAAAGTAAGAAATATAAATAAATCTAGAAGTAGACCAGAAAGGAGTTTATTTAGGTTGGAAGAATACCCACTTGAAGTTTTCAAAAATGAACATCATGAATTGGTAAAGAAAGTTGATCGTTTTGAAAAAATCAAGAAGGACTCTTTCTATTATGGCGCAAAGGGTGAAATCGAAGTTCTAAAACGACTATCAGAACTAGGTGAAGATTATAAAATATTATGTGGACTTAACATCGAATTAGATGATTGGCAAAATTACTATGGAGAATACAATTTAAAATCTTCACAGATGGATTTAGTGGTGGTATCAAATAAGGGTGTTTTCGTTATTGAAGTTAAGAATTGGACTGATGAGTATCTAGATAAACATAATGGACTATATCCTCATGAACAGGTAGACCGTGCAGGGCATCTCCTGTATAAATTTATACAGTCATTTATAGGAAACAAAATACAGTTGAAAAAAAATCATTTGAACAAAGTATTGGTTTCTATAAAAAGCAACCTAAGATATGATCCCAATTATTGGTCAGTAAAGGTCAAAAATGTCTCGGAAATAAATTCCTACATTAAGGGA
Organism: uncultured Thermoplasmata archaeon; assembly: GCA_964398905.1. Classification (GTDB taxonomy): domain Archaea; phylum Thermoplasmatota; class Thermoplasmata; order Halarchaeoplasmatales; family Halarchaeoplasmataceae; genus Natronoplasma. The sequence goes on from CAYNOV010000173.1 coordinate 1,567, forward strand.
AAGAAGGATGTTTTGGAGGATGATGAGGTAAATAAGATAAAAAATCTGCTAAAACCCTTTGTAACTAAAAGATGACGGACTGTTTTTTAATAATTAGCTATCGAAGTTGAGTTACTATCTTCGGGCCAAGAACTACTTGACATGTAGTCCATGCTTCAAAATTTAGATATTTGATTAGAGTTATATCTTCTTTAAAGACTTAGATATTTCCCCTGTAAGCTCTTCACCGAAGGCTTCTTGGTAAGCCTCTTCAAAGCATTCATTGACAATTTCGATCAATTCTTCATTCTCACAGAATTCCTCACAAGCCTTCTCAAGATTTCTTAGGTAAGAGTGATACAAATTATCTTCTTCAAGTTCATATCTTTTAAAAAGAAGAGCACCAGCGTTACCTAGTGATAACTGAATATCTTCAGCATCCTTTAGAGCTTCTTCTAATTCTTCACGATTATCTATAAGGTTTTGTCGAAGCACATCATTGAAGCTTTTTTCAGCCTCAAATGTTTTCGTATGTGCCTTCCGTTGAGGTGGAAGTCGCAGACGGAATCTTAATTCACCCTCATGTAGTGAATCTGTCGTTGTTGAGTGAACAAAGAAAACTTCTAAACTTCCATCTCGTTGTGACCAGTACTCGGGATATAATTTATCATATTCTCTAAATCTCTGATTGGCCTGTCGAGTTGTCCAACCCGATCTAGAAAAATCATAGATCTCGTATAACTTATCTTCCCACCTTTTATACAGATGTTCTGCTAGTTCATCAAAATCTTGCTGGAACTGTCTATTCGCTTCTTCTACCTTCTCGATAAGCTCCTTTTGACCAAAGTATAGTTTTAAACGCTCCTCAATAAGCTCTAATTCTTTTTCTTTAGATTCATCTCCCATATTTTCCACTTCCTTCAAAGATCGCAAAAAGTCTAAAAATTGAACTACACTCCTATGAGGATAATCAAATACACCCTTCTCGATTTTATTCTCAAAAACCCTAACAAGATCAGCCCATGATATAGATTCGAACACATCGCTTTTAGCTTCTTTTTCCCTTTCTTTTCTGATATAAACGTACTCGTATTCTTCCAAGCTGTTTATACTCAAAGTGTTGTTACCGAACCAGTTGAAGTTCCAGGATTCAGCACTCGCATATCTTTTTGTCTGTTCTTCACCTTCTGAGGCTCCAGCTTTCAACTCGATGAAGATAGCCCACTCCGGATGTTCTTTAGAAGAAGGACCTCCAGCTATGA
>CAYNOV010000174.1:0-2794 GCA_964398905.1 uncultured Thermoplasmata archaeon
AAACTTTGACAAAGAAAAAATATCTGAGGATAGAGGAAAAAATGAAAGAGTTTTCTGAGGAAGTCGATATACCGCTAGGCCATCTAGATCTGGTCCTCTGGTACGAAGAGACCGGACACATCTTCAAATGATGTATATTTTCAATCACAATCTCTTAACGAACTCATCGGTTTCTTTTCTCGAAGGGGGTTCTGGAACTTCTTTAGGATAGCCCAGTGGTGTTACCGTAGCGACATAATGATCCTGAGAGATTCCAAGTTTTTCTTTTACATCTTCTCTGTCCATTGCAGCGATCCAACAAGTTCCTAGGCCGTGGGCCCATGCAGTCAATATGAAGTGGTACGCGGCTATATCGCCGTCTTGTTTGAGTCTCCCAGTCTTATCTGGATCGCAGCATATCGCCACAGCCATGGGAGCTTCAGCAATAGGTTGACTGTTGCTTCCTCTTCGTTCAGCCATGAATTCGACCGTATCCCTATCTTTTATCGGTATAAAATAGTAGGACTGGGAATTTCTAGAGGTGGGAGCGTATCTACAAGTCTCGAAAATCTCCTGGAGCGTTTCTTCTGATACTTCTTCATCCTTATACTCTCTTACGCTTCTCCTGTCCTCCAGTAATTCGATCCCTTCCATATACGGATTCAGTTTATGAAGAAATGTCTGAAATTCCAAGGTTCTACCTTCCGGGTCCTCGGCGAAAAACTGGTATATCTGGAAGAAATCGTTTTTAGAGGGTTCTCCTTTAGCTCTATCTTTGAATTTTTCATACATCTCGTCAACTTCTTCTTTGCTGCGGTAAAAGAAAGTGATAGTCCCACCTTCGTCCATTGTTTCGCTCTCACAGAAACCAATGAGTAGATTACCGTCCTTCAATACCTTACATTTCTCCTGATCGAGCCAAAGATCCATATCCAGTTCTTCCATGTAAAATTCCTTAGTTCGCTCGAGATCTTTACTCCTAAAGAAATTCATCCCCGACATGGTTAGGTATTGAAAAGATAGTAAAAAATCTTTGCGTAAGTATTAGAAGTCTAGTTTCAATCCCTACTTGCTCTCGTATTCGGCGATAAAACTCTTATCTTCCACTTTTTGAAAATCCTTGAATTCAGACTCGATGCCCATCTTCTTGAACTCATATACTAGATCTATAAAATACTCATCCATACAGCAGCTAAAGCAAAAGTTGCCCTCGAATTTCACTATGATAATTTTCTCTCCGAGTTCAACTAGTTCGGCTTCCGCAATATCTGATTTATACTCGTTGTGCGATTCGATCGCAGATAGAATCTTTTCTTTTTCCATCTTTATCCCTCGCAGAGGGGTATCTCGCCGCGATATCCAATTAAACTACCATCATAATTCAGTTTAACAGGGTGCACCTCTAAACCGGCTTTTATCCCTTCTTCGAACACGTTAGCAAAATCAGGGTCCTGTTCTTCATGCGGCTTAAAACATTCACTATCAGGTCTAAAGACCAAAACAAGTAAAGCTGCAGAGGTGTTTTCTTCATCGATAACTCTTATCAGTTCTTCTACATGCCTTTTCCCTCTTTTCGTCGGGGCATCAGGAAATAAGGCTCTACCTTCTTCGGCCAACGTGCAACCTTTTACTTCCACCCAAATATTTTCATCTTCTTTTTCCAGGTAGAAGTCTATCCTGCTCTCTCCTAATCTTTTTTCGGCTTTATAATCGACGAGTTCACCAAAAGGACTCATCTCATCATCTTCCAGCATATTTTCAGCTATCGATCTGTGGTAGCCAGAATTGACAAAAATCCAATTTCCTTCTACTTTACCAGCCAAAAGTGTCCAATCTGTTTTTCTATCTTCTTTTTCTGCTTTCTCCAATAAAACTTCATTTCCGGGATACAATATCTCTTTCAATCTACCCGGATCTCTAATATGAACCTCCTCAATTGAAAGAGTTTCTGCTAATTCAACTTCGCCTAAAAATCTATTTTTCCTACTTTTGAAGACCCCTTTAGCGTCGAAGGGTATCTCTGCCAAGCCGGTCATCTTATCTTTTCTAATATTATAGATGGACAGAGATCTCTTACTCCTTCTATCTTACCGATTTTTTTGCTCATTATATTTGAAAGATGATCTCCGTCTTCGGCCCATATCTCCGCCATTATCATATGATCACCAGTCGATTTTGCGACCCATCTTACTTCTTCTATATCGGCCATATGTTCTATCGCTTTCAAAAAATACTCCGGTTCGACATCTAGTCCTAAAAGCGTAACGGTCCCATAACCGAGATTTGAAGGGTCTAGATCAACTGTAAATCTTTCTATCACGTTATTCTCTTTCAATGACTCGATCCTTTTCCTAACTGTAGCTTCACTAACATCTAGTTCTTCAGCTATTTCAGTATAAGGTTTTCTAGAATCTTTTCTAAGCATTTCAAGGATCTTTTTGTCTTTTTCGTCTATCTTTGTCATCTTATCTGATAATAAATCACGCACCTTATTTATACTTTTGCGATTGTCGAACAAAAAATACATATATATCGAACATATTAGAACGTTATACAGAAAATGAGCATGACAGAAAAGATGGACGAAAATAGATCTTACGACAAAATTAATTTAGGTGTAAACCCATTAACAAACTGGGAGTGCAGAGCATGACTGATTTAAAGCACCTCTGTGGAAAACTTTTATCTAATCAACTTATGGAGGTATGAAAATATGGTAGAAGATATGGATATAGAGAATCTAAGTTTTGAAGAGATGTTGAAAGGTGCCATCAAAGCCGAAATCAACGCTAAGGAAGTATATGATCACATTGCT
>CAYNOV010000175.1:0-2789 GCA_964398905.1 uncultured Thermoplasmata archaeon
TAGAATGATCCGCTTCGACTTCACGTTCTTCATTGTAATTTTTATCACCGTACCTCGCGTGAACTGTAACTATTCCGATCTCTTAACCAGGAACTACATCCCTGTCTAGAGTTCCACAGCTCGTCAAGCAGCTTTTTATGTCTTGGAGCATAACCTTTCAGCGCCTGCATCTGCTCCTTACTGTATTTTTTGTTCGACATGTTCTTGATCTCTTCTTTGACAGTATCGACTAGAACGACCTCTTTTGGATCGATGAAAGGATGATTCCTTACAAAGTTATGATACAACATGTTGGTATCTAGAGCGAATCGAACGCCGTTCTTGGCTTTCTCGTACCTCTCGATCTCTTCCTTCACCTGATCCAGGTTGGCGATCTTCAAGATACCGCTGCTCATCATCGCACTCCTAAGATCATCGTAATTTGGAACTTCCCCACGCAAACGACCGAAGTCGGATATGCGATCGTCGAACCGATCTGTATTTCTTATCTCCAATCTATACCCATCGGGTGCTTCTTCAACATCTATCAGGTCGAAATCGTAGAGCGGATACTTTATCGACCTTTTATCCTCAGGGATCAGATTCACCAGAACGTTGAGTTCTTCATAATGGATCTTAGAAGAATCATAGTTCATCCTATCTCCTCCCTATGAAATTCCAAAAGATCCCACAGTTTTTGCTTACCGAGAGGGATCTCCAAGTATGGCTTCGCAACATCGTCCAGATCAGATATCTCTAAGTAAAAGATATGCTGCAATCCCTTCTTTATCGCGGGGACTAAAGAAGCGGTGACAAGAGGTTTTCTGCCCGGCGTCACGTCTATCGCGATATCACATCCTTCTTCTTTCAGATCTTCAATAGTTTTCGATATCTTTTTACCCGCGGAGATGAAGTCCACATCTTCGACTATGATGGTCTCCACTTCAGGCGAGATATCGTATCGTTCGTTCAGTATCTCGAAGGCTTCTTTTCCTTTCTCTGCCTCAAACTCGAACCTTTTCTCCGACACGATAAACACCTTATCGGGAAGATAACTTTCTTCTCGCAGCACCGCATGATAACTGTTGACCATAGCCCATAGATAACGGCCTAAAACGGTTATGTAAGCTCTGTCAGAATTCATAGATCTCACCTCTTTCAGGTACTATCACTTCTATATCATGACCTATCTCTTCGACCAATCCCTTGAACTCCTCAGGGTAGATCGTATGTACCGGTATCAATGAATCGGGATCCAATTCAGTGATCAACTCTTTGAGTTCGGGCCTGGAAGCATGACCTGATACGTGTGATCGGTCCATCACGGGTTTTATCTTATCGCATCCGGGATCTTCGCAATCTTCCGGTATATCAGGTTCGCCTTCCTCATAATCTATACCGAACTCTTCCAGCCAATTTATCATACGCTCTTCATCCAATTCCATATCGTCCGAGAAGGGTTCGCACTGCGCTCTTATGAACTTCGAATCAGGGATCTTTCCGTTCTCATCCGCGAAATCGAACAGTTGGTTCAGACCGTAATATGACAGCATGACCGTATAACCACCAGGCTCTTCCATAATATCGAGTGCTGTCAGACCTTCTTCGTAGTGTGAAGGATCAAGATCTTCCTTATCGACAGAATAACCGTATTCGTGCTTCGCCCGTGAATAATCTGTGGGTGAATAAAGACCACTACCTCTCCTCTTCAAGAACACTTTGACATCTTCATGGTCAGGTCTCTTATCCAAAACATCCAAGATATATGCCAATCTTGCATCTATAACAAAGGTCCTTCCACACTCTTCGCAGGCATCTCTGATGGTCTCATACCTTGTAGTATCTTTCCAGCTGAAATCGACGAATACTAAACCTTCCACATCCGACATCTCATCTATCATCTGCTCTTTGACCATCTCTTCGGTCAAGCGCGACTCTGAATCGACCCTGGTTCCTTCGCAGATCAGTATGTCGATATCGTCTCCTACCTTCTCCACGTAGTCATCTATAGACATGGGGTAAGTACCGTGGAAACGTATATCTCCAGTATAGAGTATCTTCCCCTCAGATGTTTCCACAAGGTAACTGGAAGCTCCAGGAACAGAGTGATCAACGTGTATCGCCTTCACTCGTATCGAACCCACTGATTCTTCCTGCTCGTCATCCATCGCTATACATCCTCTCTGACTCTTGTTTTTCTTAGAGACCTTCGGTTGGTCGGGGAACATCCCTCCTTGTGTAAAACGTATCTCGTGCCGTTTCATGGTGATTGCTTCAGACTTGAACTTGGTTAGATCGTCTATAGCTTCCACAAGGGTCTTCGTGGTACCGCTGCAGTACAGAGGTATATCGGGGTGAACACAGTCCATATCTCCTGAATGATCAAGATGTGCATGGCTCAAGAATAGAGCATCCAAAAATGCATCGCCGTTTTCTTCTAGATATTCCTCATAGGTGATCAGATCATCTAGGTCCATCAGTTTGGACTCTTCTGTAAGTCTCCTTCCGTTCGAAACAACTTTTTCAAGACCTGAAGGTCTTATCAGGTCCGAGCGGTAGATACCGGGTATGAACGGCAATGAACCCAGTATCAGCCGATCTCTCAAACTCGTGTTAGACCTCGGTTTCACGAACTCTGCAAAATAATCGGACTCGAAACCCATACGAGTTCCAAAATCCAGCATTATCCTAGTGTCTTCATCCTCAACCAGTATCTTGTTCCCTCCGATCTCACCGGCCCCTCCGTAGACCGTGATAGATACCATCTATTTCACCGGCTTTCTAACTTTATTTCGGTATAAAAATGTTTG
>CAYNOV010000176.1:0-2770 GCA_964398905.1 uncultured Thermoplasmata archaeon
ACTATCCTAGATATCCCTATGATCGCGGTGATCATCACGATTCCTAAAAGAATAAACTGACTCTTCTCGTCTCCTTCTCTTGTTCAAATATTTAACTATCAAAGTCAAAATTCTTCTAAAAATTGTTTGGTCTCTCTTGAAAGATATTCTGCTAAGTCTCTAACTCCCGATCATCGCTTCGATCTATCCTTCATTCCTCTTCAAAAATTCCCTCCACTACCTGACCGTAAAGATTCATGACTTCATCCGCTCTTTTCACCCAGTAATCCCTTCCATCTGTCGTTGATACTCTCTTTTTTATAGGGACGTGCGATTCGACCATATCTATGGTCATGGCCAAAGCTTTCAGACCTATTTCCCTATCAGGTGCGCTTATAAGCACCGCTTTGATTGTATCTCCGGGTTCGAAGTGACCGATGCGGTGTATCAAAACAATAGTATTTATTTCAAATTCCTTCTGTATCATGTCTTTTACCTTATGCATGCTGTTCCTTGTTGGACTCCCGTAGGATTCTATCTCGATCGACTCTACCTCAGCTCCTTTCCTCTCTTGCTCCGCACGCTCGGTATAGCTTACCAAAGAGTCGGTATCGTCATAGACCATCTTTCCCTTGAACTCTTGAAGATCGATATCCTCTTTTCCCAGTATTACTTTGTTGTTCATCTTATGACCCTAAAGTTTCTACGGTTATTTTAATCTGATGACGGATTATCAACCTTTTTTACTGATTTCTATAAGTCATTTAGTCATAGAACCGATAGATCCTCATTAAATATATATAGCCAAAGATCGTTTCTATCGTGGGTGAATGATATGGAATGTGTGATAGTGTATTGGTCCAGATACGGGCATGGAAAAAAATTGATCGCTCATCTAGTGGAGAGACTGGAGGAGAACGATATTGAAGCAAGGAGCTTCAAACCGGACGAGCTGGACCCTAAAGACATGCCTCATGTGGACTTATATATCTTCTCATCTCCTACTGAGGCTTTCAGGATCAAAAAAGATATGAGGAAGTTCATGAAAAAACTGGAGAACATGGAAGGGAAAAGATACGCGATAATCAATACTCATGCGATGAAGAGGAACTGGTTAAAAAATATGGATAAGATACTTTCCAAAAAGGGGATGGAAAAACTGGCAGAGGTAGAGTTCAAGATAGGTAAAGAGGGAGCTGAAGAGGGAGAGGCGCTTCCCGATGATTGGAAAGAGCGTTTAGATAGATTCTTAGAAGATATCATCGGCGATTATTAGCTTCGATGGTTCCTACCGTAGTAACAAAATCCAATCCTACCGATTCATCCTTAGATCATACCATCTTGACCATAGCTATCAGAACTGTGACGATACCTATCGCGACCAATATGATCCCCTGAAGAAGGTACGGTCTGGTCTCTTCACTCACATCGGAGATGCCAAAACTAGGGTCTGAACCCTCCGATCCGGAAGGTTCAGTTATCGTCATGAAGACACCTCCTGCGATTATCAGTATTATGCCGATAATAGTGACAACAGTTCTCTTGTCCATGGTCCTTTTACAGGCTCTCATAATAAAAATGTTGTGATTATTTTTTAAATTTAAAAAATAATTTTCTTGGATAGATTATTTATAATCGTAAATCGTCTAGAACTACAAGGTATGGAAGGTGATATGATGAGATTGATTAAGGATGTAAAGATTTACGCTCCAAAAGATATAGGCGAAAAGGATGTTTTGATTTGCGGTAAAAGGATAATCTCAATGAAAGACGAGATAGATCAGAACGCTCTCACGTCTGTGAAAGATATAGACGTCATCGAAGGTTCTGGGTACATCGCGGTTCCAGGATTTATCGATCACCATGTTCATTTCAACGGTGCGGGAGGAGAAGGAGGTCCTAAAAACAGGACTCCTCCGTTACAGCTCACCGACTTTACGAAAGGAGGTATCACTTCAGCGGTAGGTCTACTAGGTGCAGACGGGATAACACGCTCTCTAAAGGATCTTCTAATGAAAGCTAGAGCTCTAGAAGACGAAGGGATAAGCACTTGGATCTACACTGGCGCCTATCAGGTACCCTCCCCTACTATCACTGAAGACGTCTTGACAGACATCATAACCATCGATAAGATGATAGGCGTCAAGATAGCCGTTTCCGACCATAGATCATCTCATCCATCCATAGAAGAACTGAGAAAGATAATCTCCGACGCTAGAGTGGGAGGCATGTTGGCAGGAGACGCGGGGGTCGTCAATATCCACGTAGGAGATGAGAAGAGCGGCCTAACCCCTCTACTTGACGCTATAGAAGATACCGACATACCGATAGAGCAGTTGGCGCCTACACATATCAACCGCAATGAAAGACTTCTCGACGAAGCTATCGAATTCGCCAAGAAAGGCGGCTATATCGACATCACGGTTGGTGAGCCTCCAGGCGATGGTCAAGGTCCCAGCAAAACGATAAAAGGATTGATTGAAAAGGGCGTTCCTGTGGACAAGATCAAGGTGAGTACGGATGCGGGTGGAAGCCTACCAGAATTCGACGATAAGGGAGAATTGATAGGGATGAGTTCTGCTTCACCGAAACATCTCAAGGAGGTTTTCAAGAACCTGATCCTTGAACAAAACATCTCGATCGAAGAGGCTGTTAAGATAACATCAACGAACGTAGCGAAGCAGCTCAAACTCCATGATAAGGGAGTCATAGAAGAGGAGAAGGATGCCGATATTATACTCTTGGATGAAGATACACTGGATATAGAGTACGTGATAGCCAAAGGAGAAGT
>CAYNOV010000177.1:0-2761 GCA_964398905.1 uncultured Thermoplasmata archaeon
CGCAATTTAATCCCGTATTGACCGGTGGACAAACACCAATTTTCATTATACGTCTGAAAAAGCAAATCATTATTTTTTCATAATCGATCATTTAGAATGGAGTCTAAGTGCTACAGCTAGAATAATTTTATTAAAAAATTGGACTTAAACTTTCAAATCAGAACCTTCATCGCCGATCAGGACTACTCTACTTCTTTCCTTTTCCTGTAAAATATCTTTACTCAAAAATCTGCTCAATTTATCGGCGAAACCTCTTATCGTTTCATTCGAGGGCATATTTTCTAGTGACATCCTCCTTCTAGAGTCACCTACGAAAACGTATCCTTTTGCCTCTATGAAATCTGGATCTGCCTTCCTCAAAAGATCGGCGTAGTCTGATTCCCATCCGATGTTCCATCCATCGACTAGAGTATGTCTTATGACCGTTCTAGTATCCAAAGAATTCAACAATTCAAGGCTTTCGTTCAGCTTATCCCACAATCTATCGGATTCAGGGACACACAACTTATTGAATATCTTTTCGTTCGGTGCGGCAAGAGTTATGTAAAACTGTGAAGGGAGAGTATCAAGTTCTTCAAGAGCCTTTGGATTAGTACCGTTTGTCACTAAAAAAGTGGTCATCCCTCTTTTTTCATATTCTCTGATCAGTTCTCCAAGGTGAGGATATAAAGTTGGTTCTCCAGCTAAACTGATCGCAACTTGATTCGGTTCTTTAGCTTCTTCCCACATCTCTTCAGAACATCTTTCTTCTCCTCCAAACCCGCTGACGAGTTCTCTTTGACTTTTTATACTATTTTCTACAATAGTTTCAGGGTCGTCGAATTCGATGTTTTCCCTTTTATGATGATCTTGGTATCTCCAACAGAAAAGACAAGATTGATTGCAGATATCTAAAACAGGAGACATCTGTAGACATCTGTGGCATTCTATCCCGTAAAACTCCTCTTTATAGCACGGATCGCCATGGATCAACTTTTCTCTGACCCATTGGCATAGTTTGACACCGCTTTCCTCCCCAGTTAAAGAGTAGCCATGTTTTTTCAAGATCTCTTTTTTTTCTTTTTTCATAGCTCAAAACTCCATCAGGGATCTTTGTTTTTCGTCTTCGTCATCTTTTTCCTCATCTTCTTCATCACTTGTCTTTCTTTTGTCTTTTTCCTCATCTTTTTCTTGAAAAAGGGATTTGACTTCGTCATCATCCTCTTTTTTTTCTAAAATATATGCGATTTCATTCTGTTCAAGTCCCCATGATCTCACCGCTTGTTCTCTCATCTTCTCCTCATTTTTCATCAGATAAGTAAGGTATGGATAGTACTCTGACCTAAATTTTTCAGTCGTGACATGTAATTCCGGAGCCAATCTATCACTGATCTTTCTCACCATGGATCTCTTTCCCTTTGATTCGCTCATCTTCCTTATCCATGTAGGAAATGCATATTTTGTCCATCCACTGTGTCTATGGTTTTTTGCGGAGCAAACACCGGCGGTCATCAATGATGTGCTGTAAGTCCAGAGCCGATATGCCTGTCTTCTTCGAACTCTTCCCAGATAAACATCCGCTTTGGCAAGCCATCTATAACCGTTGTAAAGTTCACTATCATCCTTATATTCTCTAGGAAGGTTCTCATCTAGCCAGGTGATAAGATCAGAAGGTTCTTCATCTAAAGACCGGACGCTCCTTTTTGCGGCTATCGGATTTTGACTCTTCAATATTTTTTTTAATGTAGGGAAAATATCTGCCTCTTTGTTCCTACCACCTAACACATCTAGGTCTTTCAATTCTATCTTATCTTTTCCAGCGGCCACGCTCTCAAGATCTCTTACGGCTGAACGGACATCTCCTTCAGAATATTCGGCGATCCTGTCTAACACTTTCCTCTCAAAAGTGATATTTTCCGTTCTACAGATTTTACTGAGATGAACTTTTATTTCCCTCTTATTTACTGGATCGAAATCTATCTTTTTACACAGCCTTTTCAATTGATTAGAACGTCGCGTTAGATCGTAATAATCATTAGCGATCAAAATTACCGGTTGCTCAGTTTTTTTTATGGTCGATATAATCTCGCTTATCCCCCCTCTATCTTCTTTTCCAAATATATTATCAGCTTCGTCTATGATCAGAAGGGTTCTCTTACCATCTTTGTAAGGTGTGAATTCACCAGATTCTGAGAAAGTATCGTCCACGGCGCTCCTTCCCACGAACTGTCTTATCGAATCCCGATTCCTTTGATCAGAAGCGTTCATCTCCAGGACTTCCCAATTCATATGATTTGCTAGAGCTAAGGCTGAAGATGTCTTACCTATCCCTGGCTTACCAGCCAAAATAACGCCTTTTTTTGAAGGCTTGCCGGAGACCCACTTACCGGCCCAATTTTTCAATTCTTTTACTGCTTTCTTATTTCCTACGACATCTGAAAGATCTCTAGGCCTGTATTTTTCGGTCCAATCCTGGCGCTTTTGTACTTCTCTATTAGATTTTGCTTCCATCTGATTTAGGATTGGATATGATGTTATTTTAACTTAATCCTTTACGACTCCAACTACAGTGACAGCTACACCAGCACCGACCAATCCGTAAGAAGCATAATCGAGGACAGTTTTAGACCTGAGGTCTCCATCATGGACCCAGAATTCAAAATCTTGTATGATACCAGATTCTTCATTCAGAGTCACCCGACCGTAAACTTCGTCACCGACTTCTAAGTCTGTCGAGTTTTGATTTGCTAGGATTATTATTAGATCATCATCGATCTCTACC
>CAYNOV010000178.1:0-2742 GCA_964398905.1 uncultured Thermoplasmata archaeon
GACTTTTAAGCCCGCTTGAAATAGATTCGATCAGTTTAAGGAATAGGATCGTTTTTCCTCCGATGGCCTCAGAGAATTCTACCGAGGATGGGTTTCCAACCAAAGAATTGTATGAACATTACAGAGAACTCTCTGAAGGTCCGGGTCTGGTGATCGTAGAGCATTCTTATGTGGACCCTAGAGGCAGGTTGAGCGAAAATCAATTGGGTATATATTCAGACGAGCATGTAGAGCCGCTTGCTGAACTAGCAGAATCGATCAAAGAGAACGGTGCAGTTCCAGCGATACAGATAAATCATGCTGGAGGTAAGTGCGACGAAAACATAACGGGAAAAAAACCTGTAGCTCCTTCTGAGGCTTATTTTGATGGCGTTGAGAAACTGTCATTAAAAGACATGAAGAAGATAAAGCAGAGTTTTGTTCATGCAGCGGAGAGAGCGGAAAAAGCCGGTTTTGACGCTGTAGAGATCCATGGGGCTCACGGTTTCCTTTTAGGTCAGTTCTTGTCTCCATTAACGAATCGACGAGATGATGAATATGGCGGAAAAGAATTAGAAGATAGGATGAGATTTCCTTTGGAGATAGTCGAAGAAGTGAAAAGATCTGTCGGTGATATCATATTGATGTACAGATTGGGAGCTACTGATATGGATGAAGAAGGATTGACTGTTGATGAGTCAAAAATATTTGCCAGGAAGCTAGAAGATCTAGGCGTCGACATTATCGACGTTTCTGGAAATCTATGCGGTTCTAGACCTGGAAAAGACGGTGAACAAGGCTATTTTGTACCACTAGCTGAAGATATAAAAAGAGAGGTGAAAGTTCCGGTCATCGGCGTCGGAGGTATCAAAGATCCACTCTACGCCGACAAGATAGTAAAAGAAGGAAAGGTCGATCTGGTCGCTGTAGGCAGGGAACAATGGAAAGATCCAAAGTGGGCTTTGAAGGCTGAAGATGAATTAAAAGAAAACTAGATCTCCATCGAAAAATCTTAAATCTATTCTTTTATTTCTTTTTTTAGAGAGATAGATATGAAGCGGGATAATTTGGCAGATAGATTGTTATACGCGATAGACGATAAGAAAAATCCTTCTGTAGTAGGGTTAGATCCCAGACTTTGGAGGATACCTGATCATCTTAAACAGAAGGCTAAAGAAGAAACCGATGATCCTTTTAAAGCCGCCGGCAAGGCTATATTAGAATTCAACAAAGGGATAATAGATGCGATCCATGATATAGTTCCAGCGGTGAAACCTCAGGTTGCGTTCTATGAAAAATACGGAGCCGAAGGTATCAAAGCTTTCAAAGAAACTATAGATTATGCCAAAAATAAAGGACTCATCGTTATCGAAGATGTTAAGAGAAACGATATAGGAAGTACAGCTAAAGCCTACGCTTCAGCTCACTTGGGTAAAGTCGATAGTATAGATGGAAAGATACCATCCTTCGACGGCGACATGGTCACGGTGAACCCATATCTAGGTTCCGACGGGATTGATCCTTTTTTAGATATCTGTAAAGAAAACTCTAGAGGTATCTTCGTGTTAGATAAAACATCTAATCCCTCTTCTAGCGAATTACAGGACTTGGTCACTAAAGACGATAAAAAGATATACGAAGTTATGGCTGAACTCATAAACGAGTGGGGTGAAGACCTAGTCGGAGAAAGAGGTTACTCGTGCGTAGGCGCGGTAGTTGGAGCCACCTACCCTGAAGAGGCCGAGAGATTGAGGGAGATAATGCACAACAACCTGTTTTTAGTGCCTGGATACGGTTCTCAGGGCGGTACCGCTGATGACGTGATACCTTGTTTCAATGAAGATGGATACGGGGCTATAGTCAATTCATCTAGAGGTATTGATTACGCGTATGAAAAGGAACCGTTCAGCGATCGCTATGGGCCGGAGGAATTCGACGAAGCTTCTAGAAAAGCCGCTTTAGTGATGAAAGAAGATATAATGGATTCTTTGGAAAGAGGGGGCAAAGTCCCTGAAGATTGGTGAAAAGATATTACGAGACAAAATACACTCCAAAACTCTTTTATCTTATAACTTCACTCAAAAAATTCAAGTGAAAAGATGGGTCCGAAAGAAAAAGAAACAGAAGGACTAGGCAAAGAAGGCTTCGTAGAAATAGAGGAGATATTAGAAGGAAAGCACACCGGAAATGAAGTTAAAGTTCGAGGTTGGATACATAGAACAAGAGATATAGGCAATATGGCATTTTTGAATATCAGAGATCCCAGCGGAGTGGTTCAGGCTACTTTTGCAAAAGATGAATTCAACGAAGACAAATTCGAAGATATAAAGGACCTATTGGTCGAATCCTCTCTGAAAGTAAAAGGAGATGTAAAAGAAGACGAGAGAGCACCCGGCGGGTACGAGATAGTGGCCAAAGACGCTGAGATTGTTCACGCCTCAGAGGATTTTCCGATACATGAGGATCAAAGTGTAGAACACCTCTTGGATAATAGACATCTCTGGTTGAGATCAACTAAGATGCGAGATATTTTGAATGTGAGATCTACCGTTTTCAATGCGATACACGAATTCTTCAGGAGTGAAGGTTATGAGGAATTTCAATCACCGATATTGACTCCACTGGCCTGCGAAGGAGGTTCAACCCTATTTCCAGTCGATTATTTCGACGATAAAGTTTATCTGACCCAAAGCTGGCAGTTGTATGCCGAAGCAGGGATCTTCGGGATGGGAAACATCTACACTATAGCGCCCAGCTTCAGAG
>CAYNOV010000179.1:0-2712 GCA_964398905.1 uncultured Thermoplasmata archaeon
CATCCAATGATCATGATAGAAAACCTTATATAGAACATCAATAATCGTTCGAACACCTAATTTCAAGGTGATATAGATATGATGGGAAATCAACCTATTGTACTTTTAAAAGAAGACACGGAAAGAGAAAGAGGCAAAGACGCACAGAAAAACAATATCGCAGCAGCAAAAGCGATAGCTGACGCGGTGAGGAGCACATTGGGTCCAAAGGGAATGGACAAGATGTTAGTCGACAGTCTAGGCGACGTAGTCATAACTAACGACGGCGCGACGATCCTCGATGAGATCGATATCGAACATCCCGCGGCAAAGATGGCCGTCGAGATGGCCGAAAGTCAGGACGACGAGTGCGGCGACGGAACTACTTCAGTCGTAGTCCTTGCTGGTGAATTCCTGAAATTGGCTGAAAACTTGATAGAACAGAATGTTCATCCAAGTGTGATAGCTAAAGGTTTTAGATTAGCATCACAGAAGGCTAGAGAAGTTCTCGAGGAAAACAAGATAGATATCGACATCGACGACGAAGAAAAACTGAAAGAAATAGCCATGACCGCTATGACCGGTAAAGCGATCGAAGGAGATAGGGAAAGACTTGCCGATCTAGCAGTAAAAGCAGTCAGAAAGGTAGCAGAAGATGAAAACGGCGAGTACACAGTAGATATCGACAACATAAAAGTCGAAAAGATGGCCGGTGCTGGAGTAGACAAAACAGAATTGATAGACGGTCTGCTTCTTGATAAGGAAAGGCCGCACGCTAACATGCCCTCTAAGATCGAAGATGCAAAGATAGCTTTATTGAATTCCGCTCTTGAGATAAAAGAAACGGAAGTTGATGCGGAGATAGAGATCACTGATCCCGACCAACTTGAGCAGTTCGTGAACAAAGAAGAGGAGAGCATCAGAGAGATGGTCAGCAAGGTGAAAGACGCAGGCGCGAACGTCCTTCTTTGTCAGAAAGGCATCGATGATTTAGCTCAACATTATCTTGCAAAAGAAGGTATATTCGCTATCAGAAGGGTCAAAAAGTCGGACATGAAGAAACTAGCTAGAGCAACCGGCGGAAACATAGTCACAAACTTGAATGATCTAAGCGAAGAAGACCTAGGTAAGGCCAAATCCGTTCAAGAAAAGATGATCGGAGACAGTCATATGACATTCGTTGAAGACGGCGAGAAAGGAAAAGCAGTCTCACTCCTTCTAAGAGGAGGTACAGATCACGTAGTAGACGAACTCGAAAGAGCAGTCCATGATGCATTGAAAGTCGTAGGTGTAGCTATCGAAGACAAAGCTATACTGCCAGGCGGCGGCGCAGTCGAGATAGAATTGAAGAACGATCTGAAAGATTACGCTGGTAAAGTCAAAGGTAGAGAACAGTTAGCTATCGAAGCTTTCGCCAATGCTTTGGACGTTATCCCAAGGACCTTAGCAGAGAACGCAGGACTTGACGGCATAGACGTCTTGATGGAATTGAACAACGCACACGAAGAAGACGGACTCAAAAACCACGGAATAGAGATCGTCAGCGGTAAAGTTTCAGATATGACAGAAGCAAAAGTTGTAGAACCACTGAGAGTCAAAAGTCAGGCCATAGAAGCCGCTACTGAAGTAGCTAACATGATCCTCCGCATCGATGACGTCATCGCCTCTAAAGGAGGAGGCGAAGATGGCGGCGGACCTCCAGCCGGCGGTCCCGGCGGTGGTATGCCCGGAGGAATGGGCGGCGGAATGCCCGGCATGATGTAAACTTCAGGGTTTGAACTACCGCTGCTCTGAAAATCTTCAAAAAACCTTTTTTTCTTATATTATTTTTTAATAAATGATTGATCAGTACCTGATTTTCAAGATCAACAGTACACCAACAAAGGTAACTCCGACCGAATTTCCTATTATATACACCAAATTTCCGACTTCATGTACGGTATATAATTGAAGACCCAAAAATGATATAAAGGCAACGATCAAAAACATTAATGAGAGATCTCTTGTCTGTTTGGTTTTGATGACCCGGTAAATTTGAATGCCCCAACCCATATTCAAACCGATTATGGATATCAATCCAAGCAGTTGTAAAAAGTCATTCATTGGACTCCCCTTACCTCTCTAAATACCATTTCTCTAACCTCTGAAAGCACTTCCTTGGGGTCTTTTCCAGCATCTATGATCTCCCAGTCGTACTTCTTAGCTAACTGTAAATAATTATGTCTCACTCTTTTAAGAAAATCTAAATGCTCGTATTTACTTTTACTTTCTCTACTCGAGATCCTCTTTAAGGAGATTTCAGGACTAACATCAAATAATATAGTGAGATCAGGTTCTAGAATGAAAGGCATCTGTATAGATTCTGTAAATTTCAAATCGATTTCTTTCGTTGCGGCCTGATAAGCAGAAGTGGATCCCCAGTACCTGTCGCATATCACCGGTTTACCTTTTTTCAGTATCTCTTCTATCTGCTCAGTATGTTGGACTCTATCCGCTAAATACAAGAAAAGGTCAAGATACGGAGAATGTTTTCTGTCAGCAGCCTCTTTGGCTAGCTTACCTGGCTCTGAATCAGTAGGTTCTTGTGTGTAGTGATAATCTGAATTTTCCTCTTTTATCGATCTGATCACACTAGATTTTCCAGATCCGTCTATCCCTTCTAATACTATGAACTTCGACATCATGCTGATTATCGAGGAGTGACAAAATAGTTTTTCGGTTCAAAGTAAGATT
>CAYNOV010000180.1:0-2669 GCA_964398905.1 uncultured Thermoplasmata archaeon
TAGGAAAGCTTTGATCTTTGGAATAGTGCTACTGCTACTGGTGAGTGTAGTCAATGTTGGCTTTGGAAGAGCCTTGGATTCTGAGGATCTAGCAGATAATGGACTTAGAGAAGAAGAACATTTTGCCGGAGGAAGTGGAACTGAAGATGATCCTTATCTAATAGAAAATGTAAATCAACTGCAGAACATGAGTGTTAATTTGACTGCGCATTATCAGTTAATCGATGATATCGATGCCAGTGAAACGGAAGAATGGAATGAAGGTGAAGGCTTTAAACCAATAGGTGAAGATTCTCCTAATCAGATGTTTGAGGGTGTGATTGAAGGCAATGATTACGAAATTAAATATTTGAGAATAAATCGTTCTGAAGAAAACCACGTTGGATTATTTGGATATGTATACCAAGACGGATTAATAAGCAACATCGCACTTAGTAAAGTTGATATCACTGGTAACTCCCAAGTTGGTGGACTATCTGGAGAAAATAACGGAAACGTTGAAAACAGTTATGCCTATGGAAATATCACTGGTAACTCCCAAGTTGGTGGACTATCTGGAGAAAATAATGGTGGTTATCACGAATCCTTCTTTAACGGTTATATCACTGGTAACGAGGATGACATAGGTGGTATTGTCGGTAGAAACAATGATTTGATATCTAAGTCATATGCTATGGGCAATATATCCGGTGATTCTCAAGTTGGTGGACTAGTCGGATGGAATTATGGTGACAGCTCAACCATTTCTCACTCCTACGCAACTGTCTACGTTAGTGGTGAATCAAATACAGGAGGACTAGTTGGATACAATGGAGGGAATTTAGATGCTTCATATTACCCAACCAACGAACCTGACTCCGACGGCACAGCTCTACCAAGGGAAAATATGACAGGAGAGAGCGCCTCTGAAAACATGAGTTTCGATTTCGACGGTACTTGGGAGACTGTAGAAGAACAACATGACGATGCTACTCAAGATGGCTATCCTGTATTACAGGCGTTAGATAGGAATGAACAACTAAAAGCCCAAGATATCCTTCAATACCATAGTCTGACTGTAAACATAGATGGCGAAGGAATTGTAGAGGTTAACAACGAATCTATAGATGATGGTTGGACTGGTGAATATCCATTTGGAATTGAAGTCGAACTTGAAGCTCTCTCTGATAAAGGATACCACTTTGATGAATGGACTGGCGATATTGGAACAGTTGAAGATCCCGAAAATAATCATACAACTATAACGATGAACGATGAAAATGCGATAACAGCAGTTTTCGAAGAAACTGTTATCGAAGATATTGAAGTAACTTCTCAACCAAATCTTGATTACGATTCCGGCGAAGAACTCGACCTGAACGGGATGGAAGTAAAAGAATATTACACTGATGGTTCGGAAGATACTGCCGAATTCACTGACGGTACTCACGAAAACTACTCTACTGATCCTGAGCATGGAGCCACATTAGACGAAGATCATGATGAAAAAACGATAACTATAACTCACGATGAAACCGGTATAAACAATGAAACCAACGAGTTGAGCATAAAGACTATTATCGAAGATATTGAAGTAACTTCTCAACCAAATCTTGATTACGATTCCGGCGAAGAACTCGACCTGAACGGGATGGAAGTAAAAGAATATTACACTGATGGTTCGGAAGATACTGCCGAATTCACTGACGGTACTCACGAAAACTACTCTACTGATCCTGAGCATGGAGCCACATTAGACGAAGATCATGATGAAAAAACGATAACTATAACTCATGATGAAACCGGTATAAGTAATGAAACAAATGAGTTGAATATAAAGACTATTATCGAAGATATAGAGATAACTGAACAACCTGAACTTGAGTATCTTTCCGGAGAAGACCTCGACCTGAGCGGGATGGAAGTAAAAGAGTACTATACTGATGGCTCTGAAGATGTTGTCGAATTCATCGACGGTACTCATGAAGATTACTCTACCGACCCTGAACATGGAACTACTATGGATGGTTACTATCACGAAAAAACCATCGTTGTAACCCATGATCCTACAGGTGAAGTTGCGGAAACTTCCGAATTGACCGTAAAACATGAATTAACAATCGATATCATCGGAGAAGGAAATACAGATCCTGGTAAAGGTACTCATATCTACGAACATGACACTGAAATCACTTTAACAGCTGATCCAGCAGAAAACTGGTATTTTGTTGAATGGACTGGTGATCATCAGAGCGAGGAAACAGAGATAGAAATAACCATGAATGATGATTTCGAAGTTACAGCTAATTTTGATGAGAAAAGAGCCTATTTCGACATCGAAATAATCTCTTTTGATGATCAATTGAAAATGGGTGAAGATATGGTTGTTGAGTATACTGTTGAAAATACTGGGGATATCGAAGGCGAACAAGATGTGAATTTTACCGTCTATGATAACGAAGGTTCAGTAGTTTATGAAGATAATACTTTCTTAACTCTAGGAGAAGACGAGGTTAGTGAGATGATGGAATTTAACTGGACACCTGACGAAACTGGCGATTATTCTCTCAAACTTGAAACGGAAGACGAAGAGATCGAGAAAGGAACCACGGTAGAGGAAGACCGGATCGAAACTGAATTCGAGATCACTTCGCTAAATATCGAACCTCGAGAACCCTCTGAGGGAGAAG
>CAYNOV010000181.1:0-2627 GCA_964398905.1 uncultured Thermoplasmata archaeon
CAAGATATCGATGCCGCAGCAATCCTATTCTGAGGCGAACCAATCGGATGTCCATAAACACGGTTGGGGGCCATTCTGCAAGTTCAGTATTTCTCGTGAGTGGGAAGGCTTGACGGGTGTCTACATTTATCTCGTGGATGGTGAACCCAAATATGTCGGCGAGGCTGAGAATCTTAGAAAGCGTGTGAACAGAGGATACGGCAATATATCTCCCAGGAACTGCTTCAAGGGCGGTCAGAGGACGAACTGCAGGATCAACAACAAGATCTTTGAAGCAGCAAGAAAGGGAAAAGAAATTGAACTTTACTTCTGTGCAACCAATGAGCGAAAAAGAATGGAAAAGGAGCTAATACAGAGAATAAAACCGGAATGGAACAGTGAATTCTCTAAGAGTAGGACGAAAGGTCGTACCAATACTTCCAATAAGAAAAAGAAGGGTCAAAGCTATTCGGGTAAATATGCCCCAATAGGCGATTATCTTAAAAGATCTAGCGAGGAAACCGTCGAACTGAGCTTTGAAGAGATAGAAGAAATATTGGGAGAACCACTCCCTGATTCAGCTAAAACCTATCAAGCCTGGTGGTCTGGAATTGATCACTCACAAACAGGTGCCTGGAGTAGTGTAGGTTATAAAGCAAAACCTGATCTCAAACAGGAGAAAGTCATTTTCAAGAAAGTCGAAGAAGACTAAAACTTATGAGATGAAGAGAGGAAAGTAAAGATCTCCGTTTTCATCAGCTGGTAAGCCTCAACCGTTATTTTTATATCTAGAGTTAATTACCGGTTGCGTTTGATGTAAAATCGGGTAGACGCTTTTCAGAAAATATGGGATTTGATAATATATTTGGAGTGAAAGGATGGATCAAGACCAAAAGAAGAAGATAGAGGAAGTAGTAAAGGAATTAGAAAAAGCCAAAGAAGCGCTTTTTTCTCTGTATGGGGATGAAAGTGTTAGCACGAAGGAGATAGAACATATAGATGAAGCGATAACAAAATTGGAATCTCTATGATGTATTAGGACGTAATCTGCTAGGTAGAAAAATTCAAATGCGTCAAATCTAACAAGTCTATTTTCAGGGTCAATCCCCTTAAAATCATAAGTCTTAAATAAACCTCAGGCCATATTTTGACCTATTGAATAAAAAAGGTGGAAAAATGAATAAAAAGAACGAAGAATTAATAAAATATTATGAAAATAATAAAGAAAAGCTGAGGAAATTATCAAAGCATGGAGAACCCACAATTAGGGCTATGGCCCTCGCTATTATGAAAAGTGCCGTGGAGAAAAAGAAGGGGTAATAATTCTTGTAAAATCTTAATCCTTTTCTTTCTTCTCTAATCTTTTAAACTTCTCTAATACATCTTTATTTTCTCTCATTATTTTTATGATATCTAAAAACTCTTGCATATCATCTAATAGCTCGGGTTTCATTTGACCGATTTGAGCGAAGACTTTTCTGAAATCTTCCTGATCCTCTTCTACTTCTTTCATAGCCTCTACACTCAAAGCTTGACCGCACCTATGGCAAAAGTCAGAATTAGGCGAGACCTTAGCCTCGCACCGTGGACAATCCTCAGGTGCCATCTTGGACACTTCCTGATCTTCTTCTTCCTCAATACCGTGCAATCTAGCATAAGAGCTGTCTATATCTCTACCTGATAGATGAACATATTTAGCCGGTACATCACTCCCCTGAACCCATCCGAACCACTCACAAAGCTGGGCTTCCGTGAATCTATTGGCTAGATAGGTGGCCCTGCTATGTCGAAATATATGAGGATTTACAGGCTTCTCTAGATCAGTTCTCTTTTTGATATCCTTCAATATTTTTCTAATAGCTCCGTATCTCATAGGTTGGCCTTTGTTTCTAGTCCCTATATTTACCCATAAAGGAGCCTCACGATTACCACGATCAGGGTGGGATTGTAGCCATGCTTGGATATACGGGACCGATTCAATCAAAGGTAATCTTCTTGATCCTGTCTTTCCGTCAACTATTATTTTATAACCATGCTTGTGGTCCTCTAGAGACCCTATAGTTAAATCTATCAGTTCTCCGATCCTAGCTCCGGTTTCCCATAGAACAGAAATTAAAGCTCTATCACGGGGGTTCATTGCATGGTCAATCAACTCTTCTATATCCTCTTCAGTTAGCATATCTTCTGGTAGTTTTCCGTTCTCAGCTTTATTAGTGGTGTTTATCCATTCTACACTCTCAGGGTAATCCCCATCATTTACCCATTTCATGAATCTCTTTAATAGTACTTGATAATCTCCTTTTGTGGTTTCCGTAAGATCCTCTCGGTTTTTAAGCGATAAGACAATATCTTCTATATCCCTCTTTTCAGCCTCTTCAAAAGATCTATCAAGGATTTCAGCCATCTTAGGCAATTTACAAAGATACTTGTATCTCCTGGCATTAGAAAAATCATTTAGTTGAAGGTGTCTATCAAAATCTTTTATCAGCCCTTTGTTTTTTTCTAGGATAGTATCGTTTTCCTTTATTTCTTTCTTTTTTATTCTAATCCTTTCTTCATAATTCCTTAGGGGCATAGTCTAGTATTAGAGTTGTTCTATATAACACTTAGGCTTTAAACCTGTAGTCCAATTCCCGCCAGTGGCTTTC
>CAYNOV010000182.1:0-2602 GCA_964398905.1 uncultured Thermoplasmata archaeon
ATCACCACCTCCTGCCTGTATGGCCGCGACGATAGCCGCGATCTTCTCCTTATCATCTTCCTCCTCGATAAAGTACTTGTTGACTATCCAGCCGAAAAAATAAGTCGCTAATGTGAGTATGGTGAGGGTTATGAACACCACACTTATACCGATCAGGATCACTTCTACAGGAGACATATTATCCTACCATCGTTGCGATAAGATCGCCTTCTTCAACGTCCTGACCTTTATTTACATGTATATCTTTGATCTTACCATCATCTGGAGCGGAGACATCGTTCTCCATCTTCATAGCTTCTAGTATAGCTACCGGTTCACCGGCACTCACGCTGTCACCGGGGTTGACCTTCAATTCAAGTATGGTCCCCAACATCGGCGAGTTTATCTGCATCTCTTCACCGCTCATCTCTTCCTGTTCTTCTTCTGAACCTCCTGATGGTTCGGGTTGTCCGCCTTCTGGGTAAAGCACAGAAACGTCGTAAGTCTTTCCGTTCACCTGTACCTTATCAGCGCTCTTCATGAGAACGTCGTATTTCTGGCCGTTTATCTGTACCTTTCCTTCCCACGGATAACTCACCTTTCTAGAAGCTTTTTTCTCCTCTCCGTTATCTTTGGTCTCTAACGGAAGGTCTTCAGAGTAGAATTCTGCTTCGACCTCTCCTTTCAGGAATTTGAGACCTATATCCGGATAGATCGTGTAAGTCAGGACATCTTCAGGCTTGTTCAACAGGCCTTTGTCTTCCAGGAAGTCCTTGTTCTTCTCGAATTCAGGCTCTAATAAACTTGCGGGTCTTTCATCGATGACTTCATCTTCCCAATCGGGTCCTAGGATCTTTTCGTACATCTCTTCGGATATCTCTCCAGGAGGCCTACCATACATGCCGCGGAAGTATTGTTTCGTATCGTTGGTTATCTTCTCGTACCTGCCGAACTTGACGTTCATGACAGCTTGAACACCGACGACCTGAGATGAAGGCGTAACCAATGGAGGATGACCGAATTCTTCTCTTACCTTCGGCACTTCCTTCAGAACTTCTTCGTATTTGTCCGCGGCCCCCTGCTTTTCCAGCTGATTGACAAGGTTAGAAAGCATGCCTCCTGGTATCTGGTGAACAGTAACTGAAGGATCTATCCTGAGAGCTTGTTCCCGATGAAGATGCCTGTATTTGTTCCATATATCACCGAAGTAATCCCTTATCTCCATCAGCAGGTCCATATCGTATCCAGTGTCGTGTTCCGTTCCCTGTAACGCGGCGGTCACAGATTCTGTCGGAGGTTGTCCCGTCGCTCCTGTAAGAGTAGAGAAAGAAGTATCGATGACGTCGACACCTGCATCGATTGCTTTCATGTAAGCCATGCCGGTCATGCCGGACGTGTTATGGCTGTGAAGATCTATCGGTATGTCTATCCCTGCCTCTTTACATCCTTTTATTATGTCGTAGGCCCTGGGAGGTGAGATCATGCCTGCCATGTCCTTTATACATAGAGAATCGCATCCCATCTTTTCCAGTTCTTTGAATTTCTCAACATATTTTTCAACGGTATGTATCGGCGAGATAGTATAACAGAGAGAGCCTTGAACGTGGGCTCCTTCTTTTTTGGCCTGTTCTATAGGGACTTTCATGTTTCTAAGATCGTTCAACGCATCAAAGATCCTGAAGCTGTCACAGCCGTTTTTATAAGCGTAGTGGATGAATTTTTTCACAACGTCGTCTGGATAATTTTTGTAAGCTACGATGTTCATAGCTCTTTCGAGCATCTGTGTTCTAGTGTTGGGTAAAGCATCGCTGAGCTTGTTCAGCCTTTCCCAGGGATCTTCGTCTAGATATCTGATACACGCATCAAAAGTGGCTCCACCCCATATCTCCATGGAGTCGAAACCAACCTGATCCATCTTGTCACAGATAGGTAACATGTCTTCCGTTCTCAGTCTGGTAGCTAGAACGGATTGGTGCGCGTCCCTTAACGTTTGGTCATGGAGTTGTACCATATTTTTTCTTCCTCCTCAAATTTTTAAAATGGTTTTCCTTTTTATAAGGCGTATATGGGGTGAAAACAAGATAAGGTCATATAAAAAGGTTGGTAAGATTTTATCGTTCCTATCAACATGATTTAACTCAAAAAATATTTAATTCCCTTAAACAGTGAACAAATCAGACGTAATAGAGGGTAGAATATGCAAAAAAAATTGTATGTTATACTCGTCACCTTAGTACTTGTATTCAGTTTGATGATTGTATCTAACCAAGGTGTCGAAAACACGACTTTAGAGGAGAGTTCTGAGATCGAAAAGAGTCCCGAAAAAGAAAACGAGGAAGAAAGAAACTCTTACCTTGAAGAGCGGGAGAACATGATCGAGGGAAGCTATTGGAACAGTGAGAGAGAGTATGATGAAGGATCTGGTGATTCAGATGAAAAAATCTCTAGCGAGATCGTATCTCGTGAGATACCTGATCGTGAGTTAGAATACAATGAAAGCGATCCCATCCGTATAGACAGCGACGAAGAATTCGAAAACAAATCGATGGAGAGGAATTGGTCCGGAGATGGAAGTGAAGAGGATCCTTACGTGATCGAGGGACTCGAGATAGACGGTCAAGGT
>CAYNOV010000183.1:0-2601 GCA_964398905.1 uncultured Thermoplasmata archaeon
AAAAGTTTTGACGACGAGAACATGTATAAGCTCGCCCATATATCCTATGGATTCAACCCAGGCGCGAAATTGACAGGTAATATTGTCGAGGACGAAAGGATATGGGGCGGTACTGAGTGGGGCCTAGGAAACGTTGGTTCCAAATTAGTTCCAGAACAAGAAGGAGGAATACCGGCCTCATCTCACTGTGACGGTATCTGTACGGACTCTTCTGTTTGGTTGGATGGAGAACAGCTTTTGGATGAAGGAGAGATCGTTGATAACTTCCCTGAGTTAAAAGAACTGGCCGAACAGTTACTATAACTACCAAAACCTTCTTTATTTTTTTCGAGTTGAGCCCCATGAAGGAAGCCCTGAATGTTTATGGACTCCAGTTCGCTTATACCGACGGCGAAGCTCCATATTATGATAGGATAGATGAGTATATAGATGAGATCGATCTCAAATCTACGGATCTGATCTGCTTTCCAGAATCTTCTATTTACGGCTTCGATTACGAAAAATTGTGTGAGTGTTCGCGGCAAGAGTTCGAAAGACAGCAGACATTTTTCAAAGATATGGCTAAAGAGTACGAGGTCAATATTATAGCTGGTTTGGTTGAGAACGAAGGAGATCATCATTACAATTCAGTTTTCGTATTTGACAGGAACGGTGAGATCGTACATAGATACAGGAAAAATTATCTCTGGGCTGAAGAGAAAAAATTCTTCACTCCCGGCTGTTCAAACGAAGTGTTCGAACTCGAAGGATGGAAACTCGGTTTAGGCCTTTGTGCTGACCTAGGATTTCCAGAATTTTCACGTTCTTTGGCATTGAACGGGGCTGAGTTTTTTGTTTTCCCCAGTGCCTGGCGTGAGCCCTATGATCGCTTATGGGAATTGATGGTCACCGCAAGAGCTGCAGAAAATCAGGCTTATATGTTGGGTCTCAACGCAGTCGGTTCAAAGGATGATTACTGTGGGAACAGTTTAGCTCTGGATTCTCACGGAGAAGTTCTCGGAAAACTAGACAAGAACGAAGGAGTTATCTCTTTCGAATTGAATAAGGAACAAGTAATAGAGAGAAGAGAAGAGATAGGCTGGCTGTATATGACTAGAGCTGATATTTATCGCAAATTGAATAGTTGCTAAATTTCAGTTATAATGCTATGATTATCACATCATCTAATTCTTAATTCTATTCTTTTGAGTTATACTGCTCCTCTAAACCCCATCTTCCGATCTCTTCCTGCGGCGGAGATTCGTAACCGCCTATCTTGCTCTGTTTCCAATCGAATCTGTTTTTCAGTTCCGCTAAAAATTCGGCGTACTTGAAGGGAGCGATTACGGTATCTATAACAGGGATTCCAATCTCAGCTTGAAGTTCTTTGTAAAAACCAAATTGTCTTGTACAACCTAATATTATGACTTCAGCGTCATCTTTTTCTACAGCTTTCCTAGCTTCCTCGGTTATTATGTCAGCGGTTTTTTCTTCGTCTTCGTGGAAATCTAGCACTCCTAGATCTAAACTTCTAAATGAAGCTAGTCGGTCTTTGTATCCATATTTGATAACGTTATTTTCCATCTGTGGTATCCATTTTCTTCTTCCAACTATTATAGAGAACTTATGTCCATACGTACTTGCTATCTTCATGCTAGATCCTGCCGGACCAACTATAACCATGTTTTCAGAGATTTCTTTAGCTGTATCAAGACCAAGATCATAAAAACAACCTATCACTGAGGCATCATAACCGTTTTTGTCATCCTCCATCACTTTCTTCGCTAGAGAGGGTAAGACTACATCTTCGTATAAATGATATTCTAGATGATGAGGTCCCGTTTTTTCAAGCTCTAGATAGGCTATATCCACTTCGGTATCAGGCTCTTTACATCCTCTTAGAACATTTAATAGGGATTTGTCAGAGTCCTTATCAGCAGGAGGATGTGCGATTATCCATCGAATTTTTTTATTCATTTTCATCACAGATCGTCGATATTTGTATTTATTTTCTTAGACGGCTTAACTGGCTTTTTAAAAATAAAATAAGTGAAGACCGACTCATGATATGGCCGATCTTTGTTTAGGACTACCTGGTTTTAATCTCTTTCATAGATACTGTTCCTCTAAATCCCATTCATCCATCTCGCTTTGTGGTGGAGATTCGTATCCGCCTATCTTGCTCTGTTTCCAATCGAACCTTTTTTTCAGTTCTGCTAAAAATTCAGCATATTTGAAAGGAGATACTACAGAGTCTATAACAGGCACTCCGATCTCTTTCTGTAATTCTTTGTAAAAACCGAACTGTATTGTGCATCCCAAGATTATGACTTCAGCGTTATCTTTTTCTACCGCTTTTCTAGCTTCTTCAGTTATTATCTCAGCGGTTTTTTCTTCATCTTCGTGGAAATCTAATACACCTAGACCAACACTCCTGAAAGATGCTAGGCGGTCTTTGTAACCGTATTTCACTACATTATTTTCCATCTGGGGGATCCATTTTTTTCTACCGACGATTATTGAAAATTTGTGTCCGTAGGTTGTAGCTAGGTTCATCCCGGATTCCGCTGGAGCAGTTATCACCATATCATCGGAGATCTCTCTCGCGGTATCCAGACCGAA
>CAYNOV010000184.1:0-2586 GCA_964398905.1 uncultured Thermoplasmata archaeon
GCTCCAGCACCCACCGCTATGAGTGCGACCACCGCGATCGTTCCGACTAGAAGTTTTCTGTCCGATGCCATGCTTTTCATAACGGCGTTATATGATATAAAACATTATCGGTCACTTCTCGACCCTGGCGAGTTCATCCGGAAGTTTGAATCCTCCTTCTTTGTTACGTTCGAACTTATACACCTCTAAAACGGCGTCCGTATCTATAGGTCCGTAAATATGGGGATATTCTTCGCCGGAATCATAACAGTCTTCGTAAACCAGTTCTGGATCCACCCTCTCTTCATCGATACAGAGGATAACGAGATCTTTCTCACCTTCGAAAAGGTTATCTGCCACCTCGATGACTTGATCGATATCGGAACAGTGGATGAAACCATCGTTTTCCAAAGATCGGGGTGAATAGACTCCCTCATCTTCTGCTTTTTTCCATACTTCTTCTTTGACTATGTGAGTTATCGTAGTGATCTACCTCCTCGATAAGTATTTTTCTTACACCTTCTGTCAATCCTGAACTCGATATTAAAGATTTCTCGATACCGGCTTGATACTTATTGAAAATTTTTCTTCTTCCAGATACTGGAGAAGCGAAAAAGTGGACTGATCCGTTAGAAAGATCTGATAAAACTCGTCGTTCGAAAAACCCTAATCCGGTATTTATAAATATTCGATATATCACTATCAAATACACCTTTCACTAAGAGGGAGTGTCATGGGAAGGACCGTAGAGGATGAACCCCAACATCTAGAAGATATCGGGGAGGATTATCTTTCCGAGGACAGCAGTTTGAAAGATCGAGAGGACCTAAAAAGACTGCGGAAAAAGCTGGAAAGAAGAGAGGAAAAACTGAAGAGATGGGGTAAAAAGATCCGTGAGAAAGATCAAAGTTTGAAGGAAAAGGAAGAAAAACTGCAAAAAAGAGAAAAAAAACTCGATCAAAGGAAAGAAAAAATAGAAAAAGAGTTGGAGGAAAAGGAGCAGAAAATAAAAAGCCAATCCAAAGAGATAGAGGAGCTCCAAAAAGAAAGGGATGAATTATCTGAAAAATTGGATTTATTAGATGAGAAAAAGAACATCAGAAAGAAAATAAAAAAGCTGAAAAAGAAAGAAAAAAGTCTGAAAGAGAAAGAAAGAGAATTGAAGGAAGAGAAAGAGATAATAGACGAGAGGTGGGAACAGATCGAAAACCTCAAAAAAGAGTTGACCAAGGAGAAGGAAGATAAGATGAGGACCAACATAAGAAGCATCTAGTAGCTTCTAGAGGCTCTCTGTTTTGATCGAAAATCAGATTCTTGATATTGATGATTTACTAAACCATCAAGCTCGATGCATAATGGATATGTGTTGGAAAATTTATAATAAGCCTTTTTGCTAAAAAACCCACAGTAAAAAGAAATGAAGCTTTCAGATCCAATTATCATAGATGGAGAGTAAAATGATGGAAGAAAAAAATCATGATGTACTGCCTGAAACTAAACGCGATGTGGTCGAAGAAGTATTACAC
Organism: uncultured Thermoplasmata archaeon; assembly: GCA_964398905.1. Taxonomy (GTDB): domain Archaea; phylum Thermoplasmatota; class Thermoplasmata; order Halarchaeoplasmatales; family Halarchaeoplasmataceae; genus Natronoplasma. Next base: position 1,506 of record CAYNOV010000184.1, read on the forward strand.
GACATAAAGATAAAGGATCCGTACCGGTGGTTGGAAGAAGAGAGCGAGGAAGTCGAAGAGTGGACGGAAGAACAGAACGAGTACACTGAATATACACTAGATGATTCTATACTAGAAAAACTCAGGCCTCACCTTGAACGAGTTGTTAAACATGAAGAATACTCTGCCCCTGTAGTGAGAGGAGGACGGTATTTCCAACTCCTCAGTGAGTCAGACGAAGACCAGCGAAAATTGATCGTCCGAGAAGAACCAGATGAGGACTATCGCGTTCTAGCCGATCCAAATGAATTCGAAGGAGTGGTTTCTCTTAACTGGTTCGTACCCAGCCCCGAAGGGAATTTTGTCGTATATGGAACTACTGAAGGAGGTACCGAACACTACGACTTGACCGTGCTAGATGTTGAGTGCAACTCCGAAGTCCTGACCATACCGGATGTTGGACGGTGTAATGAGGGTGCGGTCGCGTGGTTGGGAGACGGTTTTTATTACCAGAGGACCGACACTGAAGATCAACTCGATAAAGAACTGAGATATGTGGATTTGGAGGGCGAAGATGAGTTGATCACAGCTGATATTCCTCAGAAGAAGTGGCCCGTTGTTTTTGCAGACGATGAGACTGAGACCACTCTGGTCGGGATAAGTGAATTAGGTGGTGAGACCGAATTGTATTTGTTGAAGGATGAACTCACCCGTATATTACCAGAACTCGAAGCTTCTGTCAAACCGCTCCTACACAGAGAAAGATGCTACCTCCTGACCGATCACGAAACATCTCGATGGAAGGTCCTATCCTCACCTATCGAGGACCTAGAAAATACAACTGTAGATGAACTAGATACTGCCGTACCTGAAACTGAGAAAGTCCTGATGGATATAGTCCCAGCAAAGGACAGATTGGTTGTTCACGCTCTTAAGAATGCTGTCTCGACCATATCGATCCATTCTTTAGAGGGAGAGCATCTCAAAGATGTAGATATGCCTTTAGTCGGTATACCTAGAGGTGAACTTACTGGGAACGATGAAAGGCGTGAAGCCTATTCGATCATACACAGTTTTGATAGACCGTCGGAAGTGATACAGA
>CAYNOV010000185.1:0-2558 GCA_964398905.1 uncultured Thermoplasmata archaeon
ATTGAAGGAGAGGCAATTGTAAAAACTGAATTTGACAATAGTTTAGAAAAGAATTCAGAAAATACAAATTTTGAATCTTATTTTTCTGAAGGAGATGGCTCTCCTGATGACCCTTATCAGATAGAAGATTGGAACGGACTTGACGCGGTGCGAGAAAATTTAACAGCTCATTACGAATTGATCGATGATCTGGATGAAAGTACTTCAGGCTACGATGAACATGCCAGCGATACAGCGAATGACGGAGCTGGATGGGATCCTATCGGTGATGCTGATGATAGGTTTACTGGATATTTATACGGTCACAACCATCTGATCAAAGATTTACACATCAATCGACCTGATACAGAGGATGTCGGTTTGATAGGATCTCTTCAATCTGGTGGAATGGAAAACGTTAGGATCGAGTCTTTTAGAATTGTCGGTGGAGATAATGTTGGTTCAGTGATAGGCTATAGTTCCGGATCCAATGTAACAGGTATCACTGCTGAAAATATTTCGATAGAAGCCTTTGGTGATAGGATCGGTGGTCTTATCGGTAACTTTAGAGGCGGTTCTCGTTTAGAGAGGAGCTCGATAAGTTGGTCAGAGGTGAATGCTGATGATGAAGAGAGTGATAGAGTCGGTGGGATCACAGGCCACCTAGAGCAAGATTCTTTGATAATCGAATCGTATTCTAATGTTAACATAGTCGGTTATAGATATGTAGCAGGTATAGTCGGAGATATGGGCAGTAACTCGGAGGTACGTGACTCTTATGCTATAGGGGAAGTTGATGGTGCATCGCAGCTTGGCGGATTGATAGGTCGTTTAGATGGCACATCGACTTCAGTTCAAAATTCTTTTGCAGCTGCATACGTTCACGATGATACGTATTCTGGATCTTTGATTGGATATATCCGTGACGATCCTGACGAAGATATTGAAGTTTTAGGTTCATATTCTAACTATGAAATCAATCCTGATTTAGAATTGATAGGTGAAATTAAAGGAGAGGGGAACGTAGATCTGTCTGGAAGCGAGCAAAAAAGCATTGATGACCTTACAGATCACGAGGACGGATATCCCGAGGCTTACGTTGATTGGAATTTCGAAGATGTATGGGAGATGACAGATTGGAACTATGATTTGTTCTCTAATCGAGGATATCCTGTTTTAGGCTGGCAAGAAGCAGATGATACTAGGTTTTTGGAAATAGAAATAGACGGTCTGGGCAAAGTTGATCCTTCTAAAGGTATCCATGCATATGAGACTGCTGATATAGTTGATTTAACAGCAATGAGTTATGGAGATTCAAGGTTTGTAACTTGGGACGGTGATGTAACAGAGGAACAGAAGGATGAGAAGGAAATTCAGATAACTATGGATGAAGACAAGTCATTAATAGCGCGATTTGAAATTATAACTGAGCCTACAATCACAACCGGAGAAGTCGAAGAATCATTGATGGAACAGCATTCCTCAGAGGGCTTTCTAGTCACTTTGAATGATACAACAGTTTTGAATATGTTTCGGAGGGCGGAAGGTCATATTGGTCCTCCAGGACAGATAATGCAGAGGTATTATGATATCGAGAGCGGTGAATGGACCGAGCCAGAGGTGGTGTATAATTCATCTTATGATGATAGGAACGTTCACGGTGGTATAACTGATGATGGTAGAGTAGTGGCCTTTTTCAGAAGGAGAGATGAAGATGGGGATAATGTGGATACTAATGTGATCTACAGTGATGATGGCGGGAACACGTGGTCTGAAAGAAATGATATATCGGACATCTTTGAGTCTGGTAGTTTTAGACCGATAGGCACATTACAAAAAATGGAAGATAGATATATAATGCCAAGTTATGATATAAATTCAGCTGAAATCATATCGTCAGAGGATGGTATAGAATGGGAAACTGAAGCTATTATTTATAATGAGCATCACTATCCAAATATCAATGAACTTGATGTAGCTTACCTTGGAGATGGGAATTTTGTAGCTATATTTAGAACAGATGGAGAGCATCTACAGAAGACAAGCACCGATCACGGCGAGACTTGGAGTGAATTTGAAAAGACCAATATCATCGATCATCTCGAGTATGGTGAAGGCGAGCGGATGAGGAAACCAGAGTTGTTATATCGAGAGGACCTAGAAAGGCTATATGTGATAACTTCGGAAAACACGGATCCACCAGAAGAACAAAGACTTTGGATCTTAAGTCAGAACGTTTCAGATGGTTTGCCACATGCGGACGGATATATAATTGAAGATTATAAATACAGGCCCCTAAGAGATGAAAGTACGAGATACTTTTACGGTTACCCAACATATACACAGATAGGAGAGGATGATTATTTGATCGTATTTTCCGATACTGACCACGCTACAACTGGTGACGAAGATGTATATCTGTTTCAGTTCAAGATGACCATCGATGTTAGTGGCGTGATTGATGATGAATATGAACTTATTGTAAATATCGATGGAGAGGGTATTATAGAGATGGGATATGAAGATGACAGCTACGTGATCGAAGGTGAATGGAGTGGGATAATCGATGGAGGCACAGA
>CAYNOV010000186.1:0-2546 GCA_964398905.1 uncultured Thermoplasmata archaeon
AACGCCTTCAATATAATCTTTGATCGCATGTTCTATACCGAACCATTCAGGCAGAGATCTTAATATGGATCCACAAACCTGACTTTTATATCCGGGATCTTTTTCCTTCTCAAATTGGATATGTTGAAAACTATCTTCATCATGCATCTGCTGACATCTGCCGATCCATAAATCTTGAAATTTCTTCTCAGATACGATCTTGTCTTCTAAGTCTTTTATCGATGCGATGTTTTCTTCTATACACCAGTCGACACAGATGAGATATGCTAGCCAATCCATATCATCTTCGTCTTCATACACCTCTACCTTTTTTTTGCCTTTCTTCCAAAGAGCGAAGGCACGATGATGACCATCGGTGAAAAACAACTCTTCACCTATCCTTTTAACGGGTAGAGGTTCTAGATTCTCTTTTTCCTTTACACTTTTCAGTCTGTCTTCGCTGAGATAAAGTTGACTGGGTCTTATTTCTTGTAGGTACTTTCTAAAGGTCTCTTCGTTCTCCATATCCCCGCCAATGAGATCAAGGTAAAAGTCTTTTCGCTCATCGAATTTAGCGTAAAATTGTAACAAAAAAATTATAAAATGAATCACTAATATACTTGGATATGGAAGGAAAAAAGGATCGTGAAAAGAAACTACTGGTCTATCTACTTGGATTCATGGGATTTTGGGTGATGGGTGATAATTATGCAGCAGCACCTATCCTGGTCGATATAGCGGCAGAATTCGAGGTCGGTATAGGAACAGCAGCCATGACCGTCATGGCTTACATGTTACCTTTCGGTCTTTTTACGATTGTTTTTGGTCCATTAGCGGATAGGTTTGGGAAAGTAAAAGTGATAACTACTGCTGCATTGGGAACCGCGATCTTCAGTTCCCTTGCTGCAGCAGCGTTCGATATCTATTCTCTAGCTGCTTTAAGAGCTGTCAACGGTGCCTTTGCAGCCGCCATCCTGCCCGTGACTATATCGCTCATAGGGGATACCTTTGAGGAGCCGAAATCCAAGATGAATTCTATAGGAACGGTCATGGGGATGTATTTTTTAGGTGCTGCAGCCGCTACCGCGATAGGTGGAGCATTATCATTTATAGGAAGTTGGAGGATAGTTTATCTTACATATGGTATCGCAGAGTTGGTCTTGGTCTTTTTCCTTTACAAAGTCCTGACTTTCGAAAAAGGAACATTGGATAAATTGAGTTTTCGAGAAGCTTACGGAGACGCGATAAGACATCCAGAGTTACTTAGAACTGTAGCTCTACTTTCACTGGTCGGTTTTGCTGTATTCGGGAGTTTCACTTATCTAGGTGATTACCTTGTTGTTCAGACTGGCTATAATATATTTTCTGTTGGACTCATACTGACGCTTTTCGGTCTAGCGGCTTTCACTGGCGGAAGAAGAGCCGGGACCTTAAGAAAGAAATTCGGTTCGAAGATCTTGTTGATGGCTGGAGTTATAGGACTCATCTCACTGCTAGTCGTGAGTTACTGGTTAGGATTGTATCTAGTCCTTCCTGCTTTATTCGGGTTCGGTCTAGCCTTCGTTATACTTCAGGTAACGATCATTACGACAGCTCAACAGTACCTTCCTGAAAAGAGGGGTACAGTCATGTCTTTAGCGTCCTTCAATATGTTCCTCGGAGGCGCAGTAGGTATATTCATCAATAGGATGATATTAGCCCGCTTCGAGTATCAAGGTCTTTTTACCATAGCAGGGATCGCTATCTTCACTGTAGGAGTTCTCTCATTCCTTATTATCGGGCTCTTCTCGAAAGAGGGTTGTTCTGCGATCGATTGTTTGTTGCGGTTATATGATAAATTAGATAGGGATTGATGCTTCAAGAACTCTCTTTCCAATAAACTATAATACTACGGACTATTGATTGAGAAACATAATTCAAGGTTAGAAAATATGAGTGAGATACTATTACACGCGGATGGTGCCTACCGCGGGAAGGACGGTGGAGTCGCCTCTTATGGGTACCTTATCAAAAAGGACTCTTCTACAGTTAGAAAAGATTACGGTATGCTATTGGAGGATAGAGTCACAAACAACTATGCAGAGTACAAGGCGGTAATAAAAGGCCTAGAATGGATAAAAGATTCAGGTATCGATTTCGAAAGCATAGCGATAAGATCGGATTCTCAACTATTGGTAAAACAGGTCAATGGAGAGTGGTCAGTCAACTCAGACAATCTGAAAGACCTCCATAAAGAGGTTAAAGACCTTTTCGAGTACTTCGAAAAAAATAACAAGTCTGTAGAGATAGAACACGTCGATAGAGATAACAATCAGGAGGCCGATGAGCTTTCTCAATTGGCACTAGAAGACCATTTTCTAGCTAAGAGATTACAGGGCGAAGATAAGAAGAACTGTCCGGAATGCGGTGAAGAGATGGTCGTCAGAGAAGGAAAGTATGGGAAGTTCTGGGGCTGTACAGGATATCCTGACTGCGATCATACTGAAAAATACGAAGACGAGTGACCGCTATAGTGACATCCTCCCCGCCCTGAAGAACGGAGCTTCCGACCGTTTTAGCATAGGTTA
>CAYNOV010000187.1:0-2521 GCA_964398905.1 uncultured Thermoplasmata archaeon
AGAAGTAGCTTCTTTAGCTGTATTTCTCGATAGATACAATGACAGAAAGATCCCGTATTTTGAAGGTGGAGAACTAAATGTGGCCCCTTCGACAAAAAGCAAAAGAGTTTTAGATACTGACAAGATCCCCACAGCAGATGAATGCTTCGAGTTCTGCAGAGAAAAAGGTATGGACGACGATCTTATGGAACACACCATGTCAGTTCTCGATAGAGCGCTGCAATTACACGAAAACCACGGTGGTGATCTCAGATCGATAATAGCCGGCTCCCTTTTACATGACGTAGGTAGAACTGTGAGCCACGAGGTAGATCATGGAGTGAAAGGTGCTGAATTGGTCAGAGAAAAAGGATGGGAAGATGAGATCGCTAAGATAGTTGAAAGGCACATCGGAGGAGGCATAACTAAACAGGAAGCGGAAGAGTTAGGATTGCCAAAGCGAAGCTACCTACCAAAGACAAAGGAAGAGAAGATAGTCTGCCATGCAGATAACACCGCAGGTGGAAAAGAACGTTTCATCAATCAGATAAAAAGAACTGAAAAAGCCGGTTATGAAAAAAGTGCGGATAGGATGAGAAAACTTGCGGAAGAATTCGGAGAATCTTTATAGGATCTTAATTCTAAAGAGGATGGTGATCGAAATTGGAGGATGAAGAAAACTCTGAAACCATTGACCTTCCGCCTTCATTACAAGAAGATGAATTCATCATCGAGAAGAAGTTCCTTTCTATAGGGAACCAATACCACATCAAAAACGATAGGAGGAACGAGGTCGGTTTTTGCGAAGAAGAATCCCTCAAATTAAAAGGTGAATTGAAGGTATATGATGGAAGTGAAAAAGAGAAGGAACTTTTCAGGATCAAGCAGGAAAATTTCATAGATATGAGTGGCTCTTTCAAAGTCGTAAACGAAGAAAGGGAAAAAGTGATCGGATTTCTGAAAAGAAAGTTACCTAAATCTGCCTTACTGAGTGATTGGGATATCATGGATCAAGATAGAAAAGTGATAGGTTCGGCAACGGAAGACTCGATCGTTAAAGAATTGATACGTTTTAAAGTATTGAGAAAATTACCTTACAGGTACAAGTTATATCAAGATGATAAAAAGATAGGCGTCTGCAAACAAAGGTTGACCATGCTAAAAAACGTTTACAGGCTCAAAGTCGAGAGAGAATTAGAACCTAAAATAGACAAAAGATTGCTTCTCTCATTAGGCATACTTCTGGACGCAGTCGAAGGAAAATACAGAAAAATGAGAAGGGTTTTTAGGTTCTAAAGCGTCTCGCCGGGCTGGATGTCCATCATCATGAATCCGGAATTTATCTTAGGATAGAAGTCCGTTGATTTCTGAGGCATCCTTTCTCCATTTTTGGCCACATTCAAGACTTCTTCTGGCTTAGTAGCGTTCACTAGGAAAGCAACCGTAGCTTCACCATCTTTCACTTTTTCAATGGAATCTTCGGCCCATCTCTCATAAGAGATGTCTTCATCGATATGTAGATTTTCTAACCCCATGATTCCTTCGAAGATAACATCTCTTAGGACTACGACATCCAAGCCTTTGTAATCTTCTGAATATTCATCGGACATGAACTTTTCGATCTTCTCTTGACTTTTCAGTCGAAGTCCTATAATCCTATCCTCGTCGTAAAGAACAAAGGAAGAAGTATCATCATTTTCTTTCAAGAAGGTTTCTTCATCACCCTCTGAAAGTTCATTCACATCGAAGTATTTCTTTAATTCATCTATGTGCTCCTGTTCGACTTCTTCTTTCAAAAGTAATCTATGACCTGGTAACACATTAAGTCCAGGATCTTCTACCGGCACCATATAGGTCATCCGCCAATTGAACGCCTCATTGTCTTGATAATTCGGATTCTTCTCTCTCATCTCGTCTCTGTACGTTACTGCGGTCTCGTACCTATGATGACCGTCGGCGATGACTACCTGCTCGCCTTCAAGCACCTCTTGTACTTTCTTTATCTTGTCTTCATCTTCTATCTTCCAAACTCTGCTGTGAACTCCAAGGTCGTCTGTCCCTTCATAGAGAGGTTCCTTTTGGCTGATCTCGTCGAATATATCTATAGATGTCTGCTCCTCATCACTGTACAGCATGAATCCAGCTTCTAGATTTTTTTCTGTAGCTCTCAACATGTTCAGCCTGTCGATCTTCGGTCCTTTATGTGTCTCTTCATGTGGAAGAACGACTTCTTCCTCGAAAGGATGAAGTTTTACCGCTGAGACGAATCCTTTCCTGGTGAATTTTTCTCCCAGGACTTCGTAATCCTGATAATACACATATATGCCAGGTTCTTCCTCTTTCTTTAAAACGTTCTCTTCCATCCACTGTTGTAATCTTTTAGAAGCCATCTCATACCTGTTATCCTCTTTTGGAAGTATGAGTTTGCAGTAATTGTATTCATGTTCTCGGTAATATCTCTCCTGCACCTCGTCTGATATCTTGTCGTAAGGCTGAGTGATGACTTTATCCATATCGTCGATCTTTTCTTTGTTGTATTGAA